>NZ_JBIVPJ010000039.1:0-37509 GCF_044754585.1 Streptomyces sp. NPDC093065 | reverse complement strand
CGGAGGACTCCGAGCCCACCGGCGGCCGACGACCCTCGGCCGCCGGTCTGCGCACCTACTTCACCCGCGGGGCCCTGCAGTCCTTCCCACGCCACTACCGGAAGTGGTGCCTCCAGCGCGACCGGCGCCTCACGGAACTGGGCGTGACGGAGGACTGGGCCGTGGACCTGATGCCCTGGTGGACCGGCAACTCCCCGTTCGAGGACGAGTCAATGCTCGTGCATGCCTGGTTGAACGGCTTCCTGGCATCCCTGCCGGCGCACAAGCGCCACATGCTCCGCATGGTCTACGAGGGATACAGCTACGCCGAGATCGGCGAGACGCTTGGCATCACCGCCAAGATGGTCACCGACCGGATCTATCGGCTCCACCGGCGCCTGCGAGAACGCAGGGAACTCCTCCGCAAGCAGCACCGCGACCTCACAGGCCATCACCCGGAGGCCAGCGCGGACGATCGCATGGCCGCAGCCCTTCAGCAGCGCGCCCAGCAGGCACGGCAGACGGGGGCACAGCGATGACCAAGACCGCAGTCCTGGCCGCGCTGTACGACTTCGTCCTCCACGACGTAGTCGGCAATGTCATCGCCGGGCTGGTGCTGCTGGCCGGCACCACCGGATGGCAGCGCATCCGCACTCGGCAGCATGCGTGCCGGACGCCTCCCAGCACGATCGAAGGGGAGGAGCCGCCCAGCTGACCTTCACCAAGTCCAGGGAGCCACCACCGACCGCGTCGGATAACTCACTGCGCTTATCCGACGTGACCACTCGTCCGGCTACCGTTTCGTCATGACCACCGGCTCCCGCCCGCGCTTCTCCGTCCGCACCGGCCTCGCCGCCGCTCCGGATCACGACGGCCCCTTCGAGGACGTGCCCGAGCACCTGCTCGTGCCGCTCCAGAGGTGGGTCAACAGTGCACTCACGTACGAAGGGAGCCAGCAGGACCACAAGGCCCGCCCCATCTGTCTGCGCCTGCGGATATCCCCGTCGCTGAACCGCTACGGCTCGCCGGTGTACGTCAAGCCGCTCACGCAGACCATCGGTGTTCAGCTACTGGACGTGGTGGACGAGGTTCTCCAGACCAAGGCCGCGGCCTCATGGGAGATCAATACCCTCAGCGAAATGCTCGACGACGCCGGGTCGGCCTACCGGGTCAACGAGGCCGAGGACGGGCTGGAGGAGCGGGTCACCCCGGCCGTGCGGGACGCGGTCCGCTATACGATCGCCGACGCGGCGGCCGGGCCCGCCGCCGGATCGGCCGCCGATCACCTCGCCGCCGCCTGGCAGGCGGCCTACGGGCGCAGCCCGGACCCGGTACGCGCGTATAGCGAGGCCATCAAGGCGGTGGAGTGCGCTGCGCACGCCATCATCCAGCCCAACAACGCCAAGGCCACCCTCGGCACGATGCTGGGCGAAATCAAGAACGCCCGGCACAAGTTCACCGCCGCGATCTCCTCCCCAGCCGGCGATCCGATCGCCCCGGCCGAGTCGATGATGCGCGCGCTGTGGGAGGGGCAGACCTCGCGGCACGGCGCCCAGACCGCGACCGTGCCCGAAACTCTGGAAGCCGCCCGAGCCGGCGTCCACCTCGCCGCCGCCCTGGTGCAGTGGTTCGTCTCCGGAGCCATCGTCCGCACACCCTGAGGACGGTTGGCCGCCACCTGCCGATCAACAGATGGGCGGAGAGCTGGCCGCGACGAGCTGCGCCCGTACGATGATCGCCGTGACCAGCCGCCGCACCCTTGGCACCGGCCCCGATGCTTCTCTCCAGGGCATTCGCGTCGTACAGGCCGACTTTTTCGACGCACTGCCCAGCGTCCGCCTCCCAGATCTTGGCGTTTTGCGGACCCGTGGAGTGCTCGGAACCACCCCCGCCCCGCCGCCGAGCCCCCGACGCGCCCTCGGAACGGGCGGCGCAGACCCGGTGCGGGGGGCTTCCAGCTGACCCCGGACGGGAATCCAGGCGGACGTCCGCCTCCAATCCGCCAGCGCGGGTGAGAGATAGGTGGAATGCAGCCGTCCGGAAGGGCGCGACGGCCTGCACGACGCTCCGTGGCGCAGATAACTCGGGGCGCCTTCAATCTTCAGCCGACGAGTTCGACAAGAACGACGTCGACCGCACCAACGGATTTTTCTGCATGCTCTACCTCCACAGCGAGTTCGGCGACCCTCTCTTCTTGAGGACCTCGCCGCTCGACCCGTCACCCGCCTGAGCACGAGGTCGACGTCTCTGCGCTTCTTCAGCTCGATGAGGTTCTGCGCTTCCGGGCGATACGTCGTTGCCGCACTCGCCCCGCCCTGGCGGCTTCGGCCGACTTCGTCAAGCGAGTCGTGACGTCAAGAAGATCGACGCCCTGGGGAAGGAAGTCGATCAGCAACTCCACCAGGTCCCAGCACGTCGCGTCAGTGGGAATCGCTTCGCCGGCCAGGTACCTCTCCACCCTCGAGTTGTAGGACCCGAGCATGAGCCACGGTTCATCTTCTAGGCCGGTGAGCTGCAGAAGCTTGCGCAGCTCAGCGATGAAGCGCTCTTGCTCCCGGGGGACGGTGATGGTTACGCGCTGCGCCTTGGGGCGGTACTCCCGCTCCTGCTCGATGCTGCGAACGATGCCCAGGTGCCGCGTCCGCCACCCCGTCGCGAGCTGGCGGCCTTCATGGTCCCTCGGAAGGCGTTCGATCCATGCCCACGTGGACTCCACATAGGTCTCCTCCAGATCCAGCACTTCATCTGCGGGATTGCCCACCCACCAGCGCAACAGGGCACTGATGGTCTCCGCTGTCGGCAGGCGAGTGCCGGAGAGCGCCGCGTAGAGGGCTGCCCTGGAGGCCGTCGTCTGCTCATGCCCCGCGATCCACCCCACCGAGACCTTGTCTCGGCCCAGCTCACGGAGGTCATACGCGAACCGTTGGAGTGGTCCCTGCTCGGGGTCCGGGATTCGTGGACGTGCTGGCATATGCCACTTTCCTCAGCTCATCCTGTTAGCGATGTCTCGCGACATCTTTTTACAACATTTTAGTGTCAGTGGGGCCCTATAGGCTCTTTGGGAGCGACAAGAGCAGCCGCTGGGAGGACCCGAGTTGACGGGTTTTCGAAGAGGCACCGCGCCAACGGGCTCGCGACGCCACAGCAGTTCGATTGCGGTCCGGCACCAGGAGGTGAGACGACTGCGGCCCCCCGCGCCAACGGGGGGCCGCACAGCAGTCCGATGGGTCTCGCACCCGACCAAGAAGCACGGCCAGCACTTCTCATGATTGGAGAAGAACCATCAGTTCCAACCCCGAGACTACGGGGGAGTCCGACCTGCCGTCGAGCCAGGTGGCTCGGTGGAAGTCGTCGTGGACGGCCCTCCGTACCTTCGTTTCGAAGCACCGCGTCCTCAGCGGACTCCTGGGTGCTGCCGCGTTCGGCCTCACGAGCGGGGTCTTCAAGGTCTTCGGCCAGAGCTTCGGCGAGCAGGCTCTCCTCTGGATCTACCAGCTCTAGCTCACGCTCCGCCGGACCAAGGTCGAATCGAGCGTCGCGATCATTCGCCTCCGTGGCCCTCTCGTTGTACGACGAGAGGGCCTTCGGCGTTCACGCTGTGGTTCCAGGGCAAGATCGACAGGTCTAGGTAGCAAACAAGATCGAGATGATCGGCGACGGACTGGAGGTCGTAACGGCTTCCTCCCGATCGTCGCAGTCTTCGCCACGCGGATCGAGCGACAGTTCGCACACGCAGCACGGCCATGACGACAAGGGCGAGGTCTTCAATGATGCGCACTGCAAGATGGTCATCGTCACGTACGGCGTCATGTTCGTGATGACGTCACCCTGGCTTCGGCAGCTACACCACAATCACGGATATGCCCGACTGGATGCCCTCATGGAGCTCGACCGCCTTCATCTCGATCGTGACGTCCCTCCTCACCCTGATCGTCGGCGGCCGGTACGTCGCACCCCTCCTGGAGGTCCGCAACCGGCGCTTCCAGGCGAAGATGCAAGCCCGTGAGAAGTTCCAGGCGAACATGCTGGACGTCCTGTCGGCGGTCACGCAACTGCTCGCCGTACCCGTCGTCCCAGAAGCCACTGAGACCGTCCGCGCGGCACTCCGGGACGAACGCCTCCGCTGGCAAGCCCAGGTCGACGAAGCAACCAAGTACCTCACCGACCACGCCGTACAGCTCCTCTTCGCTTACCAGGGGCCGAAGCTCCCCGGCCTGGCGGTGCGCTACTCCGGTAACACGCGGGGCGTCTGGATATCGGATCGGCCCGAGGCACAGAAGCTGACCGTCCTACGGGATCTCACCCAGCACTGCCACGCCCTGTTCTTCGACAGCCCCTTGTACGCGCGCCAGCGGGTTCGCTCCTGGGCGGAGCTGGAACGGCTGCTCGAAGAGGTCGAGGCCCCGGGGCCACCCGGTAGCGCGCCTCCTCGTCGTGCCGGTCGGGACTGAGCTCCCGGATCGTCCTGCGGTACGCCTGCTCCTGGCGGACGGCGTCGATGTAGCCGCGGAACTCGGCGGCCTTCCGAGTCGAGGACTGGATGCGGCCGTGCGCGTCGTTGCGGCGGCGCAGATCGCCCGTGTCGATCGCCTGTGCCCGATCCGGCAGGGCGGTGCGCAGCTCCTGCAGCTTGGTGGCGAGGTCCTCGACGGTGGCCGGACGGTAGCCGATGGCCCCGAGCGCCCGGGCGTCCGGGTCCTCGGTCAGCGCGTCCCACGCCTGAGTGCGGGCGTCCGCGGCGGCCCGCTTGGCGCGCATCTCCTCGGCTTCGGCCTCCATGCGCTGCTCCACCAGCTTGTCGGTCGCCTTCTTCACGGCCTTCTTGGTGGTGAAGGTGAGCGCGAGCGTGACGTGGCCGGCCCTGCGGGCGGTCTCCGTCTTGTCGTACTGGCTGCGGAGCTCCTTCGCCTTCTGCGCTGCCTCGGCGGCGGCGTCTGTCTCCTCACGGGCGCGGGTCAGCAGGGCCTCGGCGGCGGTGAGGACGACGTCGGCCCGGGTGGCGAACTCGCGGCCGCGGGTGGTGCCGGCCTCGGCGTCGCGCTCCAGGGCCTCGTGCCGCTGCCGGTACTCCTCGCGGGCCTCGGCGGCCAGAGCCTCAGCCGTTTCGGCCGCCTCCAGGTAGAGGCCCATCCGGGTGCGCAGTTCCTTGTCGGGCAGGTCGCCGTACGGCCGCTTGGCTGCGGACGGGATGGCCCGCAGCTCCTGCACGCGGAGGGCCGCGTCGAGCCGCGCCTGGTGCTCCTCGGACCACTGCGGACCGTCCGCGCCGGTCTCCCCGGTGTCGTACGCGGGCAGCTCGACGTCGTCCTGGCGGCGCTCCTGCTCGGCGCTCGCGAGCTCGGCGCGGCGGGCGGCGTCCTCCCACATCTGCCGCTGCACGAACGTCGACTTCGACCGAGCCGCGCGCACGCTGCGCTCCCGGGCGGCGCTGGCGTTGCGCAGGGCGGCCTCGTGTTCCTCGCGGGCGGTGAGGCGTTCGGTCTGCCGGGGCAGGGCGACCGGCTCGGGGGCGGCGCGCAGTTCGTCGGAGATCATGCCGTCCGGCTTGGACTGTCCGAGGTAGTCGGCGAACGCGAAGATGCTGCGCTGCAGGAGCTCCGTCTCGGTGCGGGCGTCGCCCAGTTCGCGCTGGGTGCGCTCGTCCTCTACGACGTCCAGGGGGAGCCAGAGGTGGTTGGCCTCCTTGCCGCGGGTGATGCCGGGATAGGCCGCGAACGCGTTGCAGCCGTGGCCGTACAGCAGCGAGGTGTGGCAGGTCATGCCCTGGCTGGCGGCGACGGTCATGGCGTAGCCGAGGGAGAGGGCGCCGCCGGCGATGTCCTCTGGGGCCATCCACGCGGAGACTTCCTTGGTGCCGGTGGGGGAGGACGGGTCCTTGGCCCGCCAGGTGATCTGGACGCGGTGGTCGTCGGTGATGGCGGTGACCTTGGCCCGGTAGCCGTTGAGGATGTCGGGCTGGTCGGGGTCGCGACGGGAGCGGTAGTCGTTGACGCGGACGCGGACGACGTCGTTCTCGGCGAGGGTCAGGGTGCGGCCGCCGGGCAGGGCGTAGGTGTGCATGGTGTCGCCCAGCTCGCCGTTCTGGCGGCGCATCTCCTGGGCGCCAGCGTTGAGGAGGTCGACGTCGTCGTTGCGCGCGGCGAGGACGGCGAGGTTGTCCAGCAGGTCGAGTTCGTTCGGCCACTGGTCGCGCAGCTTGTCCCAGGCCATCAGCATTTGGGAGCGGGCTTCGTCGGCGGTGTCCGCCGGGTGCACGCGCTCGGCGGCCGCGAGCATCTGCAAGGCCTTGTGGTGGTCGCCGGTGCGCCAGATGTCGAGCGCGGCCCGCTCGGCGTCGTCGCGCTGGCGGCGGTTCTCGTCGAGGGTCAGGCCGCCGACAAGGCGGTGCACCTCCGCGAACCAGCCGCCGATGCCGACGGCCTGGAGCTGCTTGGGGTCGCCGATCGCGAGGACCTGCGTGCCGGTGCGGGCCGCCTCGGTCAGCAGCTTCGCCGCGGAACGGTCGTCGGTCATCACCGCCTCGTCGACGACCAGGACGTCGATCCCGGTCAGGCCCTCGCCGGACTCGATCCGCTTCAGCCAGGAGGCCACGGTGCGCGAGGGGATGGCGGAGGCGTCCTGCAGTCCCTGCGCGCCGACCGCTGACAGGCACGCGCCCGCGTACGTGGTGCCGGTGGCATCCCAGGCGATCCGGCAGGCGTCCATGAGCGTGGACTTGCCCGCGCCGGCCACACCGATGACGGCGTCGATGCCGTTCCCGGCGGTCAGCAGCCGGGTGACGACCTCGCGCTGCTGCTCGGACAGCTCGAACCCGGCCGCCACGGCGAACACCGACATGGCGGCGTCGGCCTGCTCCGGGGTCAGGCGGACGGTGTTGTCGCCGGCCCGCGTACGGGCCTGGGTGACGGCGACGTCCTCGGCGGCCAGGACGTCGCGGGTGGTGTACCGGTCGGTGCTGGACATCACCGTGGAGCCGAGGTGCCGCAGCGGCACGGCGTATCCCTCGACGCGCAGGACGTCGTCGACCAGGTGCTGCAGCTCGGTGAGTTCTGCACTGCCGAATCCGTACGGCAGCGCGTTGGCGACGGCCGCCATCAGCTCGGCACGGGTGAACGCCTTCTTCGTCGCGGTGACGCCGTGGTCGGGATCGAACACCACGGCGGCGATGTCGCTGGGCGGCGGGATGCGAGGGCCGCCGGGTCCGTCGACAGATGCTCCGCCGTCCGGGCCGGGCGGACCGGGCGCGGCCGCGGCGAGCATCGTGTCCACGTCGATGCCGAGGGCCTCGGCGCGCTCCCGCCAGCTGGCCCGCATCCCGTTCGCGTCCGCCGCGTGCTTGGCGCGGCGCGTCTTCGCGGAGACCCGCATCTTGTTCTCCAGCGAGGCGTCCTCGCCGGCGGTCTCGGTCACCAGGGCGCCGCGTCGGCTGAACGCGTCGCGCAGCTGCTCGGGGATGCCGTCGATCTCCCACGCACGGGTCGTCTCCGCCTGCACGCGGCGTACGCCGAACCGCTCGTACGTGAGCTGACGGACGCGGCCCTTGAAGACCGCGTCGAGCACGGCGGCGTGCCGGTAGAGGTCACGTCCGGAGTTGGCGATCGACCGCCACTTGCCGTCCTCGCAGAGCGCCATGTTGGCGATGACGACGTGCAGGTGCAGGTGCGGGTCTCCGGGCTGTCCGTCGCCCATTGGACGTGCGGCGCGGTGCTCGACGGACCAGCCGAGCAGACCGCCGGTCGCGATCCGCACCGGCTCGCCGTCCTCGCTGCCGACCGCGTAGCCGACCATCTGCTCCGCCATGCGCAGCGTCTCGTCCTTCGCCTGGTGGACGATCTCGCGGTACGTGCGCTCGTCGAGGTCGGGCATCAGGCCGTCGAGCGTGCTGTCGGACTTGGTCAGGTCGAGCACGATGTCCCAGCCGCGCACACGGGAGTCGACGCGCAGATCCTTGTGCTTCCACGCGAACTCGATCGCGTCCTTGCCGTACACCGCGTCGAGGTCGATGCCGGTGGCGCGGGCGAGTTTGCGCACGGTCTCGACGTGCAGCCGCTGCGCCTCGCCCTTCCGGTTGACCATGCGCTGCTGCTGCGCGAGCACCTTCTGCTGCTTCGGTTTTCCCTCCAGCAGCGCGGCGGGTTCGACGCCTTCCTCAGCGGCCTTCGCCTCGATGGCGCGTAGCAGCGGAGCGACGGTCAGCGCCGCCTTCTCGTCGGCACGCACGGACGTCTTGGTGGTGATGAGCCGGGCGCCGGTGGCGGGGTGGCAGCCCTTCATCAGACGGCGGGCCGCGGCCTCGCCGTCCGGGGTCATCACGGTGCCGGCCGTGAGGCCGACGGCGTCCAGGCCGGAGCCGATCCACACCAGGACGCCGTCCGCGTCCGACTCCAGTCGGTAGTCGACCTGGTCGTCCTGCCCGGCCTCGATCTGCTGGCCGGCCCCGTCGACGACGCCGCATCCCGCCTGACGGCTGAGCCGGTAGTCGACCTGCTCGTCGGCGCTGATCTCGGTCACCCACGCCATCCGGCGCCCCTCCCCCGTTCCGCACCTTGTGCGGTTGTGCAGTCGTTCGCCCTACCCGGCCGTGGCCGGGGTTCCCCGGCAGGGGAACCCCCTTTGTCCATGCCTGCTTTTCGATCTTGGCGAACAAGATCGGCAGTCACCACAGACACACGGGCATCGGGGGAGCGTTGACCGTAACTCCGGATCGCCGGTTGACCAAGAAACGGTCCGTCAGAGATACGACGTGCGGGGGACGCACAAAAAGGGCCCCCGGCCGCGCCCCTCGTTGGAGGGGGCGGCCGGGGGCCCGGGGATGTCAGCCTGTGCGCGGGTTATGTCAGCAGGTGTCGGCGGGACCGGCAGCGACCAGGGCGGCCGCAGCGATCCACGCCTTGTGCCATGCCTGGTCCAGCAGGGGCCCGGCGCCCGGGTCCTTCGTGAGCCACTGGCGCTTGCCGATGTGGTGGGCGAAGCGGACCAGGACCGGGGCGTCGTCGCCGGTCTCGCGCCAGTGACCGGCGCACCGGTCGGCTGCATAGTGCGTGACGGCGGAGACGGCGAGGGCAGCGGCCACGCGTCGCCAGGACAGGCGTAGCCCGAGATAGCGGGAGGCGGCCGTCAGGGCGAGGCCCTGTGTCGCGGTGTAGGAGGCGACGTGCCGGACGCAGGCAGCCCGGCCCTCGTGCCCCTGGTGGCCCTTGGCGACCGCATCGGCGTCCCGCTGTACCCAGTAGTCCCCGGCTTCGTGGGAGGCCGTGAGCAGAGCGTAGGCGGCGGTGAACCGGGCGGCTGCGGCGGTGGACGTGGTGCGCATGCGTGCTCCTTCGGTGGATCGGGAAGGCCGGCGGCCTGAAGTGGCGGCCGCCGGGTCGGGCTGGTCACAGGAAGCGGACGCCGGCTGCGTCGGTGTCGGACGGCCGGGGCCGGACGGAGAGCCGCACCGTGCCGTCCTCGAGGGGCTCCAGCGCCACGGCGTGCCAGGAGCCGTCAGGGCCTCCGGTGCTGTCCGGCTCGAACGCGGAGACCGGGATGGTCAGGGAGCCGCCGTGCGCCATGAGGACGGCGACGAGCATGGAGTGCGAGAGGTCTTCGGGCCGGACCGAGCGGCCGTCGAGCGGTCCGCCGGTCACCGGTCGGCCTCCGCCGCGTGCAGCTGCTCGCCGTGCTCCTGGTCCTCGTCGTCGTACGCGTCGTCCGGGTGCGGGGTGGTGTGCCCGCAGTGGTGGCAGACGTCGGCGTCCTCGCGGCTGAACGTGGAGCCGGTGCACACGGGGCAGTCGCCGCGTTCCAGGACGGGGAGGCCGCCGCGGGCGCAGCACGGGCAACGGGAGGTGAGGCCCCCGGCGGTGACGGTCCATCCGGCCCGTACGGCGGCGAACTGTGCGGCGTCGCGCCCGAGCTGGGGGGCGGCGAGGTAGAGGGCGAGGCAGCCGGTTGTGTCGCAGCCGACCGCGCGGTGAAGGGGCATGAGGCGGTTCTCCGTTCGGTGATCAGAGGTTGCGGGTGTGGGCGAGGTCCGCGGCCTGGTCCAGGACGCGGAAGACGACGCGGGGCCCGTGGCGGCCGTCGTTGAAGGCGGGCACGGACTCCTCGTCGGGGAAGTGCCGGCGGATGGCGTCCAGGAGGACGGCGAGTGCGTCGTGCAGCTCGCCGGTGCTGGCGGCCTCGGCGTGTAGCGCGCCGTAGAGGCAGCGGGCGCCGTCCTCGTCGACCGTGGCGCCCTGGCACCAGCCGTCCCGTTCCAGCCGGGCCCGGGCACGTTGCAGGACGGCGGCGACGGGGGTCGGGTAGAGGTCGACGGGCGGCCGGTAGGGCTGGACGTCGGCGGGGACGCGGACGACGTCGGCCAGGTCGACGGGCCCGACGTCGGGGACGCTTACGGCGGTGTTCACGGCGACGGCCAGGGCGGCGACCGTGAGCCGGTTGTCCATGAGGGCGCTCACGGCCGTCAGGCGGTCCTCCAGGGACGCGGGCGGTGCTGGTCTGGTGTCGGCCCGCTCGGGGGCCTGTGCGGCGACGCTGGGGGCGTTCACGGGGTCCTCCGGCGAGGGAGAGCGGGCCGGGCCCCGGCGGCCGCGTACGGCGCGTCAGGGGCCCGGCGAGGGGTGCGGGGTCAGGAGGGGTCGGCCTGGTCGGTGCGAGCCCACACGCCGTGGGCGACGCGGGCGACGAGCCCGGCGTCTTGGAGGGCCTGGAGGGCGTTGTCCACGGACCCGGAGGACGGGCCGCCGTCGGTGCCGGCGCCTACCGCCTTGCGGATCTCGCGGGTGCGGAGCTGCCCGGCGGCCAGGGCCTCCAGCACGAGGACCTGGAGGGTCCGCGCGGTGGCGGGCGGCGCCGGGACCCGGGACGGGCCCGCGTCGGCGGCCTGCGCGGTCCGACGGGGAGCCGCGGGGGCCGGTGCGCCTCCGCCGTCCTCGTCGCCCTCCAGGAGCGCCACGGCGATCGTCAGGGCCTCGTCGTAGGCGCGGCGGAAGACGTCGGCCTCGGGCGGGGTGAAGTCGACCAGGGGCGAGGACTCCATGAGGCCGATCAGGCTCGGGTATGTCCGGTTCTCCTTGACGGCCCGCCAGACCCGGGAGAGGTACGGCTGTCCGGACTGGATGAGCCAGGCCGTCCCGGCGGTGACGGGACCGGTGGGCGCCTCGTCGCCGGACCATGCGGCGTCCAGCTCGGCCGTGCCGGTCACCCCGAAGTACTTCGGGACGGGCGTGATCTCCACGGCACCGGTGGTCATGTCGGACGCCATGGAGCGCGTCATGGAGGAGTTGACCCGCCCGAGCCAGACGGACCCGTTCTTGGCGTTCGCGCGGATCTTCTCGGAGTCCGCGAGGTCGGCGAGGTGGATGGACTGACCGGCGATCCGGACGCCCATGCCGACCTTCCGCCACGTGATCTGTCCGGCCCCGAGCATCCCGGCAACCCACTTGCGGAACGGGGCGGGCAGACCGGAGTCCATGGCCAGCATGCGGTTGATCTCGTCCATGGTCAGGATGGCCAGGCGCCACGGCTTGCCCAGGGTGAAGGACCCCCAGCCGTTCGCGGCGCTGACCTCCTGGCGGTAGGAGGCGACGGCGGAGTACGCGGCGAGGGTGGCGGCCGCCTCCGCCTGCCCGGCGCCGAAGTGGAACACCCGGCCCTCCGCCTCCGGGAGGCTCATGCCGTCCTGCGCGTCGGCGACCACGGAGACGATCCCGTTCGCCCGCTCGGCGGCGATCAGGGTCAGCAGGGTCACGGACTTGCCCGAGCCGGGGGCGCCGACCAGGAGGTCCGTCAGGGCGCCCAGCTCCGGGTCATAGAGCGGCCAGCGGGCGGGCCGGCCATCGTGGCGCATGCCAATGGCGATGCGGCCGTGCCGGTCCATGACCAGGTCGTCCGGGGTGGCCTCGCGGACGGTCAGGAGCGGGTGTTCCCGGTAAAGGGTGACGACGCCGTGCGCCATGCCGTCCGTCTCGATCATCAGCAGCTCCGGGTCCTCCACCCCGAGGGCCCGGGCGAGGGGGAGCCGCGGGAGGGCGAGGAGCTGCGTGTCCGGGGCCTCCACGCGCATCACGATGCGGTCCTCCTCGAGACGGTGGTCGACCAGCTCCACGCCCGGGGCGACGCCCTTCGGGGCGGACACCTTCGCGGCCCACAGGGCGGCGAGCTGGTCGCCGGGCTCCTGGTGCTGCTGGCGGGCCAGGAGTTCGACGGGGGCGACACAGACGGCGATCCGGCCGGGGCCGTGTCCGGGGACCGGGGCGAGCCGCACGGCCTCCTCGGGGACGTCGTAGACGGCGGCGACGGCCCGGCGGTCCAGGCTGCCGGGGACGGCCTCGCCGGGCTGCGCGAGGATCACGGCCTCGAAGTCGGGGCGGTCCAAGTGGTACTGGCGGACGTGGGCCAGGCGCGTGGTGCCGGTGGCCGGAGAGGCTGCCCAGTGCCGGGCGACGTCGCCCTCGTAGCCGTCCTGCTCGGGCTGCTCCTCGTCGGCCGGCGCCTGTGCGGCGACGACGGCCGGGAGGTTGTCGGCGGCCCGGCGCACGCCACGGGAGCGGGTCAGGGGCACGGCGACGGCCGATGCGGTGGCGACGGCGACGGACGCGGCGACCTCCCACCAGACGGTGCCCGGGAAGGCCAGGGCGACGCCGTACGCGGTCGACAGCCCGAGGACCGGAACGGCCTTGTAGCAGGACGTCAGGAGGCGGCCGCCGAAGCCGTCGGCACGGTCGCGGGTGCGGGTCCACAGACGCCACAGGACCCCGGCGCCGGTCCCGAGGGCGGCGGCGTGGAGCTGCCACAGGTCGGTGCTCGGGCCGACGGCGGCCGTCAGGCCGGCGGCCCCGTAGGCGATGCGCTCCACGGTGGCCAGGTGCCGGGCGGCGGTCGGACTCAGCGGCGGCCGGACGTCGGCGGCCGGGGTGGTGGCGGGGGTGACGGTCTCGGCGGTCACGGCGGTGTCCTCCAGGGCACGAGGAGGGGCCCGGCCGTGGTGGCCGGGCCCCGGGGTGGTTGGTGTCGGACGGGCGGTCAGCGGGTGCGGTAGAAACCGGGCTTGGCCTGGCGGACGCCCGAGGCGTTCACGGCCTCGTACACGCCCCGGTATTCGCCCTGGTGGGCGTCGTGGAGGCCCTGCGAGTCGTGCTGTACCTGGTCGGCGGCGCGGGCCAGTTCGGCGGACGCCTCCGCGACCTTGCGCAGCGCCGTCCCGGCCTCGTTGATCTGGCCGGTGAACCGCTGCTCCACCTCGGCAGCGACGCACAGGTCGGCGAGCATGTCGGCGTGGTCGGCGTCGGTCTCCATGCGGCGCTTGAGCGCCCACAGGCCCTCTTTCAGCGCGAGGGCGGATGCGGTGAGCGTCGCCATGCGGGCGGCCAGGCGGGTAAAGCTCGGCTTGCCGGTGGCGGCGGGCAGGTTGGCGGGGCGCGGTACGAGATCGCTCACGGTGATCAGTCCTCGTTGTGGATGCGGGCGGACGGCATGACCAGGCCCGCGTCGGCGGCGGCCTGCTGGACCGGCTTGTACGCGTCGTGCATCTCGTCGTGCGCGAGCTCCACGGACTCCGCCGCGTGCAGCGACTCCGTGCGCATCGCCTCCGCCCGGCGGGCCAGGAGGTCCATGGACTCCCCGAGCCGGTGCATGGCGGCCGACGTCAGGCGGCCGATCACGTTGTGCCGCTCCGCCAGTTCGTCCGCCAGCTCGTGAAGCGAGTCGCGCAGCTTCAGCGCCTTGTCGGCGAGGTCGGCGCACTCGTCGTAGGTGGCGAAGCAGTCCGTCTTGGACTTCTCCAGCGACTTGAGGACGTCGTCCAGGGTGACGTCCGTCAGGTGCTCGGAGGCGGCCCCGCCCGCGCGGGGCGTGGGGATCAGGGGTGCGCTCACGCGCGTCTCCTTCGTGGTCGTGACGGTGGCGGCCGGGGCGGCCGCCGTGGTGGTCGGGGCGGCCCCGGCGGGAAGGCCGGCGCGGGCGGGGGCGATGGCCTCGGGCTCCCAGAGCTTGGCGTGCGCGCCGGGCGGGTCGACCTGCTCCACGGTCCACACGACCTGGGCGTCCCACTCGGCTTCAAAGAGGCTGTCCCAGGGGTTACGGCGGCCGCCGCCGCCCGGGGGCCGCCAGTACTCCCACCCGGCCCCGGGGCCTCCGCTCGGGCCCGTGGTGGACCCGGCGCCCGGACCGGTCGCCGTAGGGCCGCCTGCGGACGTTCCAGGGCCTCCGGTGGTGGTCCCGGTCGTCGGCCCCGGCGTGGATGTTGTGGCGCCTCCTGCGGGCGCTCCCGGGCTGCTCTTGCCGTCCCCGGTCGTCGTCGCGGCCGCCCCCTCGGCGGCCTCGGCGCCGTCACGGGGGACGCGGTGAATGAACGGCGGGTCGGGAGACTCCCGGCGACGGCGCAGACGCTCCTCCGCGCGGCGCCGGGTCTCGTCTCCGAGGGCCTGGCCCAGGGTGACGCGGCCGGTGCCGGCCGACTTGCTGCCGTCCTTGCCGGTGGCGCCGGGTGCCTTGCTGCTGGTGCCCCCCGCGCCCGTGCTCTTGCTGGCGTCGCCGTCTTTCCCGGCCCGCTTGCGCTCCGCCAGGTCGGCTTTCTGCTGGCGGGCGGCTTCCTTTCGTTCGCCCGCCTGCCGGGCGGTACGGCGCTTCGAGCCATCGAGGGCGAGCTGCCCGAGAACGCCCGGGCGCCGACCGCCGCCGCTGCCCGAGCTGGAGCCGGACGACGAGCCCTTGCCCGAGCTGCCGCCGCTTCCGCCGGCCTTTCCTCCGCTGCCCGGTCCGGAACCGCTGGACGATCCCTTATTGGTGCCCGTGCTCCTGGTGGTCGACGAGCCCGAGCCGCCCGCGGGGGAGCCGCTGCCCTTGCGGCCCGGGCCGGTGCCGCCCGAGCCGGACGGCGAGCCCGTACGGCTGCCGGGGCTGCCCGAGGAGGCGAGAGACCGGCCGGGGCCAGTGCGGCCGCCGGACGACGAGCCGCTGCCCGCACGGCCGCTTCCGCCGCCGCTCCGTCCTCCCCCGCCGCTGCCTCCGCCGCCGGACCCGGTGCGGGCCAGGGAGCGGCGGCCGTACTCGTTGCTGGACGGGACGCGGCCGCCGCTTCCGGTGCTCGCGGCGTCCGCCTTCATCTGCGCCTCCTGGAGCTTGAGCCGCGCGGCGCGCAGGGGCGCGGCCTCGGCGGCCGCCTCCATGCGGCGCTGCCTCCAGTCGGTGATGGCGCCGGCCGTTCCCCGCAGGGCGGCGAGCGCGACGGCGAGGACCGCCGCGAGCCCAAGCGTCCCCATGCCGATCTCCTCCCCCTCGTCGCCGCCGTCGTCCAGGCCGTCCGAACGGAACGTCGCCGGGACCGGCGGAGGCGGGGGCGGCGTGGGCAGGCCCGGCGCGGTCGCGGCGGCGAGGGAGTCGGCCGCCGACCGGCGGCCGTTGCTGTCGGGAACGGGATCCGCCCCACTGCTGGGGGGTGGTCCCGGCGGCGGGGCGGTCGGTGGAGTCGGGGGCGACGAGGGCCGCCCTGGAGGTGGTGGAGGCAGCGGAGGAAGGCCCGGCGGTGCCGCGCTCCTCGGCCGCAAAACGGTCACGTTGTCGTCGTCGCCCACTGGTGGCGCTCCCTTGACGGTCAGTCACCGGGTGGGGCATCCTCGCGCGCCCGTGCGCCCGCTCGCCCGAGCGCCCGCATTATGCGCACGCGAGGCAGCCCCGGCCCCGGTGATGATGATGGTGATGATTACTGCGCGTGCTGCTCCTGCTCGCGCTCCTCGGCGAGGGAGCACCAGTTCTGCAGCGTGCGGGCCAGGTGGTCCCACATCTCCGGGTCGCCGTTGCGCTCGGCTCGGGTGGCGAGCGCTCGGGCCTGGTCCCACCAGACGGCGGCGACGCCCTTCGGCCCCCGGGTCTGGTTTGCGGTCTGCCTCGCCTGCAAATGCCGTACGCGGTTCTCGTAGCGGCGCTGCTCGGGGGTGACGACGACCTCGCTCACGCGCCCCTCCGCTGGTCGAACAGGTCGGTGATGCCGCGCGCGGCCGGGGCGGTGCTCGAGGCGGCGGGGGCCGCCGTGGTGTCCTCGGTGGCCGGGGCGAAGGAGGCCGCCGACTTGTGGAGGCTCTTGGCCGTCAGAGCGGCGACCGACGACCGGCGGCCGGCCTTCCTGATCTGCTTGGCTTCGCGCTGCGCGGGGAGGGCCTTGACGTGCGCCTGGTGGGCGGCGAAGGCCAGGCGGACGCGCTCCATGGCGCCCTCCTGCTTCCTGGCGGCCTTGACGGCGGCCCGGAGGTGCTTCTCCACCTTGCGGGCCCGCGCTGGGGCGGACAGGCGGCCGTCGCCGTCGACCACCTCGGAGCGGAGCGCGGACTGGAACAGGGCCAGGATCTCCTCGTACGCGGCCGCGTCCTGGTGGTGGACGCGCTGCCGGTCCATGGTCCAGGCGGTCAGGACGTCCAGGTCGAGGAGCCTGGAGTAGTCGGCGTCAGGGCGCCGGTTGATCTCGGTCACGGTGTCCTCCGTGGTGTGCCGTAGGGGCATGGCGGCGGGTGGTCCCGCAACCGCGCCCGGCCGTGAGGGGGTGGGCCGGGAACGGCAGCAGCAGCACCAGGCGCACGACGAGGGACGGCCCGGTGTGGGCCGCCCCTCGGTGTGGTGGGTGTCTGTGCTGGTCAGTCGTCGTCGCAGCCGCACGCGCAGCCGGGGCCGACGCACCTCCCGCAGTCCTGGCAGGCGGAACAGGTCCGGCAATGGCCACAGCCGCGGTTGTCGGGAGGCCAGCAGCGGCAGCCGGTGGGCTGCCAGGGGTCGGCGGAGCCGAACAGCCCGAGCTGTCCGGGCACGTTCTCCTCGGGCGCGCGGCGCGGCGCGCGAGGCTTGACGCGGCTGCGGGCCATCAGCGGGCCTCCGGGGTGTAGCCCTCGGCGAGGAGCTGCGCGGCTGCGGTCCGGTACTCCGAGGCCGTCGTCTGGGAGACGGAGCAGGCGGACATGACCGCCTCCAGGGGCAGGTTCTCCGGGTGGCCGGCGCCCTCGGCGAGGATCATCCGGGCCACCTTGCGGATCTTCCGGTCACGCGGGGAGAGGGTCAGTTCGTCCTCCGCTTCGACCGCCGCGCGCTCCGCTTCGGCCGTCCGGCGGCGGGCTTCGGCGGCGGCCCGCTCGGCTTCGGCCACGTCCCGCTGCGCCAGGGCGGCGCGGGCCCGGGACTCCTCCGTGCGGGCTTCGGCGGCCGCCGTGCGGTCCTCCTCTTCGGCCGCGAGGCGGGCCGCTTCGGCTTCACGGGCCCGCGCTTCGGCGGCGGCCTCGTCGGCTTCGGCCGCGCGGCGACGGGCTTCGGCGGCGCGTCCCTCAGCGGCGGCGCGGTCGGCGTCGGCCCGGGCGGCGGCCTCCGACTGGACGGCCTCCGTCTCGGCGGTCGCGGCCCGCTCGGCGGCGGCGACGTCGGCGGCCGCCAGGACCTCCGCGCGGCTGGTCGACGCGTCCACCTCGGTACGGGCGGCCTGGACGGATCCAGCGGCCTTGAGGCGGGCGATCTCGGCCCGGGCGGCCCGGTCGGCCTTGCGGGCCTCCTCGGCGACCCTGGCGTCCTCCTCGGCCTCCCGGAGGGCCTGTGCGCGCTCCTCGGCCTCCCGGGGGAGCGCCAAGGCCTCCGCGACGGTCAGGCCGTACCGCTCCATCGTGAGGGGCAGCCGGGCGTCCGAGGGGGCCTTGCGGGCGCTGCCGTATTCGCGCTCCAGCATGACGCGGTAGACGCGCAGCTCCTTGTCCAGCTCCACGGCCTCCGCGTAGGTGGCGACCGCCCACAGCTTCATGCGGCGCCACAGGGCGAACGTCGGGGCGGGGGCGAGGAACCAGCGGTAGAGCGGGACGCCCGGGCCGTCGTGGGCGTCGGGGCGGACCACGCGGTCAACGGCGGTCTTGCCGACCTCCACGATGGCGATGAACAGCACCGGGACGATGCCGTGGGCGAAGGTGGCCACGTAGTCCAGGGCGGTCCAGGCGCCGGCCGCCGGGGCGGCGCTCGCGGCGTTGAGGACGATCGTGGCGCCGGTCAGCAGCCACACGGGGAAGCGGACCCAGCCGATGGGGCGGCGCAGCCAGGCCATGAGCAGGTCGAGGGCGATCAGGACCAGGATGCCGACGTCGACGCCGACCGTGAACAGCCGGGCCTTGCCCAGGGTGGCGAAGCCGAGCCGGTCGTGCGCGAACGTGGCGACGTGCTCGAAGGAGAGGTAGAGGCCGATCGCGGCGAGCGCCAGGGCGGCGAGGACGATCGCCGCGGCGGTGGTCGACTGCGCTCGGGTGAGCCCGCCGGGGAGGCTCCAGCGGCGGCCCGTGCCCGGAGCCGTCGCGGTCGTCTCCGGAGCCGGGGCGGCCGGGCCCGAAGCGGCGGCCGCCGTGCCCGAAGTCGTCGGCGACGCGTCCGAAGCGGAGCGCGGCGAGGACCGGCCGGGGCCGGTGGGCTGCTTGCTGAGGGGCAGGGTGGTGAGGGTCATCAGGTCCTCCGGGGGATGGTCGGGCGAAGTGTGTCCGAAGCGGCGGCCGCCGTCCCCGAAGCGAGGGGGCGGCGGCCGCCGTGGCGTCCGAAGGGTGGTCAGGTGCGGCCGTCTCGCCCGGCGGTGAGGATCAGGGCGAGGGTGGCGAGGGCGGCGCCGTACGCCGACAGGCAGGTGAGCACCGTGGGCACGGACGGCTGGACGACCGAGACGGCCAGCCACGCCGTGGCGTGCACGGTGAGGACCAGGACGGCGGCGGCCTCGCGGACGGTCAGCCGACGCGGAGGCCGGCGGCGGGTCACCATCGGCGCTGCCGGATGACCCGGCGCCGGGCGGCGGGGTCCCGGGGCAGCGGCGGCATCGGGGTGGGCGTCGGGACCACGACGATGCGGCGGCGCTGCGGGGGGACGGTGCGCTGCGGCTGGTCGGGGCGGTCAGCCACGGCGGCCGCCCTTGCCCTGGCGGACGCGGCGCAGGGCCTCGTCCATGTCCGGGTCGGAGTCGGTGGGGCAGGTGACCAGGTTGTTGGTACGGTCCGTCATGCGTCGTTCCTCCTGGTGATTCGGTTGGTGCGCGCGGGCACGGCCCCCGGTTCAGGCGCTGCTATCGCCTCGGGGGCCGTCGTCGTCTGGTCTGGTCAGCCGCGGGGGCCGGGGAGGCCGGCGGTTCCGCCTCGGTGGCGGGGGCACTGGCAGGGCGGCCAGGGGCCGGGCCCGAGGCCCATCGGCCCCGCGTTCTCCCACGCGGTCTGGTGGTCGACGGCCTCGGTCACGGCGGTGCCGTACGAGCGGCCGCCGTCCGTGCTCACCCGGAGGGTCATCCGGGAGGACTCACCGCCGGGGGTCGGGTGCTCGCGGAGCTGGTCCGGGATGGCGTCGGCCGTGCGTCCGTAGAGCGGCTGGTCGACCGGGTGCGCGTGAACGTCATCGGTCATGCGGTCGGTCCCTTCTGTCGTGCGAAGGCCCCCGGCGGGTGCCGGGGGCCGGTGGGGGGTGAGGTCTGGTCAGGCGGCGAGCTGCGCGGCGGCGGCCTCGTCGGCGGCCGGGAAGGGCACGACGTCGGCGGCGGCCCGGGTGACGCGCAGCGACGGTGCAAGGGCCGCCGGGGCGCTGCTATCGCCCCTGGCGGCCGGGGTGCCGAGTAGGCGCGGCTCCGGCACGACGCGCGTGGCGCGCGAGGTGCTGGACCGCGACGACTCGGAGCCGTCGGGTGCCGGTCTTCACCGCCATGTTTCCGACCTCCCACACGCTCGAAGGCTGGCGGTCCACGGGTTACCGGCGTGGTCCCTGATCTGCGGTTATCAACGTGCTGTCGCTTCCTTCGAGACCACCGTCAGTGCTGTCCCTCCGGGCGCTGAGTGATCACCTCGCTTCGGTGCGTGGTGGCCCCTCTGGGCTTAAGTAGAGCACTACACTTAAGGAATCGCAAGCACTACACTCAAGAGCGTCAGCACGATGAGCAGGAGGGACCGATGGCGACTAGGCGGAAGGGCCGCCCCGGCGGCTATGAGGAAATCGCCGCGCACTTTCGGCGGCTCATGGACTCGGGCGAGTTGTCCCCTGGCGACCCGCTGCCCTCCATGCGCGACGTGTGCGACCAGTTCGGTTCGGCGATCACGACGGTGAACCGGGCGTTCCGGCTCCTCCAGGAGGAGGGCCGGACGGTCTCCAAGCCGGGCGTGGGCACGATCGTCCGGGACATGTCCCGGGTTCGGGTGCCGTTCAGTACGTACGGCGACGTCCTGGCGCCGGGCGGCGATAAGGGCCCTTGGGAGCACGCGACGGCCGCGCAGGGCCTTGACGGCCGGATGCTCGTGGAGGAGCCCGAGGAGGTCGGGGCCCCGGCGGACGTCGCCACACGCCTCGGCATCGAGCCGGGCGCCCTGGTCGTCCACCGGCGGCGCCGCGCCACGATCGGCGAGGACGTCGTCCAGCTCCAAGACGCCTGGTACCCGCTGGAGGTCGCCCGGGCCGCCGGCCTGGACCGGCCGGGGAAGGTCGTGGGCGGTGTCCTCGGTGCCATGACGGGCGCCGGCCTTTCGCCGACGTCCACCGACCACGACGTCGAGGTGTGGGTGCCGTCCGCGCAGCAAGCTGCGGAACTCTCCCTCGGCTCCCGCGTGTCGGTCCTGGTCGTCGAGCGCGTCACCTACGACGCGACGGGCCGTGTCCTGGAACTGACCCGTCACACGGGCGCGGCTGACAGGCTGACGCTGACCTACAAGGGCCTGCCGCTCCGGGCGACCGGGGCCGAGGGGAGCACGTCATGACGAACGAGCTGGACACCGCCAGCGCGGCCGCGCAGGAGACGCTGGAGAGGTCGGCGGCGGAGCTCGTCCACCTCCAGGTCGTGCGGGAGCTGCGCGCCACGCACGGCCTGGTCTACCGGGCGCTGGACGGCATGGAGCCGCCTTACCTGGTGGCGTGGGACGGCCGGTTCGTCGGCGAGGTGCACCGGCACGGCCCGGCCTATCTGCACTCCTGGTACGTCCTGCCGTATGGCGACGACGAGGAGCCGACGGCGAAGTCCCCCGACTTCAGCGGCCGCCCGTTCGGCACGGCCCGGGCCGCCGCCGCATCGCTCAAGCCAGACCAGGCGTAGGCCGGCCCACGGCCGGACGACGAGACCGCCCCCCTTCCGAAGCGATCGGAACGGGGGCGGCTCCATGCCGCACCAGAGCCAAAACCCTCGGAGGATCACCCATGACTCAGCCCCGAAAGCCCTCAGAAGTCGTCTACCTCTTAGGAGCTGAGGGCCTAGACCTGGTGAAGATCGGCACCACGACGGACGTGGACAGGCGAGTCCGTACGATGCAGACCGGCCTGCCGCTGACCCTGTCGGTGCTGTGGACGTGCGAGGGCGGCCGCGACCTTGAGGCGGCGCTCCACCAGGAGTTCCGTAAGCACAACCGGCGGGGCGAGTGGTTCGATCTGACCAGCCTTGGCGACCCGGTCGCCGTCGTGAGCGAGACGGTGCGAAGGCTTGCGCCAGGTCTCGGTCTGCCGATCCCGCCGCCGCGCGTCTCGCCGGACCTGGCTCTAGCTCCCGTGGCTCCCACGATCCCGGGGTGCGTCCGGCTGGAGCGCACCCTGACCGCCCGGATGCTCACCTGGTTCGAGTGCGCAGACTTCGGCCTTCCGCCCTCCGCGGTCAAGCCCGTGACGCTGTACCGGACCATCCAGTACGACGCGAAAGGCGACGTCCTGGCCGTGACGCAGACGCTCGTTGGCGATGGACACGAGCAGCCCGAGGGCTTCGAGCTTCCTCCCGTACGGGGAGGCGGCTGATCGCCTGGCACATAGAGCAGCGCCCCCGCTCCGGGAAGATCGGAGCGGGGGCGCTGTGCTGTGCGGTCAGGAGACGGGACGCACCTCGCGGCGGCGTCGGGCGTCGGCCGGCGAAGTCCGGCGCGGCTGGTGGGCGCGCTCGTCGGGTTCGACGTCGGGGGCCTGGAGGGCGTCCAGCACCAGCTGCGCCACCTCAGGGTTCTGCGCGAAGAAGAACCGCGGGTTCACCCGGTACTCCGCACCGGTGCGGTGGACCAGGCGGAGCGCCATCAGCCGGTTCAGGGCCTCGTACACCGTGGAGACGGAGTTGCCGCAGTCCTTCGCGATCTCCTCTGGGTCGGCGGCGAGCGGTACGTAGAGGGCGCCGTTGACGGTCAGCCACTCCAGGGTGCAGCGCTGCGCGGCGGTCAGGTTGAGCGTGTAGACCGGGTGGGCCATCGTCAGGTCGTCAACGCTGATCTGGGCAGTCACTTGGCGGCCTCCTGGAGGAATCGGCGCAGTTGCACGGGGAGCTGCGCACCGAGGTTGACGGCGGTCTCTACTGCCAGGATCGCCGATGCGTGGGTGGCGGCAGCTGTGGCCTGCGTCTTCTCGGCGAGCTTGCTGCCAGGGGCCATCTCCTCCGCCTCGTCGGCGGCCTCGGCGGCGTCGCGCGCGGTGTCGGTGGCCTTTTGCGCGGCCTTGAGGGCCGTGGCCAGAGCCTTTGCGTCCGGTGCGACGGCCGGTGGGTCCATGCGGGTGCACGCCTTCACATGAGCCTCCCCGCTGCCCTCCCAGAAGCGGCGCGGGTTGAGTTGGTAGGTGCCCGAGCGGGGGCCGCCGATCCTCAGCATGAGGTTCAGCTTCAGCAGGCGAGCGACAGCGGCCTTGACGGTGTTCGGCGTGCTGCACAGGAGCGGGGCCACCTCTGAGGGCTCCAGCCGGACCGGGTTAGCGCAGCCTCCGTGCTGCTTCATCCAGTCGAGGACGTCCCACTCCGTGCCGCTCAGGTTGAGGCTGAAGTTGGGCACCTCGGCACCGTGGCCCTCAAGGGTGTAGCCCTTGCCGTCGAAGGCGTGGGGGACCCGTTGCTTCCGCTCGACCACCTCGCCGGTGGTTGTGTCTACGAGCTCCAGCCGCCGGGCCGCTCTGCGCGTGGCTGCCATGGGTCTCCGTCCAGGTGATGCGTAAGGCACGTTTTTTCGTGCCTTAGCTCCGGTCGTCGGTGCCTTACGGGCGTGATACTACCCATGACTCTCCGAAACAACATGCCTTAGCGCGGCGTGTTGCCGGTGCGTCCTGCATGGCGGAGGAGTCTAAGGCATGTTTTTCCGGGCCGTACGGCACGTTTTTTCGTACCTTACGGCCGCGTTTTCCCAGGTCAGAGGCACCGGCCCCTTCTTGTCTCAGAACGCGCGCGCGTGTTTACCCTCAGTGGTCGCGGTGGTCAATGACCTTGGAGCAGTCTGGCGTGTCGAGCCTTAGCAGCTAGGGGAGGAGCTCGGCCGGCCTCCCGCGTGCAGTCCGAGAGGCGCACCGGGTCGGCGAGTCCTCAGCCCTGGCGGGCTTGCGGGTCCCGACTGATGCCACCTGGTCGTTGCTGGCGGCCGCGGGTCGTCCTCGGCTGGCCGCAAGCAGGGAGGAAGCGTGTCCTGCCGGTGGGGGCGGAGGTACCTCCGTACCGCCGTCGTCGGCGTCCCCGCCGCAGGGGGTTGCCGTTCTGTGGCTGAGGTCGAATCCCCCGCCGTTGATCATCTGTACCGGGGAAGGTCAGCCGACGAGGGGGTGCGCGTGCGCATGATCGTGGGGTAGGGCGTCCAGTAGGTGCCGGGCAGCAGCTCGGGGACCAGGCCCCGGCGGGCGGGGGTCCGGAGGAGCCCGCCGGGGGTGTGCGCAAGGGCGTAGCCCGTAGCCCCGGAGCGTAGCGGAGGGGTCGCTAGTAGGAGGCCGCAACGGCGCGCACCACCCACCGGACAGGGTCCGGCCTCCGGAGGCGACGCACTGCCGGACCGGGCCGCATGGCCCGGTGCCCGACGACGGCGGGTCAGCAGGGAAGAGCCGAACTGGACGGAAGGCGTCCAAGGAGGTCCCTCAACGGCCCTCATGGCGCCGATCTCTCCGTTCGGTGCCCTCGGGTCGTCACGGCGCGCGTCCGGCCGCACACGGTGGCAAGGGCCAGCGTCAACGTAAGGCATGGTTTTTCGTGCCTTAGCTCCGGGAGGTCGTGCCTTATGGACACGAACGGCCAGGCCGGTGATCGAAACAAGGGCGATCCAGAGGGCGGGACTACGCCTAAGAGGCCGCTTTTCGGGGGCTGACCTGCGGGTTCCGTCACGTAAGCGGCTGTTCCTCAGAGCTAAGCGGCGGTATTTCGCCCCTTTGACCTCAGTCGCCCGATGCGGCGGTCCTCGAGGACGCGGGCCCCTACGGCCGGGGGTGACGTCTCAATGATTGTCCCCGGTGGAACGCGCGGCGGGGCATCCTGACGGGGGACAGTAACCTGGGGGAGGGCAGCAGTGGACTTCGCGTTCGTGTGCGGCTGGTGCGGGGAGGACTGCGTCGTGTGGGGCGAACCTGTCGCCTCCTGGTGGACGGACAAGTACCGGGTGCCCGACGACTTCGAGTGCTGGTCGTGCGGAGGCGTCAGCACCTCCCCGCCTCCGCCATGGACGCCCGCCGACTAGACCGCGCGGCGAGCTGGTCGACGTCCACGACACGGCAGGGGACCGGAGCAAGATCAGACGACCGGTGAGGGTGAAGGAGGTTCCCCACCGGGGAGCCCCGGACCTCGAGGACACGCGGCCGCGCGAAGGGCCGGCGGACACGGCGAGGGCCCGGGCCGTGGCAGGAAGACGGCTCACCGGAGGGCCGGTCGAAAGGGGCGAGGGCGGGCGAGCCGGGCATAACCGGAGACGGGTTTCCGGGCGCCGGTTCACCGGTCGCCGGAGGACTGGGCCCCTTTAGTAAGAAGATTAAGTAGCACCATCAAGTAGTTCCGAGGTGTCCTCCGCTTCGCTCCGGACACCTCGGCGGGTGGGTGGCTGGTGTTACCGGAAACCCGCCTTACGCACGCCCGCGCGGGGGACGGTCCAGAAAGTCCAGAAACCCCGCCCGCCGGCGCCGCCGTCCGCGCACCTCTGGCACTCCTGCAGCAGCCCCGGCGAGCACAGCGGTCGTCGCTCTGTTTCCCGGAGATGTGCCGCGCCCGGTACGCCGTCCGCTGCGCGTACTGCCGATCCCGTGGCCCGCGTCGTCCACGTCGACGTGTGTGGCCGAAGGGGCTCGCCGCAGTCGCCGGCGCTTTGTGCAGCGCTGCACGGGCGCCAAGGGCACCCTCTGTCCGGCCGAGGTGTCGGCATTCTGTCGATTCACGGCAAGGGCCTCACCTTCGGCAGTACTCCGTTGAGCATCTACCGGCGAAGGGCGACGACAAGTTCGGCAACTCGTGGGGGCAAGCCTGTGCTCGTAAGGCGTACGGAAGCTGTGGTTCCGAGTAGTGACCAAGATGTCAGCCGCCTCCACGAGGGCGGCTCAGGGGTGCGATTCTCCGCGGCTATGGCGCGGCACAGACATATCTCGCGCAGTTGTCGGCGCGTGCAAAAGGGCAGTTCAGCGACCTCTGAACGCCTGGCGTCGGGGCCGTTCGCGGCGAGCGCGGCGCGGCGGCGGTTGTCGTCGTTCAGCGCGTCATGCGTAGGCTTCTCCTAGACCGGCAGCACCAGCGTCAATTCAGCCCCCGCCGGGCCAAGTTCGACGCTGACCGCGCCAACGGACGCTGCTGGTCGACGCATAGTCCGAACGCCCTCTACACCCGGGAGGAAAACGACCAGCGGCCCCCTGCGCCAACAGGGGGCCGCCCGCATAGTCCGACAGTCCTCCACCCGATCTGTGCTGCGAGAAGCCTCAAACCGATTGGATATGAACCATCGTTACCCTCACTGAGCCTACGGGCCCGGGCCCGTACGAGTCGAGTCGAGTAGGCCCTGAAACGGGTGAATGCTCCCAATTTGGCACTCTGCTTGTGTGGTGCCACGCTCGGCGTTTCTGCTTCCAGGAGCGGTCTTCCAGCCCCGTTATGGAGGCCGGCCTGTGATCCTCCTGCCGTTCATCGTCGCCCTCGCCCTCGCGGGTGTGGGCGTCTATGCCGCTTACCGCAACCCGGCTCTCGGCACCGCCATCCTGGTCGGAGTCGGGATCCTGGGGGTGCTCTACGTCGTCCTGGTGACCGATCCGACCACGTTCCCGGCGGACGCTCCGCCTTCCTTCACCGCCCCGGCGGAACGGCCTGACGAGGCATATGCGGAGCAAGGAACAGCGCCCATCCCGTCGGTAGACCACGGCCCGTAGCGCGCGGACTCGGTGAGGCCCGGCAGCTCCATCTCGCCGCCGGGCCTCACCCACGTACGAGACACGCATCCCCTGATGGGCTTACGTGTCGTCGGCCGCCTGATCCCCGGAGGTGTCCCGCATCCGGTACGCCGTCCGGCTCGCGTACTGGCGCAGCTCGTGCCGTAGGTGCTCGCCCCGGCCGGGGTCGTACAGCAGCGCGGCCGCGAGGACCCCGCCGCCAACCCGGTCGTAGATCTGCCGTTGCTGAGCCACGGCGGCCTCCAGGGTGGCGATGGCCTCCGCGCCCTCGTCCACCTCGTCCTGACTGACGCCGCCCTGGTCCTCGTAGTCCTGGTCGGCCTGGTGCTCGTCGGCGGCCTGCGTCGGCACCTTCGGCTCGGGCGGGGCGAGCCGGGGGGCGCGGCCGTCGGCGGCCGCCACGGTGAGGACGTCGCGCACCTGGTCCGGCTGGGCGAGGTGCTTCGGCGGAGGCAGCGCTGCCCGGGCCTCCGAGAGGTCCGCCGCCGTCACCCGCCGGTCGCCGCGCAGCTCCTTGACCCCCCGGTACAGGGAGACGGTCACCTCGGGTCCGTACTCCTTGAGCACGGGCGCCAGCTCGCGGGCCTGGCCCTCGTTGATGTCTCCAATTGGAGACACGAGGGCGGCCGGTTGCCATCCCTCGATCATCCGGTAGGCGTGGGCCCGCTTCATGTCCCACACCTCGACCACGTAGTCCGCGAACGTCTCGTGCGTCTCCCGGTACAGGCGGCCGCGGTTAATGACCTCCAGCGCCTTGCCCGCGACGATGACGGACCGCCGGAAACCGTGGAGGGCCCGCTCGCACACATCCAGGTATCCGCGCTCCTGGTCGTTCAGCGGCGTCGTGACGGTCTCCGCGACGTCGTACGGCGTGGGGAGCTGCTGCACGGTGAGGGGCGTCGACAGGTCCGCGCCGGTCAGCGAAGCGACCACCCCGGCGGACCGCGCGGCCGCGGGCTCCTCCTCGGGGTCGGCCTCCAGCTCGTCGACGTCGTCCGGCTCGGCGCTCCTGGTCGACGGGAGGGCGAGGGAGCGGCGGCTCATGCGGCGGCCCCCTGAACAGGCAGGATGACGGCGGCGGCCTGGTCGTAGTCCCCGGCCGGCGCCGCCTCGGGCGCGTACAGCCGGATCGGCTGCTCAGCGAGCGGGGCCTCCGCCGCCCGGATGCTGCGCCGGATCGGGATGACGGACGCCTCCGGGTAGTCCTCGCTCACCTTCGCGGCGAGCTGCCGGGCAAAGGTTGACTTGTCCCACGCGGTCAGCAGGACGGCCCCGACCCGGAGCTTCGGGTTCGTCTTTCGCTGCACGCTGCGGATCGTCTTGTGCAGGGACGCCATGCCCTTCATGTCCAGGCCTCCGACCTTGATGGGCACCAGGGCCTCGTCCCCGGCCGTGAGCGCGGCGACGGTGACCAGACCGAGGGACGGCGCCGCGTCGATCAGCGTCACGTCGTACGGGGAGCGTCCGCCGGCCTCCTCCGCCTCCTGCGCCAGGGCGGCGGCCAGGCCCTGCTCCGCGCCGATCGGCCGCTCGTACTCCACGCGCTGGAGGTCGGCCCCGGACGGTACGACGTCCACCCCGGCGAACAGCGTCGGGTAGGTGGCCTCCGCCAGGGTGCAGTCCTCGAAGAACACGGACCGCAGCGAGTGCCGCGGGCTGCCCTCCGGGTACTGAGGCAGCAGCCACACCGACAGGGCCGCCTCCTGGTGGTCGGCGTCGATGACGCGGACCCGGAGGCCGGCCGCAGCCCATGCGGCAGCGAGCTCCACGGTCGTCGTCGTCTTCCCGGCCCCGCCCTTCTGGTTCACCACGACGAACACCCGGGGCGCGGACGCCTGCCGGAAGGTCGGCGGTACGAGGATCTGCGGACGCCAGGACTGATACGGGGTGTCGGCGTCCCACCCGGTGACGATCTCCAGCCGGTCCCCCGGCGGACTGTTCAGCGACGGCAGGGCCGTCCGTGGTGATTCGGTCATGCCCCGGAACCTAACCCTCCTGAGGGGCAGCAACGCCAGTCACCCGGTCGACGCGACCTCAAACCGGTACGGTAAGGGCTCGCCTGGCCCCCGCACCGGCGTCTTCGGACCCTTCCCTGCTCCGAGGGAATGCGTCGGCACCGTGACATGCTGCCGAAAGCCTGGGCTGCAGCAGTCCCGGTATGACCTTTCCACCCACACGGACGGCGCACTCGGTAAACGCCTGAGAGCGCCCCCAGGCTGGCCGTTATCACCGGTGCATGCTCAAGTCTGTGCTGCGCGGCCTGGCTGCCGCCTCCATCGCTGTCCTGCCCCTCACTGCTGCCGCGCCCGCCCGCGCGGCGGAGACGCTCCCGCTGGCCGAAGCCGTCACGCTTTTGCCGGTGGACACCGAGTCCCGCGACGGTTACGACCGTGATGCCTTCCGCCACTGGAACAGCGGGGACGACCCGGCCGACGGCTGTAACACGCGGAAGGAGGTGTTGATCTCCGAGGCCGTTGAGCCGCCTACGGTGGAGTCACGGTGTCGCTTGTCGGGCGGGCGCTGGTGGTCGTACTACGACCAGGTGTGGGTGACGTCGGCCTCCGGGCTGGACATCGACCACATGGTGCCACTTGCGGAAAGTTGGGACAGCGGTGCATCCACGTGGTCACCGCAGCGCCGCGAGGCATACGCCAACGACCAGGGTGCGACGACGAGCCTGGTCGCGGTCACCGCCCGCTCGAACCGGTCCAAGGCTGACCAGGACCCTGCCGAGTGGCTGCCGCCGGCCGAGGAGGTGCACTGCCGGTACGTCGCGGAGTGGGTGGGAACGAAGCTTCGCTGGAGCCTCTCGGCTGATGAAACCGAGGCGGCAGCCCTGCGCGAGACGGCAGCCGACTGCCCGGACCAGCGTGTGACCTACGAGCCGGCTGCGTAGCAAGTACCCGGCGGCCGCCGTGCACGCGGAGGCCCCGCTCCCGCTGCGGACCGCCGGCATCCCGCACTCACGGTTGTTCCGCCACCACTACGGTCTTCGGCAAACGCCACCCAGCCCGTCCTTGTGGAACGTCGGGCGGCGGACACGACGAGGGGCCCGTGCCAACCTCCCCAGCACGGGCCCCTCGGTCTGCTCGGTCAGGCGACGTCCAAGAGGACGGCGGTCACGAACGCCTCCGCCTGGTCCTGTGACCACTTCCCGTACGGCACGCTGGCCTGCGTCAGGGAGTGCCGTAGGCAGCGTGCCCCGTCCGGCAAAGGCACGGGGTGGCGGTCACCCTCATCCGCGGCATCCTGCAGCGCCCGCCGGGCCACACGTACAGCCGTCTGCGGATCCACCGAGTAGATCCACTTCAGGGCCGTGATGACGTTCACGTAGAGGTCGGTGAAACGAAGGTCCGCGGTGCCGTACTGCTGACCGTGGTGGCGCAGGTTCAACGCCAGGGCGTGCCCGATGGCGCCAAGCACGCCAGAGGGGAAGTCGCTCACGGGGTCCTCCATCAGTACTCGGTCGGATGGGGACGGTTGTGCACGGCGCGGTCCTCCACGGCTTCCAGCGCGGCCGTGGCGTCCTCGCCCCGGGCGAGCGTGCCCAGCAGAGAGCCGACCCCGGCGAGCCCGTTGTAGAGGCACACGGGCGCCTCATCGTCGGCGGGCAGCTCCGCCGGGACGGTGCACAGGTTGAACCCGGCGAGGGACTTGCGGCCCATGGCCCGGCGGATCTCCCCCGCCGTGACGGCCAGGAAGCCGTTCGACTCGAAGGTGACCCGGCGCATCAGGTCGACGTCCCGAAAGCCGCTGGTCGCCCGGATGCTGCTTGGTCCCTGGCGCTGCGGCCAGTCGTACCGGTACTGGAGGGTCCGGGCGGCTTCCGCGAGGTTCGGCGCGTGCTCGGCCTGCCCGTTCACCACGGCGACGGCCAAGACCCGCACCTCCTCCAGGAGGTCCGCGGCCTTCCACTCGTTGTAGTCGGCGGCCGGCCCCGGCCGCTTCCGGCCTTCGGGCACCGGCATGCCGAGCACGGCCGCCGACTCGTCGTCGCCCAGTTCGCACAGCGCAAGGACAACGGCGTGCCGGTCGTCGTCCAGCCCGGGCGGCCGGCGCTGGCCCTTGGCGACGTCGCCCTGATACAGCCGGTGCTGTCCCTCCGCCCATTCATGCAGCAGCAGCCGCGCCTCGTCGGGGGGCACGTCCAACGCGGCCGCCACCTCGGACCAGGAGGCCCCCAGCTCCATGGCCTCGAGGACGCGGACGCCCCGGCCGTGCTCCATGTCCCGGCGAATGGACTCCCGCAGGGCGATGACGGCGAGGGCGTCGTCCGCGTCGCCGCGCTGTACCGGGTGCGGGTAGTGCTCGGGCAGCCGGTTGTTCATCAGGCGGTCCTCGTGCTCGCCATGCTTGTCGAGCTGCCAGGCGAGGGGCGTAGCGGCGGGGACGTCGCCAGGGCGGCGGACCTCCAAGGCCTTCCACCGGGCGTGTTCGTCGGTCGTCATGAGGTCGTCCTCCTGGACGTGGTCGGTGATTTGGTCGGTGCGTCAGGGGCTAGAACGGCGGGCTATCCGGGTCGGCCGGCGCGGCACGCTCGGGCCAGATCCGCAGGGCGACGTCCTCGTCAGCGGGCGTTGGGCCGCCGTGGACGGCGATGGCCTCTTGGTCCTCGGGGCGGTGGCCGCCGTCGCGGAGGATCGCCCGGGCGGTGGCGATGACGTGGGCGTCGCCCTCGCACGGGCCGGATGCGACCAGGCGTCGTGCGGCGGACAGCAGGGCCTCGCTCATCCACCGCAGGACGTGCCGGTCCAGGCCCTCCAGGGCGGAGACGTCGACCAGGCGCGTCAGCGGCCCCTCACGGTCCCCAGAGGTGTCGACGTCCTCACTCACGCGGATCTCCAGTACCGGGGCGGAGCCCGGGCCGAAGGAGTGCGCGGCGAGGGAGCGGCACAGGGAGGCGGCCGCCAGGACGTCCAGGACGGGGTTTGGCTCGAAGGGGTTCGGGCGTACCGCGAAGGTGCCGGAGCCGGGCACGGTCCGGATGAGGCCGGCGGACGCGAGCTTGCTCAGGGCGACAGTCGCGGTCTGCTTGGCGACGCCGTACGACGTCATGAGCTTGGACTGCGACGGCAGGCGTTCCCCGGGTCGGATGATCCGCTGGTGGATTGCCAGGGCGAGGTCACCGGCGATCCGCTCGGCTGGTGTCTCGGTGAGTGCGGGCATGTGCTCACAGTAGCCAACCTGCCTACTTCATCTAGGTAGGTTGGAGAAGCTACCCACGAGGAACATGGAGTGGGCACCGGGGCGCGGTAGCATCCAGCCCGGCAAGATGCGTACGCCGTCCGCCGACACTCGCGCCCACGCCGCAGGTGATCGTCCGGCCAAGGTCCTGCGGGGCCCGCCTCCACCGGTAGCACCTCGATCCGGCGGGAGCGTGGGAGACCGCCAGGAGCGAGCAGCACAGATGCCAAGGAAGCAGTCGACGGCCGCGCAGAGGGCCCGCCAACGGCAGGCGTTGACCGGCGAGAAGTACACGGCCGCCCTCCGAGCCGAGACCCGTCCCACCCTCCCCCACCACATGTTCAGCGCGGCCGGCGCCGGTTGGGCGCCCATCACCCAGCGGGCGGAGCGCGAACTGGATGAAGTCTGGCCCGACCACCCCCGGCCCCACTGGGAGGAGAAGTTCGGCGACCTCTGCTGGAAGGGAACCCCCTGGAGCCAGGGCCCGGAAGTGTGGGCGGTGATCAACAGGGCCGCTCGGGAAGCAGCCTTCACCTGCCAGATCTGTCCGTCCCTAGGCCGCAAGCGCGTCGTCTGGGTCGGTGAGGAGTGGGGTGGCATGCCGTGGGTCAAAACCTGCTGCGACGCCTGCTGGTACGTGCCGTCATGGGCCCGCACCGACCGGGAGTATCTGCGGCTCGTCGCGCAGTACGAGGAACACGGCTGACGATGCACCCGGTGGGCGTGAGGGGGACAGCTCTCCCCCTCACGCCCGGGTCTCCACGTCGATGCCGTGGTGCCTGCGCTCTGTGGCGTCCGAGACGGCAGAATCCCCGCCATGAATGTGTTGCTGCCCGCAGTGTTTGGCCTACTCGGTGCCGCAGTCGGCGCCATCGCTGCGATCTGGGGCGCGAAGCGGACGGCAGACGCCGCGATAGAGCAGGTCTTCCATCAGCATGAGTTCGAACGGGAGCGCTGGCGCAAGGAACAACGGCAGCAGGCATACGTCGCTTACCTGGAAGCGGTAGACGTCCTCAAGACCCTCGTCGAGTCCCTCGCCGTGCGAGTCGACACAGGGCGCTCCATCGATGTGCAGGAGTGGGTACAGATGGACGACGCGGACGTGGCTCTCATGCGCGCAGCGGACAGGATCACGCTGACCGGACCGCAGCGAGTGGCAGCCGCAGCCAGCGAACTCAGCACCGCGTACTCCGACATCTGCAGTGCCCTGCTCCCCGCAGAGGGGCGGTCAGCCGAGATCCGTTATGCCGAGTACCGAGAACGTGAAAGGGCCCGACACCCGGCATACGTGGATTTCCGTCGCGAGGCTCAGGTTGCTCTCGGATTCGAGGACCCACCCTCACGGTGACGAACGGTCCCGCTGCACGTCGCCTCCTTCCTATCGGCCGATCTCTGCCCCGCTCACCCGGGCCTTCTCCATGACCGCAAGTTCGGTTTCCATAGGCACGGCGAAGCCTTTGCTGACGAGGTAGCAGTCGCCGTTGTTGTCCTGTTTCACCACGAGATAGGGGTGACTCCTGCCGGACCAGGGCAGGGCGCCCACATACGGCTCGTGGCGGAAGTCGCCCTCCCAGCCCCAGCGTACGGAACGGCTCACGTGTTCCAAGGCCTTCATCGCGCCGTCGACCCACTCCAGGCGCTCTCTGGCCTGCTCGATGGCGTGATCGAGGTCCCACGGGTTGTTGATCGTCATAGCCGTAGGCGAGGACAGATACCGGCTGACAGGGACCATTCCGTCGAAGAAGTCGACGGCTGGAACCTGCTGGACGTACCAGTCTGTGTTCATGGCGGCTGATCATAGGAGCGTTGGCAGTAGCGCTGACGCCCGACGGATTATGGCGCCGCGGCCGACCCACCTGGAATGCGGCAGCTGCGGTGAGCGCCGAAGGTGGCCCCATGGCGATTGTCGTGCTGCGCGAGCTGCGCAAGGAACTCTCCGAGGACTTCGGCCCGGGTGATCCCGTCTCGCTGATCGAGGCGGTACACGCGGCACCAGCCGAGCCGGACACCCCCGGCGACGTGGACGATCGGACGTTCTGCGGCAAGCCGACCCAGGACATGGAGCGGGTGAACTACCGGCCCGCAGGACCGGGCGCATCGTGGCTGCCGCCCAACATGCACGAATGGGAGTGCCGCGACTGCGCCGCCGCGCTCCGGTCGCAGTAGAGGGCCCACCGCTTCAGCGATGGGCCCTCATGGGATAACCGTCCGAGTGGGCGGACAGAGGCCGATGCCAACTTGGCCAAACAACGAGGGGGTCATGGCCTTGCAGGCCATGACCCCCTCGTCAAACCGTACTCACCTCATGTACTGCTGCCGCGAGAACCGTCGCAGTATGCGTCCCAGCCTCACATGATCTCTCGGCGTGAGCTGGTGAGACGTCGTAAGTGTGGTGACGTAGCTGGCCAGCTCCCGGAGCAGTTCCTCCGACACGTCATCCCGGGCGAGCGGATCCCGCCCAGGCAGATACCGGCTCAGTGTTGCCCGCGAGACGGTGGCGAAGACGCCCTCCGGCGAGTCCGCTACGAGATGCATCCGCTCGTTCACCGCTGTCCAGACCTCCGACCACATGGCGTCCTGGTCGGTGATCCCGCATCCATGGATGAAGGCGAGCAGTTGCCGCTCGTCCACCGGCGTCGTCTGCCGACTGACGATCCTGCTGATGGTGCTGATCGGCAGCGCGAGCGGCTCACCGCTCTTCTCCTGGATCTCGCGCAGCGAAGGTGCCCCGGCAAGTTCGTACACGTACTCCAGGGCACGACTCAGGTCACGCTGATCACTGATGAGCTTCGGGTTAGGGGCACGGAGCGTGCCCAGGACGCCCCGTGCCTCGATCCTCGCCTCGATGCGCAGTCGCAGCAGCCCCGCCAGCTCTTCGTGACTGCGGCCGCAACCGGTGGCGAATGCCACGATGGTCTTCTCCTTCGGCACGTTCTTGCCGGAGGCCGCCCTCTGCAAAGTGACGCGCGAGACATCCGTGATCTCGGCGAGCGCTGCGTAAGTCAGTCCCGCATAACCGAGGTACATGCGGAGCTGGGTAGCGAGGACGGCCAGGGTCGTGTTCTCCGTGGCGACTGGGTTGGAAGGCCTTCCCATGATCTCGCCTCGGCCTTACTGGCCGTTCGAGAGCACGGCCCGGATGGCGCGACCGAGGGCGCCGCCGGCGGCGGATGCCATACGCCGTCCACTGGTCACGAGGAGCATGATGCTCGCGCCGATTCCTCCACACCCTCCGAGGAGCTGCAGGATCTGGTCGGTCTCCATGCGCCCGACCAAGTGGAGGACACAGCCCAGCGCGGGAAAGGTGATGATCAGCAGCGCGTGCGCCATGGTCAGCCGGGAGTGCTGGGGGACGGTGGCCTGCTGGTTGTCGTTCTGGGCCTTGGCGGCCTCGACCATACGGTTTCGTACGGGGGCGCCGGTGTTCTTGGACATATGGAGTCCTTGCGGTGAGGGAGGGCGCCGGCCTCGCGACTCGACGCCCTCCGCCTACTGGGTGCAACCCGCGGGTGCTACGGGGCGCAGTTGGCGCTGCTCCCGTACACGGGTCTCACCAGTGTTCCAGCATGGCGACCGACTTCGCTCATAGGCCCTATGCCAACTAAGCCCATATAAGGGACATTTGACGCTTGATTAGTTCAGTGTCGAGCCAGTAGGTGCGGAAGTACCCCGGCGCGAGTAGGATTCGGCAGCTTCTGAACCGAGATCAGGCAGGAAACGGCCTGGAAACACATTCCGCCGTCAACGTGTCTGGTGCCTCGAACTGCCTGTTTGGAGGGTTCAAACAGGCTCTACACCAGCGCTCCGGGTGATTGGTTCAGTTTTGTGCACGTCATCTTTGCGTCGATGCCACTCGACGAGGCACTGTTGGGGCGCAACTGAGTCCCCCGAGAGGACATGGGGAGTCCTGCCTACTGGGTGCAACCAAAAACAGGCCCCCGGACTCAGTGCGGCTGGCCACGCGTTGGCGCGCAAGGTCACCGCCACGCCGGAGCCGGTGCTCCCGGCCCATTAGGCCGGGAGCACCGGCTCCCGGTACAGGAAGTAGCTCACAACCATACAGAGGTTCCCAGTGCCCAACCGGCCGCCAGGTACCGAGAATTCGGCACCACACCAGTTGAGACAGCCGACGACGAAGGGCCCGCCAGCAGAGACTGGCGGGCCCTTCGTTTTGTCGGCATAGGCGACTCGCGGCAAGTTTGGCGTTCACGGAGCTCTCGTGACCTGACGGTCACAGACCGATGCCGACGAGGGGGGAGTTCTTCACGCGGTCGACGTCGTCCATGTACCGGGCGAGGACGCGGGAGCCGTCGACCCAGCCGCCCGCCCGGGCGATCTCCAGCGGGTCGTGTCCGGCGGCGCGGGCGGCGGTGGCGAAGCCGCGGCGCAGGGAGTGCCCGGACCAGTCGCCGGACAGGCCGGCGGCGACGGCCAGGCGCTCGATCACCTCGGCGGCGGCCTCCGCCGTCATCCGCCCGGCCGGGTCCCCGATGGGGCGGCCGCGGCGAGTCAGCGGCGGGGCGAGGCGGTCCCACCGGTCGACGCGGACGAACAGCGGGCCATCGGTGCGTCCGGCGGCCGCGAGGGCGGCGAGGTAGGCGCGCAGGGCCCGCACGGGGCAGGTGGCCGGGTCGGTGCCGTACAGGACCGGGTTGGGGGTGTGCTTGCGGACCTTCTTCCGGTACAGCGTCACGTCGAACCCGTGCTCCGCCTCGGTCACCGTGTCGACGTCCAGGGCGACCAGTTCGGAGACGCGGGCCGCCGTGGCGAAGCCGAGGAGGACCAGGGCCGCGTTCCGCTTCCCGGCGAGGGTGGAGCGGTCGACCCCGGCGAGCATGGCGCGGATCTGCGGGGGGAGGGCGGCGGTCGCCTGGCGGGCCTGCGCGGCCTCCGCCTTCTCCACGGCGAGCCGGTCCTTGTAGGCGTTGAGGACGGCCCGGGCGCCGCGCATGTTCGGCTTCGCCCGCCCTTGCTCCTCGTGCCAGGACGTCACGGCGGACATGGCCCGCTCGATGGTCGACGGACCAGCGGGCCGCCTCGTGCGGGGGCGGGGCGTGACGGTCAGGTGCCGCACCCACTCCGCCATCGTCTCCGCCGACGCGGGGACGGCCGTGCGGTCCTCCGCCTGGCACCAGGAGGCGAACGCGGCCCGGTCGGTGCCGTACGCGCGGCGGGTGGAGTCGGCGACGCTCGCCTCGATGGCGGCGACGGTCTCGGGGGACAGGTGCCGGTCCCGGCCCGTGGGGACGACGACGGAGGCGCCGGCCGTCTCGTCGTCCACCAGCTCCGCCTCCACGACGTCGGCGGCCGCCGTGACGATGGCAAGCTGGCCGGCCGTCCTGCCGCTCACGCGCGGACCCCGACCTGCTGCATGGCGGACTCGGCCGTCTCGCACGGCCAGCGCGTCCCGCATCCCTGGCACGCCGGCTCGGGCCCCTCCGCGGGCGGATGCTCCTTGAGGATCTTTCTGGTGACGTCCCAGAAGACGGCGTGCCCGGCGGTGGACGGCTCCCGGCTCGCGCCGGGGAGCGCGGTCAGGGCCCGCTGGTAGCGGTTCTGCTCGGCGGTCTCGTCCCTCACTGACCCTCCCTCAGTCTGGCTCTAGAGAAGGAACATTATCAAGAGCCAGGACCCGCCGGACGAATCCGCCGCCACGACCAAATGAATCGGTCCCCAAAGTTTTCCGCGCATCACGCGCGATGTCTTTTCCATCCCCCGCTACGTCGTGCCGAAGGCAAGCCGATATGACAGGGGGCGGGGCTCATGACACCACAGCGAATGATCGAACAGCTCAAGAGGGCTGATTCAGCGCGAATCGGCATGATTCCGGACGAGGACCCGAGGGCTCGGGCGGAGCGGCAGCGCGCCGAGGACGCCGTGCTCGTCGAGCGGCTGCGCCGGGCCGGCTTCCGCGGCCCGGAGATGGAGCTGACACAAGAGCGGTTGTGGGCATACGCCACGGTTACGTTGAACGCCTGGTGCTCCAACCGGAAGATCGTGGAACGCGTCCGGGCGTCGACACCTGCCCACGCGGAGTTCGACATCGACCCCCGGCACGGGGACGTCCTGCGCACCGACCCACAGGAGCGCATCGACCTCGTCCTCACCGCAGTCAGCGGCGCCTGGCCCGCCTTCTTCAAGCACGCGCTGCAGGAGGGCGGGTGGAATGCACGGTGGAAGCCGGAGGACTCCGAGCCCACCGGCGGCCGACGACCCTCGGCCGCCGGTCTGCGCACCTACTTCACCCGCGGGGCCCTGCAGTCCTTCCCACGCCAC
>NZ_JBIVPJ010000038.1:0-42293 GCF_044754585.1 Streptomyces sp. NPDC093065 | reverse complement strand
GAACGCCTTCGACATCACCTTCGACGGCCGCCTGACGGCGGCCCGCCAGTAACCCCAACCACCCTGGTTACACCGCTCGTTTGACAGACCCACTGCTGGTGGAAGGATCGTGTCTCGTGTACGGGGACTGTGGTGCCTTGGTCGGTCCGCAGGGTCATGCCGGGTTTCAGGTCTCCGGCGTCCACCCAGGTGTGTTCGGAGGGTGACCAGAAGGGGTGGTGGTCGGTCGCCACGATGACGCCGACCGTCTTCCGTGGTGTTCCGATGGTGAGTTCGGTGAAGTCCTTGTCGTCCTTTGTGATGATTGTTGCGAGGACGCTGCGGCCTTCGGTCTTTCCGGTTTCGGGATCGGTGGCTAGAACCTTCTTTCCGACCGTTGGAGGTGCGGTGGCCGAGCCTGTCCGTGTGCGGGGACTGACCGACGAGGAGGGGCAGCGGCTGCAGCAGATCGTGCGCCGGGGCAGCACGAGTTCGGTGCGCTACCGGCGGGCGATGCTGCTGGCCTCGTCGGGCCGACCGGGTGCCAGTGATTGCCCAGCTGGTGCAGGCTGGCGAGGACACCGTCCGGGATGTGATCCACCGGTTCAACTAGATCGGCCTGGCCTGCCTGGACCCTAATTCCTTGCTAACAGCTCCAGCAGTGGGGGCCACACCCGCGCCGGACTGTTCGAGTGGGGGCTGCGACGCCTTCCCGCACAGACCGGGGGCGGGTCTCAGGCGAGGCGCTTACGGCCCCAGAAGAAGAGGAACACCGTGACGGCGGCCGTCAGGGCCAGCAGGATCGACGCGCCAAACCACTGCAGGCCGTTCATCTGGGAGATCGGCAGGTAGTCGACCGACCAGCCTACAACATCGGCCTTCTTCATGCACAGGTCATGCGCCTGTTCCGTTTGCACTTCATTACAGGTACCCCAGCCGAGGAGTTCCCCGTCGCCGGTGATGTACGGGGGGTTCGACCAGTTCACCTGGTGCGCCCCTGGGGGCAACGTCGGCATCACGCCTTCGAACGTGACGCCCTTGTTCGTCGTGATCGTGACGACGTTGGCGAGCGACAGCAGGAAGTGCGCAAGGAAGTGGGACCAGACAATCTGGACGACGACGGTGAAACCGAGGGTGACCACCATGGCCACCAGCGTGCGGCGCAGCACCACGCCGATCGCCACCCCGCCGAAGACGGAGAAGAGGGCGAGGGCGACGGGCACGGGTCCCGTGTTGTTGAAGGTGGGTCCGGAGGTCCACTCCGCGCTCGTGGACTCGTCGTAGAGGTTCCACCACCACCCGAACGCGACCGAAAGCGCGACCGTGCTCACCACGACCACCAGCGTGGTCAGGGCCAGTTTCGTGGTCAGCCAGCGGGTTCGGCTCATGGACTGGGTGACGACGAGCTTGGCGGTGCCGTTCTCCAGGTCGCCGGTGAACAGCGGGGCACCGAGGAAGACGCCGAGCAGGATCGGCATCAGCCGGAGTCCCGTGGACGTGGGGTCGTACCCGGCGGTATGCAGCTGGGAACGCTGGAAGACGATGAACGCCACGGCGAGCGCGGAGGCGCCGAGGACGGTCCAGAACACGGCGCGGTGCTGGCGCCAGACCAGCCAGGTCATGCCCTTGAAGAACTGGGGGAGCTGGGGGAGCCGGCCGGTGCCTGTGGTGCCCGGGGCCTCGGACTTGGCCGTCGTCGAGGTGCTCGTGAGAGAGCTCATGCCGCCACCGTCCGGGTGTTGTACGCCTGGTCCTGAACCTGGGCGGTGGGGGTGATCAGAGGTGGTGCGTCGGGTGAGCGCAGATAGGCGAGCAGGAGTTCTTCCATGCTCGGGCTGTCCGTCTCCCAGGGACCGGTGGCCGGGCCCTGGGGGCGGATCAGGGCGGTGAACTGTCGTCCGCTGATCCGGGACTCGACGATGGTGTGGTGGGAGAGGGAGGCGGACAGGCCTTCGCCCTCCTTGGTGCCGGTGACCATGGTGTGTACGGACATCAGCTCGTCCACGTCACCGGCGAGGCGTACTCCGCCGTCGGAGAGGACGACGAGGTAGTCGCAGACGTTCTCCAGTTCGGCCAGGACGTGGGTGGCCATCAGGACGGTGGTGCCGCGCTCGGCAGCCTCGGCGAGGAGGGTGCCGGTCAGTTCCTTACGCGCGACTGGGCCGAGGTTCGACAGCGGCTCGTCGAGCAGCAGCAGGTCGGGGCGCTTGCCGAGGGCGAGGGCGAGGGCGACGCGGGTGCGCTGGCCGCCGGAGAGGGTGCTGATCTTCGAGTCGAAGGGCACATCGCCCGCGCGGACGATGTTCTCGGCGGCGCGCTGGTCCCAGGCGGGGTTCAGTTCCCGCCCCAACTGCAGGGTCTCCGCCACGGTGAACCGGCGGAACAGGGGCTTCTCCTGGGCGAGGAACGCGGTGCGCTCCGAGTCCACCGAGTCCGGTGCCGCGCCGAACAGGCTGAGCGTGCCCTGCGTCGGCTCCAGGACTTGGGCCGCGATGCTCAGCAGCGTGGTCTTGCCCGCCCCGTTGGGACCGACCAGCCCACAGATCCGTCCCGCCGGGAGCCGGAAGGAACAGTCCTTCAGTGCCCAACCCCCCCGGTAGCGCATCCCCAGGCCGCGCGCCTCAAGCGCCGGCTCCCCCGCACACATACCGTTACTCACCAGTGCTCCTAGTTGTCGTGGCCGTCGTGGCCGTCGTGGCCGTCGTGGCCGTCGTCGCCGTACCCGTGGCGTACTGCTTCTGCATGGCCGACGCGACCAGCGCGGCCACGTCCTCCTGCTCCAGGCCCGCCCCGGCCGCCCGGGACACCCACGCCACCAGCTCCCCGTACAGCGGTGAGTCGGTGCCTGCCGAGGGGCGGGCCAGTGTGCGGCGTACGAACGTGCCCTGGCCGGGGCGCGGTTCAACCAGGCCCTCACGCTCCAGCTCGCGGTACGCCTTAAGGGTGGTGTTCGGGTTGACCGCGCTGACCTCGGCGACGCTCTTGGCGGTCGGCAGCCGGTCGCCCGGCACCAGTACGCCTAGCCGCAGGGCCTGTTTGGTCTGCTGCACGATCTGCTGGAAGGCGGGGACTCCGCTCCGCCTGTCGATGCGGAACTCCACGATTACCACCACCATTTCACTACTCGATTAGTGGAATGATGATGGAGGGGTGCACGGGTGGTTGTCAACGGCAATCGGAGGGGCTTCCTGGGCAGGATTTCGGCCGCCGGCCGCGGCCTCGCCACGTCGGCGTCCGCTTCGACGCCTTATGGGCTCGTAACACGATCATGGTGAGGCGCGGTCTACCCTCGTGGGGTGTCGTCGCTCGCGCTTACCGCTTCTTCGCACTTTGTCGGCGTCTGCCGCCCTCGTCTATGCAGCGCTCCTGGATGCGGAATCCTGGCCGTCGTGGTCCGCCTGCGTGGGCGTCGAGTGGGATGTTCCTGTGGGTGTTGACCGACCGGCACGCGTGGGTGACGTGCGCACCATCCGGTCCCGCACTGGACGTGTGCGCTGCCGCGAGCGCGTCGTTGAGATGGTTCCCGACCAGCGGTTCAGCTACCAGCAGGCCGCAGGGCTGTTCGCATCTCGTCAAAGGTCTGTGGACCTGGCCCGAGCCGCCCATGGAGGTACCGACATCACCTGGGCAGCGGGTGGTGCCGCCTGCTCCGGTTCGCCCGCAGAGTGAAGGGCATCGTCGGTGAGGGGACCGCGAGGTGTTGGCCGCAATCATCTTTGTGGCCACCTCGGGCTGCACGTTGAACCAACTGCCACCGGGCTTCGCTCTGCAAGGCGTGACCGCGTTCCGGCGGTTCACCGAGTGGACCGAGGCGAGAGCCTCGGCCGGTCCGGCCGGTGCCTATGATGGCGGACGTGATCGGCATTCCACTCTCCGCGCTCGAGGTCGCGATGGTCCAGAGCGGCACCCGGGCCGTCGACACCCTGCGCGACACCGCCACCTTCGCACGGGAGTTGGAACGCCTGGGCTACCACCGCATCTGGTACGCCGAGCACCACCATTCGCCCGCGATCGGGGCCTTCCCGCCCGTCGTGCTGACCGCGCACGCCGCGGCCTCCACAGCGGTGATCCGCCTGGGCTCGGGCGGCGTACTCGCCCCCAACCACGCGCCCATCACTGTCGCCGAGCAGTTCGGCACCCTGGCCGCCCTGCACGAGGCCCGCATCGACCTCGGCATCGGCCGCGGCCCCGGCACCTTCGACGAGGCCACCGCACGAGCCCTGCGCCGGGGCGCCGGACCCACGACCGACTCCGAGTACGAGGCGGACGTGGCCGCGATCCTCGCCCTCCTGGTGGACGAGGTCGCGCTCGGCCCGCTGCCCGAGCCGTGGCTGCTCGCGTCCAGCCCTGCCGGGGCCTCCCTGGCCGCCCGGCTGGGGCTGCCGGTCGCCGTCGCCCACCACATCCGCCCGGACAACACCTCCGCGGTACTGGAGCACTACCGTTCCGCCTTCACTCCCTCCCGCTGGTGCGAACGGCCCCGCGTGCTCCTGTGCGTGGAGACCGTGTGCGCCGAGAGCGCGGACGAGGCCGAACGGCTCCGCGGCCCGATGAACGTCGTCAAGGCCGGGCTCCTCAAGGGAGTCGGCGACCTGCCCTTCCCCACGCCCGCAGAGGCCGCCGCGCACTGCTTCGAGGCCGGGGAACTGCGCGTCCTGGAGGACTTCCGGGCTAGGCAGGCCGTGGGCACCCCCGACACCGTCGTCCGCGGGCTCGCGCACCTGGCCGACGAGACCGGGGCCGACGAACTGATGCTCACCACACCCGTTTACGACGCCCGCGACCGGGTCCGCTCGTACGAACTCATCAGGCAGTACCTGGGCACCTGGCCGATCTCGGCCTAACCACCCTTCCCACTCGAATACATTGCGTAGCGAGTGGACACCTTTGTGCAGTGGAGCGGCTCGCACCGTGCGACCGCGTCGAACGAAGGGGGACACGCGTGAAGCGAATCCGACGCATGGCGACGGCCTTGGGAACCACCGGTGCGGCCATGACGCTTGCGCTGGGCGTGACGACATCGGCCACCGCGGCCGAAGGCACGCTGGTGATCAACGGTCAGACGCACAAGGACCCCAGCGGCTGCTACCCGATCGACCGCTACCCCTCGTCCGTGGCCAACGACACCGACGCGATCGCCGAGGTCCACCGCGGCCCCGGCTGCACCGGGCAGGTCGAGTGGCTGGTCTATCCCGGCGAGGTCTACCACACCGAGCTGGCACAGAGCGTCTTCATTCTGTGACGAGCCGGATCCCGCGACCCCTGCCCGGCGGCGGGGGCGCACAGGGCGGAGCGGCTGGATTCGAACCAGTGTCCTCGCGGTTTTGGAGACCGCGCGCGTCGACCTCTGCGCTACGCCCCGCCCCGCTGACGAGCGTACGCGACGGGGGCCGAGGCGGGGCACGCGATCGGCCGGATCGCCGACGTCACTGCCGACAAGCACATGGAGGGCGTCCGCCTCACCCGCTGGCTCCTCTCCGGTGCCGACGTTCCCGCTGTGGCGGCGCATGAAGCTGTGAGAGCTGCGCTCCTACGAGCGGGTCATCAAGCTGGAGCGGGAGCGGCTGGTCCACCGGGCCCGTCCGCGGGCAGTGGACCGGTGCACGGGCAGGCCTTTCCGTGAGGCCGAGTGCAGCCAGTGTGGTCAGCGAGAACCCCATGGAGACGGCGAAGGCGCCTCCTGCGGAGAGGATGGCCTCGGCCGGGACGCACCGGTGAGGTGAGTGAGGATGCCTGCGCCCGTGGCCACGATTGTGGACACCAGAGCGCAGATCACCCTGGTTGTGGTCTCACCTGGGTGTCGGCCGACTCGGGGTTCCCGAGCTCACGCACGTTGCTTGTGTCGAACTGTAGTGGCATGAGGGGTGGGCGCAACGACCCTGACACGTACGGGTGTTCGGGTCGTTTGCGCGGCCTGCTGGGTGGATTGGTCCAGGTGCTGCTGGCGACGGTGCAGCTCGCAGTTTCGCCTTGCTTCGGGAGTTCAGGGGAGTCCCGGCCAGCAGCGGAGTGCACTCTGCGAGGTCAGTCGCCGCCACCACCACCGCGACGACTGTTGAGGCTCGGCCGCCGTACCAGGCGCCGCTGAACCGAGGAGGGCGGACGGGCAACTGGACCTGCACAAGCAGTTCGCCGGGAGGCTCGGGCAGGCAGTACTTCGACATCCCTCCGGTGACAGATCTGTTGCCGGCGCCCGCAGCGGACCAGGGCCGGACCTGTGTCCTGCGACGACGCGAGGCGCCCGGTTACGGCCACCTGCGGTGGGGGCGCGGGCGGTGTGCATGCTGCTGGCCATGCCGTCCTCACCTGCTGCCCGCACGTACCTGATGTACACGGTGGAGGGGTACCTGGCGGGTGCGGGAGCCTGTCTCGGTTTCCTGGCCGATGGCTGGTGGGGCGCTGCGCTGGGCGCGGTCCTTTCCGTTGTCGGTGCGGAAGCGGTGCTCGCCGCCCACCGCCGGCGGCTGTCCGTCCTCCTGGAAGCCGGGCCGGTCGGCGTGGGCAGCGGAGCGGAGGAAGGGAGCACTGACGCGGTGGTCGCAGCCGTCCGCGTGTATGAGGCTGCAGTGCTCCCGCCTGCTCCCGGGCGCGTCAGAACGGAAGGCGCGCCGCACGGTCGGGTATCGGCTCGCTGGAAGCGATCGACGAGGGTCAGGACGAGGAGCGTGCGCGAGCGGCGGTGCGAGAGCTAGGCCCAGCGGCCTACGACGCCCGTACGCAGCGCAGACTCCAACCACCGCCGCCGTGAGCAGGAACGCGCCATGCCGTGCTCCCCCTCCGCGTAGTGGCCCTGCCTGTGCTGAGCGAACTCGAGGCCTCGCCGGTCTCGGCAATCTATTTTGCAACCACCGGACGCCACCGGAATCCGGTGTCTATCCTTACTGTCATGTCTGTTACCACCATGACCCTGCGCGTCCCGGACGACCTCGCCCCCTCCATTCGGGCCGCAGCATCCGACGCCGGCCTTTCCGTGAACGCGTACGTGGTACGCGCTGCCCGCCGTGCTGCCACCCTGGATGCTGCAAAGCAGCTCGCCACACTCGGCCTCGGCCACGACTTGGCGGGCGAGGGCGACACTCTGTGAACCGTGGTGAAATCTGGTCCCTCCCCGACGGCCGCAATGTCCTCATCGTCAGCCTGACCGGCCTCGAAGAGGCCTACGGCGCCGTCCTCGCGATCGTGCTCCACGACAGCGACCACTACCCGGACACCGCCATGTCCGTCGTCATCGGCGACCCGCTCCTCTGCACCGCCGTCGCCGTCAACATCGTCCAGCTGCGCGTCGACCGGTTCGACGGCGCCAAGCTTCTCGGACCGGTCGCCACCGAGGCAATGGCCCGTGTGGACGCCGCCCTACGCGCCGTCCAGGATTTGTAGGTCGGCCGTCGAGCACACCGGGCGGCGGTCGTAGATCCCGGACGCGCAGCGCCACCGTCGCCGGCAGCCGGGGCCCTCCACGCAGCAAGGGAGGTCCGCAGCTGTACGCTCACTCCGCCCTGGACGTACGCCTCGACGTAGTGCGACGCAGCGACGGCTGCGGACCAGGCTCCGGGGGCTGCCGTGAGTTCCTTCGCTGAGAGCGCGAAAGACCACGGCGGGATTCCACTGAGCGAGAGGGTCAGCTCGTCCAGGTCTTGATCTGGGCGGCGACCTCCCGCACAGGGAGACCGTCTCGGGCTGCGCGGGCCAGTGGGAGGACGGTGTCCAGGCCAGGGCTCACCGGCATCCCGCACGCCGACAGGTAGGCGGCGGTCACCGTGGCCGCGAACAGCAGGTTCCGCTTCTCCAGGCTCGGGCTTCTCGCCAGCTCGCACAGCAGCGCCGCGGCCTTGTGACGGGGCTCGGGGTAGACCTCGCGGTCAAGGATCTTCGCTCGGTGGCGTGCTTCCGCCGCGACCGGGACGCCGTAGTCGACGACCTGGGGATCACTCGGAATCTGCTGCGCCACCGCCAGGATCCACGCGAGGTCGACGCGAAGGTTCACGCGGCGTCCCTCGATGCCGTTTCCGCCGCGGCGTCCGGGAGGCCGGGGTACCGATCCTCGCCGACTTCCGCGTCGAACACGTCCGCGTACGCGGCCAGGAATGACGAGGCGCCGGCCATGAATGCCGCACGGGACTGGTTCACGTCGGCCTCGATGAGATCGGCCACGTACCCCTGCAAACTCAGGCCCCGGCGCTTGGCCCGGTCCTCAGCAGCTGCTTTGACGGCGTCGTCCAGGCGGATATTCGTCTGCTTTCCCATGCCAACACTGTAGCTATGTGCCGGTACCAGCGCATAGCAAATGGAGCAGGCGGTCCGGAATCCGGAGCGGAAGGCGGGATCATTCCGGGGGGCCAAGTGGGACGGGCGCACCGGGAGGGACAACATGATCGACCTTGAGGAACGCGTGAACCGCGTGTTCAACCCGGACCTGTGCCCCTTGCCAGCGAGGCGTACCGCTGCTAAGCCCCTGGCTCGGCCCGTGGCGTGATCGTCCTGACGTGGACAGCTGTATGCGCCGACCTCATCGGACCGACCCCTACGCTGCCCCGCGGGCTTTTGTCGTCGCCTACGACAAGGTTGCGCAGAACGTCGACGGGCTGAGCTGGAGCAAGCTGGAGCAACCGGCTTCGAACGGACTCCGGTGAAGGCGGGAGAGCTGCCCGCGGTGCCCGCGGACTGACGTGTGGCCGTCCCTGTGCGATTCTACCGGCGGTAGAATCGGCGTTATGGGTAAGCCGACGAGCATCAAGACCAGTGAGGACGTGCGCGATCGGCTGCGTGTCCTGGCCGCGGAACGGGGCACGACGGTCACTGAGCTGCTGGAGGAGCTCGCCTTCCGGGAACTCACGCAGGCGGAGCGGGAAGAGCGCGCGGCGGAGGCGGCGCGCGAGCTCGGCATCGAGTACAGCGAGCGGGTCCGGCAGGCCGGTCAGGAGACCTGGGCGAAGATCCGTGCGCATCAGGGCGCCGCCGCCGCGTGATCGTGACGGCCGTCCTGGACCACACCGCTCTGGCCGCTCCATACCGGGCGGATCCCTTCTTCACCGCCCTCTACATCGAGGCCTCACGCGGCACGGGCCGCGTCCTCCTCCCGTCCCTGGCCGTCGTGGCCGCCGAACGGGAGACCACCAGTGCCGGCCGGCACGCGGCGGCCCTGCGGTTCGCGGAGAGTGTCCCGTTCACCGCTGTCCACGCGGTCGACACGACGAGCTGGCCGAACACGGACTGACCCATCGCTCACGCCGCTGCGATCGCCTGGCACGCGATCAAGGCAGGCGAGCCGCTCACCCTGTGCCTGCCGCGCTGTAACCAGAGCGCGCCAGCGGTCGCGGGTGTTCTGCTCGTCGCCGAGCCACTGGACCTCTGACGCCTGGCCCGCAGGCCGACCCAGCATGAGCAGGGAGATGTCGGCCCGTAGTACACGTAGTCGCCGCTGCGGGTGAGGTCACGTAGCTGCGCGATGTCGGCGTCGGCCGGGCACGGTTGTTTCGGACCGCATGGTGGAAGCACAGGGCGAGTTCGGGGACAGTGCCGGCGACACCTGAGATGGTGAGTTCGCGCAGGCCACGGTGAAGTCACGGCGGACCAGGTCGTCGTGCACCGGCGGGTCGGCGGGCCTTGACCCGGAATCTTGGACACGGGCTATGCGGCTTGGGCCAGGGTAGTTGATGTTGTGTCGAGTGCTGTCTCGTAGGCGATGGGACTGCGTTGTCCGAGGCAGGAGTGACGGCGTCGGGTGTTGTAACGGTGCAGCCAGCGGAACGCGTCGAGGCGGGCCTCGCGCTCGCTGGACCAGCGTTTTCGTCCCTGGAGCGTCTCGCGTTTGAAGGTCGCGTTGAAGGACTCGGCGAGTGCGCTGTCGGCCGAGCTGCCGATCGCGCTCATGGACTGACGGACACCGGCTTGGCGGCAGGCGTCGGCGAAGGCCCGACTGGTGTACTGGACGGATTCAACTGATCGTCGCAACGCTGGCTGGTGGGAGTGATCGTAGCTGCTTGGTGAACACTTCGGCCGGGGTTTGCCAGCCGAGGGTTTTCCGGGGCCGGTTGTTGAAGACCGCCGCAACAGCCTGGAGTTCGTCGCTGTTCCAGCGGGACAGGTCGGTGCCCTTGGGGAAGTACTGACGCAGCAGGCCGTTGGTGTTCTCGTTGGTCCCGCGTTGCCAGGGGCTGTGAGGGTCGGCGAAGTAGACAGGGATGCCGGTCTCGACCGTGAAGAGGGCGTGCGCGGACAGCTCCTTGCCGCGGTCCCAGGTGAGAGACCGCAGGAGCTGTTGAGGCAGCGTGGTCATCGTCCTGGCCAGGGCTTCCTTCATCGTAATAGCGCCGTATCCGGCCAGGGCAGGGCCGTTCTTCGTGCGCGGGATCACGCCGTAGCCCTCCTCGCGCGGCAGGTGGACCAGCATGGTGAACCTGGTGGTGCGCTCGACGAGGGTTCCGATCGCCGAGCGTTTCAGCCCGATGATGAGGTCGCCCTCCCAATGCCCGGGAACGGCGCGGTCCTCGGCCTCCGCGGGACGCTCGCTGAGGAGGACCTTGTCGGTGACGTGGGCCCACGCCTTCTGCCGGCTGCGTGCCCGGGGAACACGCACGGCCCGTCCGGTGCGCAGGCAGGCCACCAGCTCGCGTTTCAGCGCACCACGTCCCTCGACGTAGAGTGCCTGGTAGATCGCCTCGTGACTGATGCGCATGTCCTCGTCGTCGGGGAACTCGACCGGCAGGCGTCGCGCGATCTGCTCCGGGCTCCATGCTGCCACCCAGCATCTGTCCCCGCGGTGCGGCTTGTTGCGTCCCTTCCAGGCCGGGCCCTCCGGACCCACCCGATTGCCTCCGGCATCCGTGACATCCCCCGACAGCCTGGCCTGGACATAGGCTCGCAGCCTGGGGTTGTCCACGAGCTTGGCCGTCTTCGGGCGCCGGGCCCGGCGTTCAGCGTGCCACTGCGCGGTCGAGGCCCGATAGTCCAGCGTGTAGGTCCGGGTGGAGGCATTGCGCCGCAGCTCACGCGAGACCGTCGACGGCGCCCGTCCGAGCCTGCGGGCGATCTCGCGGACGCCGGCGCCCTGGGCATGCCAGACAGCGATGTCCTCCCGTTCGGAAAACGACAGGTAGCGCCCGGACACCTCATCAGGAAGACACGGATTCACGCCGCCAGCGTGCCGGAACCAGCGAAACCCCACCGGCCCGGACACCCCGGCAGCACTGCACGCGACCTCGGTCTTGGCACCCTGAGCGATCACCGTCCAGAACCTGACCCTGTCCTCACGCCAGGCCACCGACGGCCTGCCCGGCGACGGCATCAACCCCCGATACGCACGGACCTGCTTGTGCCGCTCCACAGCGCCCATCGCTCCACCTCCCGATCAAGGTGTTGCGACGATCAGTTGAATCCGTCCTGGGCCCCGTGATCGGTGTGCATGACCGCCCCGGTGAGGCTGCCGCGGGTTTGTTCGGCGGCGGCCAGGGCGTCGGTGACGAGGTCGGTGCGCATGTGGTCCGCGATCGCCCAGCCGGCCAGGCGGCGTGAGGCGAGGTCGATGACGGTGGCCAGGTAGAGGAACTTCCCGCCGTCCACGGGGAGATAGGTGATGTCCCCGACGTACTTCGTGTTCGGCTTGCGTGCCGTGAAGTCGCGGCCGATCAGGTCCGGGGCCTTCGCCGCGGCCGGGTCTGCGATCGTGGTGCGGTGCCTGCGACGCAAGCGCACGCCTGCCAAGCCGATGATGCGCATCACGCGCGCGATCCGCTTGTGGTTGACCCGCTCGCCCGCCTCGCGGAGCTCAGCGGTGGTCCTGGGGACGCCGTAGGTGCCGTCCGAATCGCGGTGCGCGGCCCGTATCCGTGCGGCGCCAGTAGTAGAAGCTGGAGCGGGCGATGCCCAGGATGGTGCACAGCCGCTTCACGCCGTAGCGGCGCTGGTGGTCGGCGACGAACTGGAAGCGGTTCACCAGCGCGTCTCCCCGGCGAAATACTTCGCCGCCTTCCGCAGGATCTCGCGCTCTTCCTCCAGCTCACGGACCTTCTTCCGTAGAGCGGCGTTCTCCACCTCCAACGGCGCCGGCGGCTCGGCCAGCGCCCCGAGGCCGGCCCGCTCCGGCCACCCGGACCCAGCTCCGCAGGGTCTCGGGGTTGATACCCAGATCGGCGGCGTCCTGCCTGATCGTCGCCTCGGGCCGCGACTGGTACAGCGCGACCGCGTCCGCCTTGAACTGCGGCGGATGATTCTTCATGACCACGAGATGTCCGTTCTCAGATCCTCAGGATCCAGTGTCTCGTGTGTCCAAGATCAAGGGTCAAGGCACGTTCACGGCGGTCCGGCCAGCGCCCATCGCATGTGATCGCCAGCGTCGATCAGTGCCATACTGCCCTCCGGCAAGGCGTGCAGCTCAGCGACGTAGCCGACGAACCCTTCATCGACGTGCCCGCCGGTTCCGGGCAACGCCAGATCGTGGGCGCCGCTTTCACGGAGGCGGAGTTGTTCCGACGGGTCCTCATTGAGGTCTCGGGCATCACCACGATCGCTGACTGCGTAGGGCATGACCTGGGCGTGGCGCTGCCGCCCCCGAACTCTCCGTGACAGCCGGGAACCCGTTCGCATCATCCCCCTCGCGGACGTCCGACCGATCTGGGCACTCAGCGTAGTCGTCCGCCTTCGTGCCGCGCTTACCGGTGCGGGCACATGCCCTCCTCGAGTTGGCCTGCCCCGCGCCGCCAGCCTGGCGAACTGCACCTCGGTCAGACCCACAAGCGGCTTGAGGCTACTTCGGATCACCTGCTGAGATCACCCACCCACGGAGCAATGCTCGAGACCTGTGGATCAGCCCCGTGAGGGCATGCGGAGAGCGTACCTTCCCGAATGATCCTGTGATGGTCACCGAGTAGGCCCGCGTTCGCAGCGCGGGTCGGGAAGGCACGCCCGTGCTCAGCGTAGTGAATGCCGATGGTTCCACCGAGTCCGGTTCCCTGATCGACGAGATCGTGCGCGAGGACGCCCGCCGGATGCTCGCCGCCGCGCTGGAGACGGAAGTCAACCAGTACACAGCCGAGTTGGCCACCGAGCGGGACGAGCGCGGGCGCCGCCTGGTGGTCCGCAACGGCCGCCACCGGCCCCGCACCGTGGCCACCGCTGCCGGTCCGGTCGAGGTCGCGGCGCCCCGGGTGAACGACCGCCGCATTGACGAGGCCACCGGCGAGCGCAAGCGGTTCTCCTCCAAGATATTGGCCCCGTGGTGCCGCAGGCCCCCGAAGATCTCCGAGGTCCTGCCGCTGCTCTACCTGCACGGGCTTCCTCCGGGGACTTCGTGCCCACGCTGGAGCAGTTCCTCGGCTCGACGGCCGACCTGTCGCCGGCCACGGTGACCCGGCTGACCAGGCAGTGGAGCGACGACCACGCCACCTTCCAGCAGCGCGACCTGTCGGACCGCGACTTCGGGCCGGGCAGCTCGACCTTGTAGCTCTGACGTCACTCACCTATTGTTGACGGAACGAACGTTCTATCTCTGGAGGCTGGGGAACGATGGAGAACGACATGCCAAGGGATTCCGCGCCCGTCCTGGTTACGGGTGCCACGGGCAGGCAAGGCGGAGCTACGGCTCGGGCCCTGCTCGCGGCGGGTGTGCCTGTCCGTGCGCTGGTACGGGACCAGGCTGCCGCACTGGCCCAGGAGCTCGCGGGGCTCGGTGCCACACTCGTCAAGGGCGACCTCCTCGACCGCGACTCCGTGATCCGGGCCACCGAGGGTGCACGCGCTGTCTTCTCGATGCAGATCGCGCCGGCCACCGCGGAAGGCTACGACTTCGGCCAGCAAACCGCCCAGGCCGTGAATCTCATTGAAAGCGCACGTTCCGTCGGCGTCACGCATTTCGTGCAGTCGACCGGCAGCGGCGTCGGTCAGCACACCGAATTCCCCGGCTGGGACGAGGGACGCTGGGCACACATGGAGCCCTTTTATTCGGCGAATAGCACGGTCCAAGACCGGGTCCGTGAAGCCGGCTTCCCGTACTGGACACTGCTCAAGCCCAGTTTCTTCATGGAAAACCTCCTGCCGTCCATGCGGTTCTATTTCCCGCGGGGCCTCGAAGGCGGTCTGGTGTGCATCGTGAAACCCCAGACTTCCGTGCCTCTCGTCGCGGCGCAGGACATCGGTTCTGCGGCCGCCGCGGCCATCGCCGCGCCGGAGAGGTTTCACCAGATCGAGCTGGAACTGGCCAGCGACTACCTGACGATGACCCAGATCGCGGAGGTACTCACCCAAGTACTCAACGTACCCGTGTCCGCCCCAGACATGACCACGGAGGAGGCGTTCGCCGCAGGGATGACACCCGAAGCTGCCGGGCACGAGTTCTTCAACGTGGTTGGACAACCTGCCCGCCCCGAGTTCGCGAGGGACCTCGGCATCACCCTCACCACTTTCGAGGAGTGGGCACGAGGGCACATGACGGCCGCGTCCTGACGTCGTGAGGCAGGGCTTATCGCGCCTTGGCTCGGGATGGTCGCACGGGCTGAGCAGCAGGCGAAGCGGACACAGGGCCACGAACAGACCCTCAACGTCTGCGCCGTCGGCCAGTTCAAGGATCTTGAATGTCCGTCTAGCCGACCCAAATTGACCCACTCTCGTCAGCTAATCCTGCACGACAGATAACCGAAGTTGCAAAGGAACCCACCTCTATGACGTCGCACTCTGTTCCGAAGTCTGTCGGCGATCTCGCCGGCGTTCGGGTCATCATCACCGGCGGGACCCGCGGCATTGGCGCCGCAACCGTCAAACGTTTCCTGGCCGGCGGCGCCCAGGTCGTCACCGCCGCCCGGAACGACGGGCCAGTGCCCGACGGCGCCGAACTGGTTGTGGCCGACATGGCCACCCCGTCGGGCGCCGCGACAGTCTTCGACCGTGCCATGGAAACCCTCGGCGGAGTCGACGTTCTCATCAACAACGCAGGCAACAACCACGTCACGCCGGGTGACGTACTGACAGCCGAGGACGAAGTTTGGGACGGTAACCTCGAGATCAACCTCATGGCGGCCGTGCGGTTGGACCGGCTGGTAGCGCCGGTGATGCGCGCGAACGGTCGCGGCTGCATCGTGCATGTGTCCACCGGCGGAGCCCGGTGGCCCGTACAGGAAGACGGCATCCCCTACGCCGCGGCCAAAGCGGCCCTCAGCACCTACAGCAAGGGTTTGTCGAATTCCCTGGCAGCCAGCGGCGTCCGGGTGCTCACCGTCCTCCTCGGATTCTTCGAGACCGAGTCCAGCGTCGTTGGTATGCAGGAGATGGCAGACCGTAGCGGCATCCCCCTCGAACAGCTCCGTGCCAACCTGTATGAGCAGTTCACCGGTCCCATGAAGCGGCCCGGCCGGGGCGAGGAAGCCGCCGAACTCTTCGCCTTCCTCGCCTCATCGCGTGCCTCCTACCTCAACGGAGCACAGATCCCGCTTGACGGCGGTCTCCTCCCCACTATGTAACCAGCCCGTCCACGCGTGGCACTGAGTCCAATGGCTCGTGCGCAGGAGCACGGGCCGCGACCTGGAACGTCAGTCCGTCATGAAGCGTGTGTTGCGCCAGGCGTCGTACTCGGCATCGGATTGCTGTCGGGCTCGTGCGCCGTCGAGGGTGTCACCGCCGATCCTGAAGCGGAACAGGTCACTGTGGTCGGTGGCGGCGGTGAGCACCGTAGCCGCCACCTCGTCCTCGGTGGCGAAGTATCCCGCGGGCGGCTGGACGTCGAACGCGGCCAGCTGCTTCTGGACGAATGGCAGGTAGGCCTCCGGGGCGGGGATGGTCTCAAAGCGCTTGTAGGTTGCCGCGAAGAAGTTGGTGGTTGCCATGAAGCCCGGTTCGACGACCTTGACCTGGACGTTACGGCTCGCAAGCTCGTAGGCGAGAGCTTCGGAAAAGGTGGTCAGCGCGGCCTTGGAGGCTCCGTATGCGGCCTGCAGCGGGAGGGGCACAGTGGCACCGTTGGAGGTCACATTGACGATCCGGCCGCCGCCCTGACCCTCGAATACGGGGAGGGCTGCTCGGATGAGGCGCATCGGACCGTACACGTTGGTGTCGAAGAGGTCTTCGATGACCGTGTGTGGAGTCGCCTCGAAAACCGAGAACAGGCCGATGCCGGCGTTGTTGATGACAACGTCCAGGCGTCCGAAACGCGCGGTCGCCGCAGTCATCGCCGCGGCTACGGAAGCCTCGTCGCGTATGTCCAATGTCTGCACCAGCAGCCGGTCGGACTGCTCACCGGACCACTGGGCCGGGTCGCGCAGGGTCGCGACGACATTCCATCCCTCGGCGAGGAACTTTTGCGCGGTGCGATGGCCAAGGCCTGATGAGGCACCAGTGACGAGGACAGTTCGCGTCATAACCACTCCCATAACTATGCAACGTAAATTTACGCTGTAAAGGAACGCTAGCACCGTGCGATCTGTAGCGTCAACATCACCCTTTACGAGATATAATTATCTGCATGACACCCCGACCTCCGGCCTCGGAACGACTCGACCGGGCCGAAGTACTGTCCGTCGCTCTGGCCATCGCCGACGCCGACGGACTCGAGGCCGTTACGCTGCGCCGGATCGCCACCAGCTTCGGCGTCACGCCGATGGCGCTGTACTGGCACTTCAAGGACAAGGACGCCCTGCTCGACGCGCTGGTGGAGCGCGCACTCGACGAGATCGACCTGAGCGACAGCGACGAGGCCGATCTGCGCACAGTGATAACGGCCATCCTGCGCGTCTTGCGGGACCATCCCGCCCTGGCCGACATCATGCCGATCCGGATCATGCGCACCGATGCCGGCATCGACGTCGCCGAACAACTCGTGGGTTTGCTGCGGACCGACGGTCACTCCCCGGTCGCTGCGGCCCAGCTGAGCATCTTTCTGCTCAACGGCCTGATCGGTCTGGTCACCCGCCAGCCCGGGGAACCCGGCGTAGCCGACCCCTCCATGCGCGAAACCCTGCTCTCCACCAAACGCACCCGGCTGAAATCACTGTCCCCACAGGCCTACCCCCACCTCACCGAAACCGCCGACTTCTTCCTCGAACTGCCCGACGAGAAGGAGTACTACAAACAGGGCCTGACACTGCTCCTCAACGCCGCGCGACCCGCACCCTGAGAGGTCGTTCTCTGCCGTTGTTCCATCCAGGAAGATCACGTGTCCGAGATCACGGGGAAACTTCAATCCGAGGCGAATGCCCGGTTCAAGGCACCATCGGGGTCGCGCGCATGCCGTGGTGCACATATCTCTCTCCGGAGGACAACGAGTAGAACGTCACCGGGACCCAGGACGGACTGCCCGCGTACCGCACCACGAACTGGCTGTCCGAGACGGGCATCAGCGTGGTCTCCTGTACCGGCTCCGGCACCAGGTGGGCGAGCGGCCCGGTCGTCGTGTACCGCAACCGCAGTCCTTCCGTGCCCTCAAGGATGTCGATGCGCGTCCCGGCCCTCTCGTACCGCCCGAGGTATCGGCGGACGTCCACCGATACCGGTTCGGACGGTGGCCGGGGAGGCTCAGGCAGGGCCACCCCGGCCAGTTCGGCGAAGATCTCCCCGAACAGCTCCCGGTACAGGTCCTTCGCCGCGCCACCGTTGGTCAGGAGCGTGACGGCCAGGTCCTGCTCGGGAAGCACCCGCAGGAACGCCGCCTGACCAAGCGTGGACCCGTCATGCCCGATCAGCCGGCGGCCGTCCCAGCCGAAGCGGATCCAGCCGAGACCCCAGGAGTCTCCGAGCGTCAGTGTGTCCGGCAGCTCGACCTGCTGCTCGGTCATCGCCCGCGCCGCGCGCTCCGAGAGGAGCCGTGTCCCATCCGAAGCGGTGCCACCTGCCAGGTGCAGGCGGGCGAAGGCGAGGACATCCTCGGCCGTGGCGGTGATCAGACCGGCCGGCCCTGCCGAGCGCGGCAGACTCCAGACGGGGACCGGACGGGCAGGCTCGTCGCCCTCGGAGTCATGGCCCATGGCGGTGCGGAAGCGCAGTGCCTCCTCCGGCAGTGTGACGGTGTGCTTCAGGCCGAGCGGGGTGCACAGCCGCTCGCCCAGCGCACGGTCCCACGTCATTCCGGTGAGCTTCTCGATGACCCGGCCGGCAAGCACGAACCCGGAGTTGCAGTACGAGAAGGTCGCCCCCAGCGGATGGTTCTGGGCGGCCTCGTCCAACTGGCCGACGAAACGTTCCAGACAGTCGTCGCCGCGTCCGGTGTCGGTGAACACGTCCCCGTCGATGCCACTGGTGTGGGCCAGCAGATGGCGCATCGTCACCTGCCGTGCCACCCGCTGGTCGGCGAGCCGCAGCTCCGGCAGGACATCGGCGACCGGGGCGTCCAGGTCGAGGGCTCCCTCGTCGACGAGTTGCATGGCCAGGGTCGCGGTCCACACCTTCGTGATGGACCCGATCTGGAAGAGGGAGTCCCGCGTGGTGGTCACCCCGGTGGCCTTGTTGAGCACCCCGTGCGCGGCCACATCGGTGTGCGCACCGCGGGCGATACCCAGGACCGCGCCGGGAACCTGGTGCCGCTCGGCCAGTTCGGTGAGCCGTCGCCGCCAGTACGACACACCGACGGAGCGCGTGGCCGGCTTCGTCGGTGTGTTGAGCGGCAGCGGCGCGGGGCAGGCGCGCTCCGAATCGCTCCGCAGCCAGCCGTGTGCCGTTCCTCCGTCGGAGATCCCGCACTCCCGTTCCTGCGCGCGAGAGAGTGACGCGTCGTCGAGCACCGTGCCATGCCGGGTGAGCACACGTTCCCGGCCGGTGGCCTGTTCGACGGCCACGATCTCGCCGTCGCTCCCGGGCGTCGCGAGGACCACCACGGCGGTGTCCTTGGCGGCGGACAGACCGGAGACCACCCGGTCCGGGCCGCCGACGAGCGGCCGCGGCGTACCGCCGACCGTGTCGATCGCGTACAGGTGGACGCAGCCGCGGTCGCGCACGCAGAAGAGGACCGTGCGGGCGCCGTCGGTGACCTGGGGCGAGGCTCCGGGGCCGACCGGGCCGCCCGGCGGCAGCACGTCGCGGTTGAGGCCACGCGTCAGGTCGACCGTGGGGCCTCCGTCCAGGGGCATCCTCAGCAAGCCGGCGTGTCCCGGTTCGGTGTCGGTGCGCCCGACGACCAGCAGGGCGTCACCTTCCGCGGTCCAGGTCACGGCCTGGGCGACACCCGTTGCACCGCCCACGGGCCGAGGCTGCGTACCTCCCCCGTGAGGGGACACGTCCACGACGTACGTCCCGGAGCCGGGCGTGAGACCGGCGGCAGGTCCGCGGTCCGAGCAGAAGGCGAGACTGCGGCCGTCGGGCGACCAAGCCGGAATGCCGGCATGCCAGTCTCCGTCCGTGACCTGACGAACCCGGTGGTCGGCGAGGTCGAGTACATGCAGATGGCTGTGGACCGTGCCCGGGACGCCTCCGTCGTCGGCCCTGTGATCAAGGCGGTTCCCCACGGCCAGTAGTGGCGTCTTCGCCTCGCCCTGAAGTGACGGCTGTCGGTCCACCGGAGCGGTGAAGGCGATCGACGTGCCGTCCGGACTCCACACCGGAGTACCGGCCCCCAGCGGCAACTCGGTGACCGGCTCCGATTCACCGCCGTCAGTCGGCAGCAGCCACACCTGAGCGGGGTGGTCGCCGCCGCGCAGAAAGGCGATCCGGTCGCCGTCGGGTGACCATGCGGGTGCGGTGTCGGCGAGGCCGTGGGTGAGTCGCCGCGCCGCGCCGGTTCCGGTCGGCACCGTCCACAACGCCCGTTCGTCGCGGTCGTGCTCGCGGTCCGCAGTGCGCAGTACGTACACCACGCGGGTGCCGTTTGGTGACAGGGACGGCTGCTCCGGCAGCGCGATGGAGTGCAGATCGTCGATGCCGATGGGTCGAGTCAAGGCGGGCTGTCTCCTCGTGGAGGGTACGGATGCGGTGGACTTGGGCGGGGCGACGACATCCTCCCCGCTGCCCGGGGGCACCGGGCTCGGATCGAGTCACGGAAGCGGCAGGCTGCCCTGCGGGCCGTGTCGGGGGATGGGCCGGGCAACAGGTGCCACCGCCGCAGCAGCAGCGCATCTGCATCATGCGGCACCGGCTAGATGCCCCACATCCCGGGTCCGCCTGCCACGTAGACATGGGGATCGTTCCCGGCTCCAGTCAGGGGGAGGCCGTCCGCGGTGCAGGGGCGGGCACCGACCATTCGTCTTGACGGCTGTCGAGGCGCGCGCCTTCAACAGCGTGCGGGCCCGGGCGACGCGGGACTGGATGCGTCGCGGGTGCTTGGGCGCGCTGACGTCGCGGAAGTCCATGGTCCCGGCGATCCGCACCGGGTCGCCCCGGGGGGGTACAGGCAACCATCTGCCTGGGGAAGCAGCCGGGCCCCTCGGCTAGCCGGTCCATCTTGACGGTGAAGGTGTATCCACGCCCGGACCGCACGATCTGCCTCGCCCCTGCCCGACGGGCCAGCCGGTTGGTCCACGCGCCGTGGGCGAGTACGACGGAGTCGTACTCGCCCACGGCCACAGTGACGCCGGAACGGGGCGCGTGGATGTCGCGGACCTTTGTCCCCTCGGGGATCCGGCCGCCCCGCGCACATGTCGAGCCGACGATGGCCCGGACATACCGGGCGGGGTCGATGTACCGCTCGCCCTGGAAGCGAATAGCCCTGCACATCTCGTCGGCCAGGGCAAGTTCGCCTCTCCTCGCGGCGGCTCCGTCGAGGAGCTCGAAACTCCCCCGGCCGGTGGCGCGGAAGTGTGCAAACTCCTGCGGCAGGCCCTCGCCGTCCTGCGCGCTACGGAACGCGGCCGTCAGCGGGTTGGCCATAGACATGGGCAGGCACCGAACCGCGAATGTACTGGGACCGAGTACCGTCTCGGCGCCCTGCGTACCGCACTTCGCGAGGGTACGCGCCGTGGCCCCCTCGTCCACGCGGGGCGGGGCCGTGAGTTCTGCGGGGTGCATAGTGCCTCCTGGAACGGGGTGACTACTACGGCGAGGCCGGCTGCAGGTGTGACAGACGTCGAAGTCGAGGCCATCAACACGGGACAACTGCCTGACGACTTCAGGCGGCGAGAGGCCGATAGTGGGCCGGAACAGACTCCGACTGACTTCCATCTCCCCAAGTAAGGCGCGCTGATGAACTCATTTCCGCACTTCCGCCCGACTGTGGAGGCCAGCGGCCTCGTGGCGATCTCCGGACAGATCGGCCTCGTTGACGGCCGACTGGTGGACGGTGGTGCCGCCGAGCAGACGGAGCAGGCCCTGGCCAACCTGCTGAGCGTGCTGGAATCGGCCGGACTCACGGCGTCCGACCTGGTCAAGGTCAACATCTACCTGACCACGATGGGTGACTACGCCGCCCTCAACGAGCGGTACAACGCGGTCTTCGGTTCCGAGGAGTCCCCGGCACGCACCTGCGTGGCGGTGCACGAGCTTCCGTTCGGCGCCCTGGTCGAGATCGAGGGTTGGGCCCGCCGCGGCTGACTGCCCGCGGCGACGGCTCCGCTGCCAAGCCCCGCTCGCCGTGAGCACGCCGCACGAGAGCGGGGCCCGGACGGAACGCGCGATCGTCAGGACGCGGCCTGGCGGCGACTCCAGCCGGCTCCCGCAGGAGTGCACCGCGCCGGTGAGGGCCGCCTGTCCGCCCACGAAGGTGTGGCGAGTCGGCCATCGCGCCAGGCTTCGCCGCCGGCAGCACGCCCGTGAGCTCCCGCTTCGTACTCGGGACAGCGCCTCGCGGCCCAGTGGCACTGATGTCGTCGGCGCTTCGCGCATGGCAGTCTCCTCGTCAGCCGGACTCACGTGCGCCCGGCGACCGCGCCGAGGATCACGCCAAGCGGCGATGGTGCCGGACTCCAGCCCCACCAAGACTCGCGCAGTCTGTGCTGTCAGACATGTGGCACGCGTTGCGTTCTGGGCATCAACGCTTCTACATCTGTCGTGCACCATTCGAAGCTGATCAACAACGGTCACGAAGCCGCCCCCATCGACTTCACGCGTCAACTGTCACATCCGTGAGCCATGACACGTGACTATTGTCACATGGGCATGGTACGACTAGGGGCGCCGACCGAGGCCGACGGCCAGGCACAGATCTGCGGCGAGACGGATGGTGAGTCGTGCTCGAAGAACTTCAGCGCATGGTGGATGCGCTCGCTCGTCGCCTCGGGCGAGCGGTCGCCGTGGACGACCTCGACTTCAGGGTGCTGGCCTACAGCGCTCACCATGGCGAGGGCGACGACATGCGGGCACGTGTCATCCTCAGCCGTGAGGCGCCGCCCGAGGCCATGGCGTGGTTGCGTCGGCAGCGTCTCGGACGCGCGACCGGGCCGGTGCGGCTCCCGGCCGACGACGATCTCGGGATCCTGCCGCGGGTGGCGGTGCCCGTCGGGTACCAAGACGTACGCTTCGGATACTTGTGGCTGTTCGACACAGAGGGTTCGCTGACCGACGAGGAGCTCGGCCTGGCGTCGGCCACGGCCGCTGACGCGGGCGCCATCTGCTTCCGCGACCGCATCGTCTCCCAGCTGCGCACAGCCCGCGAGGGCGAGCTGGTACGTGATCTCCTCTCGGAGGACGAACGAGTGAGGGACGTGGCCTCGGCCAGCCTGATCGAGAGCGGCCTGTTCGCGCCACGGGGCGATGTCACCGTCATGATCGCACGTCCGCTCCCCGCCGGTGCGGACAGTGTCGATGAGGACGACCGGATAGCTCTTCAAGCGGCCCTGACCAAGCTCTTCAGTCGCCTCGGCGATCGTGGGAGCCTGCGCCTGGTCCGGCCGGATCACGCCGTCCTGGTCATCCCGAGCACGACCCTTCGACGCTCACCGGAATTGCCGGAAGCCCTCCGGACGACCGCCTTGCAACGGCTGAGCAAAAGTGCGAAATGGCGTGATGTGCATGTAGCCATCGGCAGCCCAGCCAGCCGACTCAGCGACGCCATGACCTCCTACACACAGGCGCTTGACGCTCTGCGGGTCGCGGAGGTCGTCCCCTCGTTCGCCCCTCTGGTCGCCCACGAAGCCCTGGGTATCTACGCCCTGCTCGCCAGCCGGCCCTTCGACCAGCTCGGCGCCTATGGAGTGCATCCCGCAGTACGGCAGTTGCTCGATGCCGACCGTGAGCTCTTCACAACTGCCGAGCTGTACCTGGACAGGGCGGGTGACGCGCGGGCGACCGCGGCAGAACTCGGGCTGCACCGCGCCAGCGTGTATCACCGCGTCCGCCGCATCGAAGACATCACGCAGCTCGACCTCTCGGACGGGCAGCATCGCCTTCTCCTCCACCTGGGCATCAAAGTCGCCCGCCTCCTGGGCCTCGTCTGAGCCGTCCCGGGCGCTTCGCCGCCTCAGGGTGTCCGCTCGTAGAGCGTTCCTGCGCGGATGAGGGTGGGGCGTCCGTCCGCGCCCGGGGTGTAGAACTGCACGGCCCTGTAAGCCCCGGGGGTGCCCAGTGCCAGGGAGAACCGGTGCCGCTCACTGTCGATGCAGACGAGTGGCAGGGGCTGACCGCCACCTGACGTGCCGCCCATGAGCCGTTCCCAGGCAGCCAACTCGGGTGAGGGTGTCGTCCGGAGGTGGAGACGCCCGTCGTGCACTTCGACGGAGACCTCACCGTTGGGTGACCGATAGACCCCGACGAACTGCTCATTGTCGATGTCGACGCCGCGCTCCGGCCGGTACGAGGGAGCCGGACTGCGGACATCGAAACATTCCTTGAGCAGAGCCTCGCACAGCTCGGTGTACAGCTGAAACCCTGTCGTGCTGTTCGTGAGAACCGCGAGGACGGCCTTCTGCTCCGGGATGACGTAGAAGTTCGAGTGCATGCCGAAGTTGGCGCCGCCGTGCGAGAGGACCGGGTCGTCGCCCTCCCGGACGATGGCCCAGCCGAGTCCGTAGTTCACGTACATGGGGAGACAGCCCCAGTAGTCGTCGAACTGGGGCTCGCGCATCTGGTCGAGTGCCGCGGTGGACAGGATGCGGCGTCCGTCGGGTGCCGTACCGTCGATGTGCATGCGCCCGAAATCGATCAGGGCTTCGACGTCGAGCCACAAACGGGACCCGGCCGGACCGTTCTCGGGCCAGGCGCGAAGCCGTGGGACCCGTGACGCCTTCCCGGTGGGGGCGTCGACGGTGTGTCCCACGGCAGTTGACCGCAGGAGAAGTTCCTCGGCGTCGGCGGTCGCGTTGAGGCCGAGGGGCTGCAGGATGCGCGTGCTGAGTGCGGTCTGGTAGCTCTCGCCGGTCAGCACCTCGATGATGCGTCCGAGGGTGCTCATGCCCATGTTGCTGTAGCACCATCGCTCGCCGGGGGTGCCCGTGACCTGAAGGGTGGTGAGCTTCCGCATCAGCCGTTCGAGCACGTCATCGCCCGGAGCCAGGTCCGGCATGTAGTCACCGGGCAGGCCGGACGAATGGTTCAGCAGCATGCGTACGGTGATTGCCGCGGACCGCTCAGAATTCGAGAGGCTGAACTCGGGCAAGTAAGTCCGCACGGGTGCGTCGAGTTCGAGCAGACCCTGGTCCACAAGGCTCATCGCCAGGGACGCGGTGAACACCTTGGTGATGGATCCGGCGGCGAAGAGCGTGTCCGGGAGCACTGGCGCACCGGTTGCCACGTTGACCGTGCCGGTCTCGGCTCTGACAAGTGTGCCGTCGTGCCACAGGGCTGCGGACGCGCCCACCACACCGAATTCTTCGGCAAGTTCCGCAAGCCGAAGAGTGAGCTCCTTCGATGTCATCATGCCCCCACGATAAGTGAGCCGGCCCGTCGGCCACACGCGAAAAAAGTTGCACCACACCCACTGATCCATCGACAGATGTCGCGAAGGTGGTGAGAGAAGATCGACTGCTATTGGCTCATGGCTCAAGTCGCGGACCCGCGGCCTGAGCAGTGACGCCGCAGCCACCCACGCGGCTCTGCTTGAGCGGTGTCTGTTCAGCAGGACGGACAGCCCGGCAGGCGTTCACCGTGATGGAGGGACCTCTTGTAGCGGGTCTCTTCCTCAAGCGGAGCTCGAAGCTCTGCAGTCAGCAGCGGCCGCTCCGGCAGCGCGTCGCGGTCCACCAGATCACCGTTCTTGATGACGGCGTGGATGCTTCGGTAGTTCTTGGCACCTTGCAGCGGATCCTCGTCGAGGACGACCATGTCGGCGATCTTTCCCACTTCGAGCGTTCCGAGATCGTCGTCGACCTTGTAGGCCTTGGCGATGTTACGGGTCGCCGCACGCAGCAACTCTACCGGCGACATTCCCTTTTCTTCCATGGCCCTCAGCCAGATGAAGTGACCTGTCGCCAGCCGTCCCAGAGCCTCTTCCTCTGGCAATCCATTCCAGGTGCCCTTGATCAGCGGCTCCTGCATGACCTCCGGAGCGAAGATTCCTCCGTCATTCGCCAGGAGGATCATCGCACCGGATTCGATGAGATTGCGACTATTGGCATCCGACGCCTTCCACATCGTCCATTCGTGATCCGATACGGATTCCTTGAGGATTCCCATACCCTTGTCGGTGAGCGGAAACACGACGGCACCACAGTCTCTTTGCGCGAGCAGCTCCAGGGTTTCGCGCGGGATCTCGACAGGTCCCGTCATATTACAATGCTGCACAAGGTCGCAGCCCGCCTCAATCGACATCCTGAGGCCTTCGACCGACGAACTGTGCGATTGCGCGGTCAAACCGGCGCGATGCGCTTTTTCGACGATTACGCGCTGCGTTCGCTCAGAAAATTGAATGAAGGAACCGGCAGAGATCCCGCCATGTTCGTTCGACGCGTACTTGACGAAATTGATCCCGTGCTCGATGTACTTGCGAACTTCCTCCCCGACTCCTTCGGGTGTCAACCACATCAGATGCCGGCCGGTATTTTCCACCCACGTCGCGTTCACCCGGTCGACGAAGTGAGAGCTGCCGATCCCCGGGATCCTCGAATCGAAATCACCGGAGAACGGGCCGTCGAATCCAATGATGTTTCCGGCGCAGCGAATGCGGCTGCCCGTGATCTCACCCTGGTCGATCTTGTCGCGGACCGCCATGAGCGCACGCCGTGGCCCCCACGTGTCAAACACTGTCGTCATTCCGGCTCTGAGTGCGATCTGGGCGGCCTCGACAATCAAATCCTCATAACCGCCCTCATACCGGACGAGCGTCTCGAAGAGGACGTTGACGAAAAGATGCACGTTCGCGTTCATCAGCCCGGGAATGATGAACTTCCCGGAGTAATCGACGGTTCGAGTGTCCGCCGGGACCGGAATCTCGTCCGGTCGGCCGATTGCCACGATGCGACCGTTCTCTATCAGGATCGACCTGCCATCGATGCCCTTGTCGGAGACACCGTCGATTACGGTCGCGCCGTTCAAAAGGAGTGACATCGTGTTCCTTTCGTGATCGCCCGCGTCCGGCTGGACGCGGCACGTCGGATTGAACTTCTCTGATCGGCGTTCCAGCACTTCGGCAAGAAGACCTCACGGCCGATGGCATCCACAGCACTCCGCCGGAAAATGGACCATCCGGTGCCTGCCGCAACTCCCCGCGACCCGGCACGATCAGCGCCACACTCCTTGCGCTACACGGAGGAAATTCTCACCGAGAATGCCCCGGATGGCTTCGGATGAATAAGATCGATTCGCCAGCGCCGCCGCGATCTCGGGAAGTCGCTCCGGCTCGACGAAGTCAATCCGATCCCATTGCTGGTAGCTCGGAGGAAACAAATCGGGGTTCTGAGTCAGCTCATCGCCGGTATCCTCACCCGAGAAGCAGAAGTCGAGACCGAGCCCTACGTGTTCCCAGCCGACCAGGCCGACGGCATGGTCGATGTGGCGCATGAGGGAGTCGATGCTCGTGTCGTTGTCGCCCAGGAAGATTCCGACACCGTTGATCCCGATGACACCACCCGTCCCGGCACATGCCTCGATCTGGTCGTCCCATACGTTTCGCTCATGGTCATGAATCGCACGCGTCGCCGAATGGGAAAGCACAACCGGAGCCTTTGAGGCGGCGAAGATGTCCATCGAAGTGCGGTAGGAACAGTGGGTCGCATCGACCACCATGCCCACCCGGTTCATCTCAGCCACTACGTCTCTGCCGAACTCGGTCAGACCGCCGTCAGAGTCGTCGTGACAGCCCGAACCCGCCGCGTTCCGCTGATTGTAGGTGAGCAGCATGGTCCGGACACCGAGGTCGTAATAGGTCTGCACGGTGTCGATTCGGCCCCCCAGCGGCCGCGTGTCCTCAAGATCGAACGCAACAGCGAGACGTCCGGTGGCCTTGGCACGACGTACGTCATCGACCGAGTTGACCATGACGTACCGGTCCGGATTCGTGAGCACGTGACGACGGAACGCCGACAGCACCGTGATCGTTTCGGCGATGTCGTGCGGCGCATAGCCGACGTTCACCGACACGAATGAAGCGCCCGCCTCGGCGTAACGCCACAACTCGTCGACGCTGGTGTCGGGGTCGAGCGGAAGGCAGCAATGCTGCTCCCACACCAGCGCCTGGGCGTACTCGGCCGCAAAGCCATTCAGCGTCTGTACGTGCTCCTGCCTCATCGATCTCCCCGGGACAATAGGCGGGTCTCGGCCGAATGCTAGGCCCGCCCCGGGCGGAGGGCGAGCGCCAGAAGTCGTGCCGCGCAAAACAGCCGCTCGACACCTGTCGTACGCCCCCACGACACGAAATCCTTGCCCGGCACGAAGGCCGGCCCGCTCCCGCCCGGATCTTCGACGCGCGCCAGAGGGGGCCCTATGAGGACGCGCGGGCAACCGGCAACCGGTCGGGGCGGAGGCCGGCCGGGGGGACACCATATTGTGCCGTTTCCCGGGACAGCGCGCCCTCAGCGACGATGTCCGCTGTCAGCCGGGCCAGTGCCGGGGCCATCTGAATGCCGTAACCACCCTGCGCGGCGAGGAAGTAGAACCCCTCGTGCCCAGACCACGCGCCCACCACCGGCTCACGGTCGGCGACGAAGTTGCGCAGGCCGGCCCATGCGCGTCGCACACCGCGCAGCCCGAGCGTTGTCGCCTCCCCGATCGCTTCAAGTGCTCGGGCGATCTCCAGTTCGTCCGGGCTCGGCCGGCCGGGGGACACATCCGTGGCGTCCGCGGGTGAGCCCAGCATCAGCCCCGCCTCCGGTTTGACGTACCACCGCTCACACGCGTCCACCACCAGGGGCAGTTCGGCGATGTCCCCGTCGTAACGGGTCGGGCTGACGAACGCCGTGCGCCGTCTGGGTTGGATACCGATCGGCGGGACATCCGCGCGGGCGGCCACCTGATCGACCCATGCGCCCGCAGCGTTGACCACCTTCTCGCAATGGATGACATGGTCGCCCGCCGTGACGCGCCAGCCCCGGCCGTGCCGTCTGATGTCGCGCACCGCGGCATTGAACAGCACGGTGGCGCCTCGCCTGCGCAACATCCTGAAGTACGTCTGGTGCAGGCCCGCGACATCCACGTCCGCGGCCGACCGGTCCACGGCTGCGGACCGGATCCGGTCGGCCCGCAGCGGCAGACAGAGCCGGTGCGCCTGTACCGGGGTGATCCTCTCCAGGTGCGGCGAGCTGCGCGTCAGCTCCGTCACGGCGTCCTCCCCCGGCTTGTCGGTCGCCAGCCAGAGCAAGGGCCGCGGCTGCAGCAGCGGTACGCCGTTCTCGGCCGCCATCTCCTCGTACAGCGGTCCGCTCCCCCGAGTGAGCGCACGCACCCAGGGACTTCCGTAGGAAGGCAGGAACGCGGCAGCGGACCGGCCCGTGCTGTGCTCCTCCCCCGAGGCAGCCGTTTCCACCATCACGACCGAAAGCCGCTCGGACAGCTCCGCGGCCACCGACGCACCGGCCATCCCGGCACCGACAACCACAACATCACTGCTCAGCAAAAGATCTCCCTCAACAATGGTCTTCCTCGCGCGGACGCGGGCCGGCTCGGCGCGCGTCAGGACACGTGAACGCCCTCAGGCCTTGGCCGTACGGGCCTACTCGCACAGCACACCCAGGGCCTGGCCGGCGGAGTCGCGCAGACCCCGCCTGTCCGGCATGATCCGCAGAAAATGGCCCGGCTAGTGCGGCAGGCTCATGTCGAAATAGCTGTCGTGCAGAGCTTCCAGTTGCCCGGTGAGCTCTTCGGTGGTGCCTTGCGCGACCAGCTCGCCGTGTCTCAGGACGCAGGCGCGATCGGCGAGCTGCAACGCGTCCTGCACATGCTGCTCGACGAACAGGACCGCGACACCCCGGTCGGCCGCTTCACGGACCAGCGCCAGAAGATGCTTCACGGCGACCGGGGCCAAGCCCATCGTCATCTCGTCGATGAGCAGGATCCGGGGCTCGACGGAGAGGGCACAGGCGACGGCGAGCAGTTGCTGTTCACCGCCGGAGAGCAACCCGACGCGCCGGTCCGCAATGGCTTCGAGAATCGGGTAGCGGGGCAGAAGCCTCCGTGCGGAACGACGGCTGCGGGTGCGCAGTCGCAGGTTCTCCCGGACCGTGAGCTGGGTGAACAGACCCCTGCCCTCACGCACATAGCTCACCCCGAGTGCTGCGGCGCGCTGGACTCCTCGCACCTGTTCACCGCCGACTCGGACCGAGCCGCCCAACGGTTGCAGCACTCCGCCGACGGTCTCCAGCACTGTGGTCTTCCCGGCGCCGTTGGGGCCGAGCAGAGCGACGATTTCGCCAGGGTGGACTTCGAGGCCGAGCTCGCGCACCACGGGCACGCCATTGCGGCCGGCGGTGAGTTCTTCAGGAGCAGAAGGCTCACGGCTGCACTTCCTTCGAGACGGCATTGAGGGGGCGCGCGTCACCCACGTACGCGGTCATCACGGTGGGGTCATGACGAACTGCCTCTGGCGGTCCCTGTGCGATGACGTGACCGAAATCGAGCACCGTGACCTGGTCGCACGTCTGCAGGACGAGGGACAGGTCGTGCTCGATCAGCACCACGGCGACGCCCGTGTCCGCGACAGTACGCAGATGCCGGCCCAGCTCACGGCTCTCGGCGCTGTCCAGGCCCGCGGCGGGCTCATCGCACAGCAGCACGGCGGGCCGTGCCGCGAGAGCCCTGGCGACTCCGACGAGTTTCTGCTGCCCGGTGCTCAGCTGTGCGGGATGCCTGTCGGCTAGGTGCTCGATGCCCAGCAGCCGAAGGGCGAGCGTCGCGTCCCCCTTGGTGACCCTCACGCGGCCCACGACGTCCTTGAGGAGGTCGCCGGGGCTCCCCGGCTCGGTTGCCACGAGCAGGTTGTCCCGTACGGTCAGATCGAGGAACAGCTCCGTCGCCTGCCAGGTTCGGGCCAACCCCGCGCCGAATCGACGGTGTGGAGACAACCGGCTGACGTCGGTCCCGCACACCCGGACAACGCCCTCGCTCGCACAAAAGCCCGCGACGGCGTCCAGCGTGCTCGTCTTGCCGGCGCCGTTGGGGCCGATGAGGCCGTGCATCTCGCCCGCTCGGACGACCAACGACACGTCCTGTATGGCGCGCACCCCGCCGTACCTCACGCTGACGCGCTCGACCTCAAGGGCCGGATGTGCGGTGTTGCGCGCGGGAGCCTTCGGCGTGGCCGCGGGCGCGTCCGACGCGGGCACGACTGCCGGACGCGGGTCCGCACAGGTGGGCATCTCTTCGCCCTGGCGCTCCGGTCCCGTACGGCGAGCGAGCAGGTTGCGCACCGCCTTGCCATAGAAACCGGCGGCTCCCTCGGGAGCCACGATCGCGGTACTGATCATGCCGAGGCCGCCGATGATCTCGTACGAAGAGCCCAGCGGCACCAGGCCGTCCAACAGGACATACCACAGGCCGAACGGCCCGAGCAGGCCCGCGAGCAGCGCCCCGCCCACGCTGGTGATGCCACCGATGAAGGCAAAGACGAGGAAGCTGATGCCGGCCAGATAGTTGAAGCTCTCGATGGAAACGCTGCCGCGCGCGTACGCGAGCAGCGCCCCGCCGACGCCGGCGATGAAACTGGACAGCGCGAAGGCGACGAGCTTCGTCCGGGCGACGTCGATGCCCACCGCTGCGGCGGCCCGCTCATTGGAACGCACGGCCAGGAAGCGGCGTCCCGTGGTGCCGTTCAGGACACGGGAGACAAGCAGACAGCACAGCACGAGCGCGGCGAGCACGGCATAGGTGAAGGGGAGCCGGGCCAGTTCGCTGTACCGCTGAGCGGCCAGGTCCAGCCCGAACAGCGTCGGGTCCGCAAGCTCGGAACCGCCGGCGGAGATCTGCCGGAGGAACAGCGCTTCCACGGCCACCGCACCGGCGAGGGTGACCACGGCGAGCTGGGCACCACGGATGCGCAGCGCCGGTACGCCCATCACCACGCCCGCTACGGTTGCGGCGAGCGCCGACAGCAGCACACTGACCGGGAAAGGCAACCCGTCCGTGGCGCGGGCCAGCGTGAACGCGGCCACTCCGGCGATCGCCGCCTGCCCCAGGGAGACCTGGCCGATGAGGCCGACCAGGACGACGTAGCTGAGGGCGATGACGGCGAAGACCATGCTGGCTATCAGGCCGTTGCGCTGGGACTGCCCGAGCAAGGGCGCCAGCAGCGCGACGACTGCCGTGCCGAGCAGCACCCACTTCAGCCGCAACGGCCGCCGGACCACCGCCGGCAGGCGGGAGAGTACCAGCTCACCGCGGCGAGGAAGCTTGTTGCCGAGCAGTACGAGGGCGACGACGATCACGACGAACGGGACCGCGTCGGTCGCACCGCCGGGGAGGCTGCTGGGCCACCACGACTGCAGTTGCACGAACGACAGTTCGCTCTGCAGCACGCCCAGGCCGAGCCCCGCCATCGCAGCGGCCGCGACGGAGGAGAGCCGCGCGACCAGCAGGGCCGCGAGGCCGGGTACGACCAGTGTCCCGATACTCGCTGGGTTGAGGCCGGTGATCGGGCTCGCGAGGAGCAGGAAGAGCGATGTCACGGCGGTCCCCAACGCCCAGTTGAAGGCCGCGAGGCGGTTCGGGGACCAGCGTGCGAGCGTGAGTGCGACCTCGTCCTCCACCCCGGCCCGGGTCGCGAGACCGGCCATCGACCAGCGGTAGTAGGCCATGAGCGCGCCGGCGACCACCACAGTGATCCCCAGCAGCCACAGGCGGTCCTGCGGCACGTCCACGCCGCCGAGCGTGAGGCTGCCCGACCCGAGCACCGGGTCCACCACCCGGGAGGCGGCGCCGAACCGTCTCACGAGCAGGCTCTGCAGCAGAGTCAGGATCCCGATCGAGGCCATGATCTTCGACAGCGCCGGGGCGTTCCGCAGAGGCCTGAACACGAGGACGTGGACGAGCCCGCCGAGGGCTGCGCTGGACAGCAGCCCCACGGCTGTCGCCATGGGCAGGGGTGTGCCGGTGCCCAGGTGGACGCGCCCGGGGATTCCCAGCACGGGCAGTACCAGGTCTCCCGTCTTGCGGAGCTCGTCGAAGACGAAGGCACCCCACAGGCCCATGCTCGCCTGGGCGAAGTTCACCACGCCGGAGCCCTTGCAGACCGTGACAAGGCCCATGCCGAGGCCGGCGAACACCGCACCGGCGCCCATCCCGAGCAGGGCGAAGAGCAGATACTGTTCCATCGCCGGTCAGTCCTTGGTGATGTCGATGAAGTCGCCGGTGAGTACTTCCTGCTTACCGTCCGAAACGACCTGGAGGGAGGCGATCGAACTCCCGCAGCTGTCCTTCGGCAGCGGACGCGCAGAGCAGTCAACGGGGGTGCCGAGGAAAACGTCGCCCTTGTAGGACGCGAGCGCGCTCCTTGCCGTGGCCGCGGTGATGTCGCCCTTGATGGTCTTGAGGACTTCAGTCAGGGTCATGATGTCGGCGAACCCGTAGGTCGCGAACGAGTCGATCTTGTCCTCGGCGCCGGCCGAGGTCATCTGCTGGACGTAGAGGTCGATCTGGGCCTGCTTGGCCTTGGGCGCCGTGGCTCGGGAGTTGGCGGGCAGGAGGTACTGCTGTGTGTACACGCCCTCCGCCTGCGAGCCGAGCGTTTTGATGAACTCCGTGCAACTGCCTGCGAAAATGGCCTTGTCCCAGCCGAGCTGCCGGGCGGTCTTGACGCCGTTGGTGCAGTCGCTCTCTGCCCCGGCGAAGTAGATCGCATCGGCGCCCTTCTGCTTCGCCGCGGTGATGGCGGCGGCGAAGTCGGGGGAGGCGGGGTTGTAGAGCGTGTAGCCGAGGTCGAGACCGGCGGCCTTGGCGCTCGGTATCACGGTGTTGACCACGGTCTCCTTGTACGTGGGGCCCCCGTCGGCACCGATCATGATCGGCCTTCGCGCTCCCGCTTCCTTCATGACCTTCCAGAAACCGTTCCAGGTCAGGGACGCCGGAGGGGTCGTGAAGGTCACGTAGGGGTCCTTGGCCAGCACCGTGCCGGACGACGAGACCCCGAAGATCGGGATGCCGGCCTCCTTGAGCGGCTTCACGAGGGCGTCGGCTCCGAGTTCGACGCCGAGCACGGCGACGGCGGCCTTCTTGTCGATGAGGTCGTTGGCGCACTTGCCGGCGCTCTCCGGGGCACCCGTGGTCGAACAGGTGATGAGCTCGATCGGTCTGCCGTTCACGCCGTCATGGGTGTTGACGTAGGAACTCGCCGCGTTCGCTGCGTCCGCGACCTCCGGGAAGGACAGGCCGCCCTCCCCGGTGTTGATGAATCCGACGAGGATGGGAGTTCCGGTCACGGGCCTCCCCCCGTCCGAGCCGCTCGCGGCGGCAGGCGTCTCTTTGTCCCCGCACCCCGTCAGGGCGAGGAGTCCGGCGATCGCGATGGCCGTGAGCCGGGATCCGCGAGTGATGGTGGTTGTTCGCATGAGCGCTCCCGAGTGATGGCCGGCGCGTGTCGCCGGGGGGTTCTTCGGATGAAGGCGTGTTCGGGGCACGACGTGGAGGGGCGGGGATCGAGGGGGTGAGCCTCGTGCGAAAGGTGTGTGTCGGCCACGACGGTGTGCTTGGCGAAGCTCTGCCGGCATTGGTCCGTCACCCTAGAGGGACGGAACGTTGCAGGTCTTTCGACAGATGTCACGATCTATTCCATCTCGGCTCGACATCTCGAAGCTGGGGGACGTCGGCGCACGATCCCCGTGTGATGAGCCACGGCGGAACAGGGACGGTCCACGGTCACCACGACCGCTGCCGGCTGGAAGCCGTCCGGGCGATCACACGTTTCGTCAGCGTGACCTGGAGGAGGGATCTCCGGGCTCGTGCGCAGGATTCCCCGGTGCCGCAGACGCTCGCGGCACCGGCCGTTGCCGCACCCCGTGTCGGCCTCGATGCTGTCGGGCGCCACGCGGAGACGACCGGGATCGGCCTACGGACCCGAGTCCTCGCCGAGGCTTCTGGAACCGGGTGCGGTCCGCCCGCTGTCGGCCGCCGGTGACGACGAGAGACGACGGGCGGCAGCGGCCACCCGACGCTCAAGTGGAGTGTGCTGGGGAACGGGCGCGGGCTGCCCAGGCGCTCACCTTCCGGCCGGCCGCGGCCAACCGGGCGAGCAGGCGCTGCCGGGGGTCTCGCCTCGATGTTCCGTCGTTCCAACGCCCCCTGCCGCGGGCGTCGGTGGCGGTTGGGTCCGAAGAGCGTGTGCCGTCGGCCGGCCACGGCCGGCGGCGTCCCCAGACGGGCTTCGCCGGCCTGAGGAGCTGGTCGTACCCCGCGTTGCGGACACGGCCCGGTCACCCACGGCCGAGTCCACCGCGCGTCCGCGGCCCGGAGCGAGCGACCGGCGCGGCCTTCCTCCGATCTGGACGCGGCCGATCTTCGATTGACCGATACCGCCCTGCGGCCGATCGAGTACGTCTGCGGCCGAGGCGATTACGACGACCTCGTCCGCGCCCAGGAGCTTCCGGACGTCGGCTGGGCGACCGGTGGCAGCGGCGTTTCGCTGGACCTTCCGAATCGAGCCCTCGACGAGGACGGCATCGCCGGGCTCCTCCGCCCGCTCGCCTCGATGGGGGCCCGTGCCGCCTCAATGAGCCGGGGGCAGCGACTCTCCAAGGCCTCAGGCGATGTCCGACTCCGGGACCGCCCCACGCACCGCGAAGTCGGCGCTGATCGCCTCGGCGGTCGCAAGCAGGTGCGGCAGGTGGCGGTCCCTCAGGACGTCGAGCGAGGTCTCGGCGGCGTGCGCGTTGACGTTCAGCGCGGCGATGACGGTCCCGCTCGCGTCGCACAGGGGCGCGGCGACGGACCGGATGCCGGGCGCCAGGTCCTGGTCCGTGATGGCCCAGCCCTGGGCCCGGATCTGCTCCAGTTCGGTCAGAAGATCCCGCAACGGCGGGGTTCGCCGCGGCACGACACCGGCGCGAGAGGGCTCGGCGAGCAGCGACTTCACTTCGGCGGGCGGGAGGTGTGCGAGGAGGACCTTCCCCAACGAGGTTGCCGCGGCCGGGAACCGGGTTCCGATGACGACGCGGAGCGCCACGATCTTGGGAACGGCCACCCGGGACAGGTACATGATGTCGGACCCGTCGAGCTGTGCGATCGACGACGACTCTCCCGTCTTCGCGACCAATCCCTCCATGTGGGATCTGGCGATCTCCCACAGCCCCATGGAGTGCACGTAGGCCATGCCGAGCTCGACCACGCGGGGCGTCAGGGAGAAGCCCTGCCCACGAGAGCGGATGTAGCCCAGCTCCTCAAGGGTGAGCAGGATCCGGCGGACGGTGGGCCGGGCCAGACCGGTGGACTCGGCCAGCTCCGACATCGACATCACCGGCGCCGAGGCGTCGAACGCCTTGATCACGCTCAGCCCGCGCGCCAGCGCTTCGATGAAGTCGGGACCACGCCCCCGTTCCTTCAACAACTGCCTCCTCGTAGCCCGGTCGGCTTCCAGCCGCCACTCTACGGCGCCGACCGGCTGCCTCGTCGCGGGTCGCACCCTCCGTGACCGCGGTCCCGTGAACGTCCCGCGTATGCCCACCGGAAGGTCCTCCCCTCGCACGATCGGCCGGGTCGGATCTCTTGACGAGAGTTGCAAGCAGGATCACATTGGTCGCTGTACGGACACTTGACCGGCATACGGACAGGACCTATCCGACATGACCCACGCCCCATCCGGCCCGCTGAGCGGCCTCCTCGTCGCCGACTTCTCCCGCATCCTGGCCGGGCCCTACGCGACAATGCTGATGGCCGATCTCGGAGCGGACGTCATCAAGGTCGAGGCGCCCGACGGCGACGACACCCGAACCTGGGTGCCACCGACCCGGGACGGCGTCTCGACGTACTACCTGTCCATCAACCGCAACAAGCGCTCGGTCGCACTGGACCTCAAAGACGAAGACGATCTCCGACTCGCCCACGCCATCGCACGGCGCGCCGACGTGATGATCGAGAACTTCCGGCCAGGGGGACTGGCGAAGTACACCCTCGACTACGACAGCGTCGCAGCCGACAACACGGCCGTCGTATATGCCTCGATCAGCGGTTTCGGCGCCGGTGGCGGCGCGCACCTGCCCGGTTACGACCTGCTCGTCCAGGCGATGTCCGGGCTGATGAGCCTGACCGGGGCATCCGACGGGCCGCCGTACCGCGCCGGCATCTCGGTCTTCGACGTCATGACCGGCATGCACGCCCTCATCGGCGTCCTCGCCGCGCTGCGCGAGCGGGAGCGCTCCGGGCGCGGTCAGCACGTCGAGGTCAACCTGCTCTCCTCCGCGCTGTCCGGACTGGTCAACCAGACCGGCGCCTACGCCGCGGGCGGCGTTGTCCCTCACCGGATGGGCAACAGCCACCCGAGCCTGTTCCCCTACGAACCGCTGCCCACCGCCGACGGCGACATCATCGTCATCGCCGGCAACGACCGGCAGTTCGGTGCGCTGTGCACGGCGCTGGGCGTGCCCGCGCTCGCCGAGGACCCCCGCTTTCGCACCGTCGGCGACCGCACCGCGAACCGCGAGACGCTTCGCCCGCTCCTTGAGAAGCAGCTCGCCCAGCGCACCAAGGCGGAGTGGTTCGACACCCTCGTCGCGGCCGGAGTCCCCGCGGGACCGATCAACTCCATAGCCGAGGGGGTCGAGTTCGCGACCGGCCTCGGCCTCGAACCACTGGTAGACGTGGGGACCGCCGGAGCCGAGGGCTCGGGCCCCGTACCGCTGGTGCGCAACCCCATCCGCTTCTCCCGCTCCGGGCATCGCTACGACCTGGCGCCCCCGGCCATCGGCGAGCAGAGCGACGAGATCAAGGCCGAGGTCCGCGCCTGGCTGGGAGAAACCCGATGAGCACCCGCGCCGGCGGACCCGAGCCCCGCTTCCCCACCTCGCTCGGTATGTCCACGGCCTCGACGATCACACTGCTCGGCGAGGACCTCGCGAACGACCTGATGGGCTCCGTCAGCCTGACCGAGCTGGCCTACCGCATGGTCACGCTGCGCACTCCGACATCCGGCCAGGTACGCATGCTCGACGCCTGCCTCCTCGCTCTGGCCGACCACGGCTTCACCCCGACCGCGATCGCGGCACGCCTGACCTACCTGTCCGCCCCCGATTCCGTTCAAGGCGCCATGGCCGCCGGGCTGCTGGGCGGCGGCTCCCGCTTCCTCGGTGTCACCGAAGACTCCGGACAGTTCCTGCACGCAGTCGTCGAAGGGCTCGATACCACCCCCCAGACTCCCGGCGAGTGGGACGAGGTCGCCCGAGACGCCGTCCGCGAGACACGAGCGCACAACCGCATCATTCCCGGGCTGGGCCACCCGGTACACAAACGGCTCGACCCGCGCACACCCGCCCTGGTAAGGATCGCGACCGAGGAACACTGCTACGGCCCGCACCTGGCACTGTTCGAAGCGATCGGGCGAGTGCACCCGGAGTACCTCGGCCGCACTCTCGTACTCAACGGCGCCGGTGTCGTGGGCGCCGGGCTCGCCGACCTGGGACTGCCGGTGAAACTCCTGCGGGGCTTCGCGCTGATCGCCCGCGCCGTCGGGCTTCTCGGCCAGCTCGCCGAGGAAGAGCGGATGCCGGTCGCGATGGACACCTATCTCCTGCTGGAGCACCACGCCGAGTTCGTGGACCCGACGACCCTGGTGGCGAACGACAATGACTGAGACGGACCTGGGCCTGCTCCTCCTCCGGCTCGGCCTCGCCACGCTCCTCGCCGGCCACGGCCTCCAAAAGAGCCTCGGCTGGTTTCGCGGCATGGGCCCGGCGAAGACCGCCGAGGTGTTCGAGAGCTGGGGCTTTCGCCCCGGTCGCCCACTCGTCCTGCTTGCCGCGTGCTGTGAACTCCTGGGCGCGCTGCTGCTGGGCACCGGACTGCTGACCCGTGTCGGGAGTGCGGTCGTGACCGGCACCATGCTCGTAGCCGCGGCGCCCAACACCATGAACGGACTCTGGGCCCACCTGGGCGGCTGTGAGATCCCCGTGGTGTACGCCGGCCTCGCGGTCTGTCTCGCCGTCACCGGCCCCGGTCACTTCTCGCTCGACCACGCCGCCGGACTGCCGGACGGCGGCAGCTGGGGCGCGCCCGTCGCCATCGCGGTCGGAGCGCTCGCCGCCGTGCCCCCGTTGCTGCGCCGCCGCAGTGCGTTGCGCGCCCGGCCCGCTTCCTGAAGCAGCCGCCCAAAGAGCTATTCCAAGAGAGATCCGAAGAAGATTCTCCGAAGAAAGGGGAAGGCCGACGATGGCCCGGCTCGTCGCGATCCTCGCGACCACGCACCATCCCTTCTACTACCGAACCAGCAAGCTCCCCCCGGACCAGGCACCGCCATTCGCGGCCGAGTGGATCCGCAAGGTCGAGGCGTACCGGGAGACACTGACCAGGTCACGCCCCGACGTGCTCGTGATGGTCGGTTCCGACCACTTCCATCAGCTCTGGCTCGACAACATGCCGCAGTTCCTGGTCGGCAAGGCGCCGTACTACGACGCCAACTGGGAGAACGAGCAGCGCGAGTTCGGGCTGCCGAAGATGCTGCTCAAAGGCGACGAGGCGCTCTCGGCGTACATGCTGCGCGAAGGCATGGACCGCGGCTTCGACCTGGCGTTCTCCAACGAGCTGAGGATCGACCACTCCATCACCTGCCCGATCATCACCGTCCGGCCCGAGGCGGACCTGCCGATCGTCCCCATCTACACCAACATCTTTGCGCCGCCGCTCCCCCGGCCCGAGCGGTTCGTCCAACTCGGCAGAACCATCCGCGCGATCATCGACGCCTGGCCCAGCCACCTCCGCGTCGCCGTCATCGGTACCGGTCATCTCTCGCTCGAACTCGGCGGTCCACGCCAGTTCGGCCCCACCGGGCCCGACCCGGAGTTCGACGCCCGGGCCGTCGAGTGGATCACCAAGGGCGACATCGACGGCTGCCTGGCCAACGTCACCCTCGACAGTCTCCACGCCCCGGGCAACGCAACCCACGGATTCATGGACTTCATGCTGATGATGGGGGTCGCGGGCAACCGGCCGGCCGACTACGCCGACCATCTCAGCCTCTTCCACACGATGGAGGCGTACTTCACCTGGTATCCGGACCCCGGGCTCCTCGACAGCGGGATTGCCGCCGACCGGCAGGAGTCCCACGCATGAGCAAGTACCTGGTCAATAAATTCCTCTACACCGTGGACCGCGAGTACGGGCTCACCGAGCGGTACCGCGAGGACCCCGAGGGGACAGTCGCCTGGTGGTTGCAGGAGCGGGCCAACCGCATCCTCAACGCCGTGGCCGCCGAGGACACCACCTGGCTCTCCTTCACCGACGAGGAGCGCCGGGCGCTGGCCACTCACGACCACGTGGCCCTCTTCGAATTGGGCGCGCACCCGTTCCTCACGCTCACCCTGTGGATCGCCATGTTCGAGCGCGACTTCGACGAGCCCCTCGGTATGCAACTCGACTATGCCCTCAGCCTCGACCACATCGCACTGCCCTACCCGGACATCAGCACCTGACACCCCACCCAGCACCCCGCCGGCTCCAACGTTCACGTAACCGCGAAAGAGAACCCATGGCATCCACACCTGACACACCCGCAGCGAGCGACGTCGGCGCAGCCCCGGCGATTGTCTTCCGGCACGGCCACGTCCTGACGATGGACGACCGGCGCACGATCCTGGCCGACGGGGATGTTCTCGTCGTCGGCGACACGATCGAGGCTGTGGGCCCGAACCTGGAGGCACCCGAGGGCACGGTCGAGATCGACGCCGGCGGCGGCATCCTCATGCCGGGCATGGTCGACACCCACCGTCACATGTGGCAGACCGCCATGCGGGGGTACGGAGCCGACTGGACCCTCACGCAGTACTTCGTCTGGAACTACCTCGAGCACGGCAAGCGATTCCGTCCTCAGGACGTGTACGCCGGAAACCTTCTCAGCGCGATCGAGGCGATCGACGCCGGGGTCACCACCACCGTCGACTGGTCGCACGGTCTCGCCACGGTCGATCACGCCGAAGCCGCTGTCGACGCCCTTGAGGAGGTGCCCGGTCGCTTCGTGTTCGCGTACGGCAACATCCACGCCGGCCCCTGGGAGTGGACCAACTCACCCGAGTTCCGGAGCTTCGCGGAGCGGAGGATGCCGCGCTCGGAGATGCTCGGCTTCCAGGTCGCGTTCGATGTCACGGGCGACCCGTCCTTCCCCGAGAAGGCGGCTTTCGAAGCCGCACGCGAGCTGGACGTGCCCGTCACCACGCACGCCGGTGTCTGGGGCGCCACGAACGACAACGGCATCCGGCTCATGCACGAGCACGGCTTCATGACACCCGAGAACGTCTACGTCCATGCGGCGACGCTGAGTGAGGACTCGTACCAGCGCATCGCCGCCACCGGCGGCTCCGCGTCGGTGTCTGCCGAGAGCGAGGCCAGCTGCGGCCAGGGCTATCCTTCGAGTTGGGCGCTGCGCCGCCACTCCATCCCTATTTCGCTCTCGGTCGACACCAGCATGTGGTGGAGCGCCGACGCGTTCGCCGCGATGCGCTCGACACTCTCGTCGGACCGGGCACGCGAGCACCACGAGGCTCACGCCTCCGGCGACACCGTCACCCACGTAGCACTGCGTGCCCGAGAGGTCGTGGAGTGGGCGACCCGTGGTGGCGCCCGAGCCCTGGGGATGGACCACCTGGTGGGCAGCATCGAGCCCGGCAAGCGTGCCGACGTCGTCCTGCTCAAGAACGACGAGTCACCGGCGATGTTCCCGATCCTCAACCCCTACGGCCATGTCGTGTTCCAGGCACAGCGAGGCGACATCCACACCGTCCTGGTCAACGGCCGCCCTGTGAAGTACAACCACCGCCTCGTCAGCACCGACCTTGCCAAGGCCCGCCGGGTGGTGGGACAGACCGTCGAGTTCCTCCGCGCGGAGCTCGGTACGGAGGAGTGGGCCCGTGGCATGAGCCCGCAGATCCCGGAGTCGAAGGTGCTCGACAACCCGTACACCTACACCGAGTTCGCCGATCCCTCCACGCACCAAGGCTGAGGAGGGGCTCCTCCATGGACCCTGTCATCGTCGGCGATGGCCCCGTCGGCCTCACGACGTCCCTGCCGCTCAGCGACCTCCGCGTGCCAACCATGCTGTTCGAACGCCCTGGGGCACCTCGATCCGCCCCAGGGCCATCGGCCTGAATCAGCACACCATCGAGATCTCCGCCGCCCCGGTCTGCACAAGCGGACAGGCGCCGCTGCCATGCCCCCGCCCTCGGTCGCCAGGACCGGCTGGTGCACATCGCTCGTGGACCCGGCCTCTACAAGCACATGCCCGAATCATATGTGGAGGTCCACGTCCGGGCGGCTGGGACGTGCCGACCCCGGGAACGCCGGGCAGAGGCACTCTCCGAGCCGCCCACGCCGTTGGAAGCGGAGAATGCCACCGCGGGCACGCCGAGATGGGCGTGGGCCGCACGCTGGAACGGGCGCGGCGTGCAGACGCCCTGGTCGCGCGCATGTCGGCCGGGCTACTGCGAAGAACGCGGCTACGACGTCGATGTGGTCGCCGTGCGCCAGTGGAGCGGAGTCACTTTCCCGGTCCCCGTCCTGATCGGCCTCGGTTCCCACGCGCTGCGGGCCGACCTGGGCCTGCTCAACGCTTCGGACCGCACGATCGCCGTTGGCTGCGCGCGGCGCGATCGACCTCCGTCGCGGACGGTCGGCTTGGGGATTCGCTGCGCACCATAGTGCCATGGTAGCGGGTAGAACGTTCGGTCTTGACAAGTGGCCCGGTTCTTGCCAGTCTTAGCGAACAGAACGTTCAGTCTCGCTGAGGCAGTGTCATCGGGATTGCCGGGGCCGACCCTGTCCGGACGGCCGATCAGAGCACCCCCTGAACTTCTCCTCGTTGCTTCTCTCTCGTTCGGATTCCACCGAAAGGATCACCGTGACCACCATCGCTGAGCCGACCTCCACCGCCGGGACGGCATCTGCCCTGCGCAGGCTGTACTTCGTCCGGTTCGCGTTCGCCATCGTCTGGG
>NZ_JBIVPJ010000037.1:0-46683 GCF_044754585.1 Streptomyces sp. NPDC093065 | reverse complement strand
GATCCCCGCAACTACCTGGCCTTTCTCGGCCTCGCCGCCACCCTGTGCTGCTACAAGCGACTGATCCGCCTCACCACGTAGGACACGGTCTTAGTCCCGTTGAGCCCGTGGTTGGATCTTGAGTAGCTCGCTGACTTGCGCCTTTCCGGGACGGGACTGAAGCGGGACCGAAGCGTTCTCAGTCCGCGCCGCGGCCGGGCGGGACTGCGCCCCCCTGACACCCGTAAGCCGTCCCGAAGCCCCCTGCTGGCCCGTCAATCGTCCCGCCAGCGCCCCCGCAGGCCCGCAGAGCCCCTGCGTCGGGAGGCGAGGGCCGCCCTGCTGGGCCATCCCCCGCGCGTCCTGGATTCAGGCTCCTTGCGCAGAAGCCCCCTGCCTCCGTAGGTCGGAAGGAAGGCGTGCTGCAGGGGTACGCCGTCTCGACGGACAGTGCACTGTCCGGAAGCCGTTGTTCATGGCCCACGCGCAAGAAGCCCCTGGGTTCGCTGATGCGAATGAAAGCCTCCGCGGGCTACTCCCGTCAAAGGTGCCGAACAGCGCTATCGGCTGGGGCCCACCTGACGGCCGTCCAGCGGTCCCCCGCCGCGGCCACCGGCTGACCTTCACCGATGGCACCCAGACCGAGTCGGACCTCCTGCACTGGCGCGGACGGCGGACGTTCCCGCATCCGGCCTTCCTCACTGACGAGCGTCCTGTTCACCTCTACGCCTGTCTCCGGCTGATGATCAGCGACGCCGAGCAACGCCGGCCTCGGGTCTCGCGATCCGTCGGGCCCGGCAGCGCAATCGCCCTCGGCGGCAACCTGAACCTGGGGGCGCAGCCGTTCGGGAAGGAACGATCTGTGTCTCGGTGAGTGTTCGGGCCGACGCCGCCTGAGCGGACCGGCAACGGTTCGACGACGGACACTGGAGCGCCACCCCGGCCCGGCTGCAGGACATGTCCCCCGGCTGGGACCCGGAACTGAGCGCTCTGATCGATCCAGGCGATGCTGGACGGTGCCGTCCTGGCCCAAGCGATCGCCGACAACACCGAGGACCCGGCCGCGGAGATCGCCGCCTACGAGACGGAGTTGTCCGCACGCACGGCGGCGATCGCAGAGGAGTCGGCACAGATCGAGCGCATGAGTCTCGCACCCGACGCGGCCGAGTGGATGGTGGCGTCTTTCGGTGAGGACTTGCTGATCGGCGGGTACTGGCGCCGACGTGAGGCCCGGCATGGACTTCCGCATCACTCGCCCGAGGCGCTTGTGGTTCACGTTCACACCGTCGGCGTCCAGATCCTGCGGTCGGCTGGTTTACTGGCGCCATCGGATCGACCCCTGCCAGATAGTCAAACTCTCAATGAGTTCTCTGAGAGCCTCTCAGAGAACGGACCGGAATCACCGGCCAGCGCCCTCTGTGGCTCCTCCGGGCGACTTCCGGGCCCCACCCGACCGGGCCCCTGCTCGGCCTGTCCGACGCGGCCGGCCCCTCGGCAGCCGCAGAGTGGACGATGCCCCTCCCCCCCCCACAGGGCCGCCCCCCGGTCCCGTCACCGGGCAGGTCATAAAGAGGCGTGAAGACAGTTGCAAGAACTGTACACGGCATCAGTAGGCGCCCGGTTCGGGGTACGTGGCAGCGTTCCGCATGCCGCAGAACACGAGACGCGGGGCGTCGTCCGCAGGCAGCCGGGTCTTCGGCTGCGCTGATTGTGGAAGCTTGTCCCCACGCCCCTTCGCTGCGTCCCTCCTCCGGCTCCACCTATTCGCCCCACTCCAGCCTCCCCTCACAGCGCGGCACCGACTGGGTGCCGGGCGTACCCACGGGCACTGTGGACGAGGACCGAGTCGGACGGCAGTGGATGGGGCGTGACATGCCCTCATTGGACGAAGTGTCACGAGTGCGAAGACCACCCACTTTCGTTGATGGGCACCCGTCGCTCCATGGTGAGCAACCACAACCCCCCTGCGGGGCGCCCCGTGGACGCCCCGCACGGCAGAGCCGCTCATAGCGCTCTGCGGACTCCGCTGCCTCCTGGGCCGAACGATCGGCGGACCGTGGTCGGCGTCCGGCGCCATCATCACGTGCGGGGGATTCCGCTTCGGAGAGCACCCTGTTTGATCTCGCGATCGATCGGAAACCCTGCAAGCCAGGCGAACGCTCGCCGCGGAACCAAGGAGTACTCCCCCCATCCGGTCACGGTGCGGTTCTGCTCGTCGGAAGCGGTGGAGGCCGCCGTGCCACTCCGACATGGCACCTCGGGCCCGCCGGAGCTTTCATTTCGGACCGCAGAGAGTAGCGCCTGCGCGGACACCAGACTAGCTGATGCTGCCGGGAACGATCCGTACAGAAGCGCGTACGCGCGAAGCGCCGGATGAGCCGTGTGAGGACCAGAAGGAACCAGGAGTCTGGCCACCTATCGACGAGCTAGAAGGAGGACGATCCCCACAGCCAACCACGAGTTGCACTTACCTCAATCCCCCAAACGCGCTGCTGAACCACTCTCCGAAGAGATCGTCACCCGCCGGAGGGCTCCTGAGCGCCGTGACAGTCATGCACGGCAGTCAGCGAAATGCACAAGTCTCGCGACTCCTCGCGCGCGCTGCCTGACCATGAGAGATGGTCAACTGGTAGGGGCAATCCCGGCTTCACATGCTTCGCACGCATGTTCCTGACAGTAGGTTCTTCTCGCTCAAGGGTGCCAGCCGAGTGCGGCAGAGCCCGAGATGGGTACTGGACAGTCACTCCGATCCTCTGCCCATCACTATGCTCCTCTGACATCAGGGAGTCGCCAGCTGGAAACTTGTCACGCCGAGCAGCGGTCCACTCGCCATCGTTCAAGCTTAGAGAGCTGGACGAAGTGGCATCAGTGTCTCTAAGGTGAACTCTGATGTAGAGCGCGGATGCGCCGTCTGACCAGGGAAAATAAACAAGCCTGCAAACACTGGAGCAAGCTTGTAGTCAAACACTGGTACGAGCTCAGGGCAGTGCGTTGATCAGGGCGTACCTTCCAATGCTGCCTCACACTACTCAGACGGTGTGGATCGTCGCGTGAGTCTCCATCTGGGAAAAGACACTGGCATGCGCTTGGAGGAGTGCAGAGTCTCAAGCTCGTTAGCTGGCATGGTTGGCGGTCTGCACGTCAGTCGGTTCAGATGCGGGTAGCCGGGATTGGTTGGGAAGTTACTCGCAAGCGGACGTGGCTACCTGGATGCGGGTCCGACGGCAGGTGAAGATGGTCGTGAGAGCGAAGGCCTGCCTTCAGGTCAAGTGGCCTACGGAAGCGCGTGCTTGCGGGTTGGCGGAGTGGGTCATTTGCTTGGCTGCCGATCGCCAAATCGGATGCCTTGCCTGTCAGGACACCTGTCTCCGGGTTGGCTTCCGTACGGGAACGGTTACCTGTTTGCAAGGGGAGTTCCGTGCGGGACAGGAGGTGTAGATGCAGGCACAGGAGACAGTCCGTGGTTGGGTGAACATGTCCCTCAACAGGCATGCATGACTCCTGGCAGGACTGGACGCCAGGTGGCAGGTCAGGACATCAAGTTGGTTGTGGGTTTGATGTGGTGCAGGCATACACGCCAGGTGAGTCGCAGGACCGGCGGGGGAGTGGTGAGTCAGTACGGGGGCCTATTGGGAAACGCGTTGCGCGGCCTGAAGGGAAGCAGGGGTCCAGGTGGGTTCGGTGATGGATGGCGCCGCCAGTCGACCGGTCCACGTGCGGGTCCCGTGGTCTGCCGGTATGAACGTCGGCTTCGCCGCCCCGTCGCATGTCCAGTAGCCGACGGGCCGTTGGACTGGGCAGCACGTCGACACGGTGACCAGGTTGTCGGTTGGCGTAGTGACGGGACGCAGAGCACAACCGCGTGCGGGAGTGTGGACCAGTGATCAGGTTGCAGGACCCGCTGGGGCCGGGACTTGCTTGCACGCTAAATCCATAGTCGGTTGATGCGCATGTCGTCGTACCCGCATCATGATCACTCTGCTAGCCTGTGCATCACTTTGTGTCGCAACTTCGCCGGAGGTGACTGAGTTTATGGGAGTGACGGTTGCTCACCCTGCTGGAAGCACCACTGGCGGAGTGGTTACTGAGCCGAGTTGCCAAGCAGTGAACAGTCAGGCGAGCGGGGATGCGGGGTGTCACGTTTAAGCGCTATCACCAGATCCCTCGTTGACCAGCCCAGAAGGGGAGTTGGAGGGCTCTGCCGCCCCTCATGAGCGGGGTTCAGGAGGGTACTCGGCATCAGGATCACGCGTTCTGAGGCTCAGAATCGTTCTGAGAGAACTTTCGCTCGGGCGAACGCCATTAAAGCGGACGTTTCGCCACCTGATCGCGTGCCAGCTTCCCGTTTTCACCGGGACTTCCCCGGACCTGAACGATACTGAGAGAGGATCCATGGCCAGTCCCTTCGCGGCACCTGACAGTCAGCAGCACCTGCCCCAGATCCCGTGGGCCTCGCTGTCGCACATCTTCATGTTCGGCAACGGCAAGGGTGGTGTGGGCAAGTCGTCGGTGTCGGCCAACGCTGCGGGCAAAGCGGCCCGCAGCGGGCTGCGAACCCTCATCATCGACTGCAACGCACAGGGCAACATCGCGCGTGAACTCGGCTACAAGCGTGCGGAGTGGAACGACGGGGGAGCGGGACTCCTTGAGTCCCTGCGCACCGGCACCCCCCTGACGCCCCGGCGAGGTGTGAGGGAGAACCTGGATGTCGTCATGGGTGGTCCGGCGCTCGGCGACGAGTTCGGCATCTTCTTCCACACGCTTCTCGCGAAGGAAGGCCCCCAGGCATACCTGCGGCTGCTGATGTGCCTGCTGCCGATCGCACACGAGTACCAGATCATCATCCTCGACACCCCGCCCGAGAACCCGTCGCTCCAGCGACTCGCTCTCTCCACCGCGCGCTGGCTGATCATCCCGGTCAAGAGCGACGGCGGCGCCGAGGACGGACTCGCCCAGATCGGCCTGGAGTTCTCCTACGTCAGGTTCGTCAGCCAACTCAACCCACACCTGGAGCTTCTCGGCGTACTCCTGTTCGATACGGGCCGGACCTACACGGGCATTCACGCCGATGTACGACAACAGGTTCACAAGGTGCTCGGCGAGGACGCCCACATGTTCAAGCACCTCATCGGACACACGGAAGCGGTGGCACGCCTCGTACGCAAGCGCGGGTTGCTGGTCCAGGAGCTGGCCGACCGGCGCAGGGAGGGCGACCGGACCATCCCCGAGACCGTCGAAGGCCTGGTCTCCGACTACGAAGGATTCACTGAAGAGATGTTCGCCAGGGCACTCGAGCTCAGGAAGGAAGCTGCCGCATGACCCCGCCCAAGGGCAAGAAGCGCATGGACGCGGACGACGAGCAGAGCATGTCCGACGAGGGAGTCGGCAATCTGTTCAGCGGAGGTGGAAGTGGTGGCTCGGCGGCCTCGTCGAGCGCGCTCGCCGGCTGGGCGACCGCCGCTCCGGCGCAGAGCCAGCCCGTAGCGCCGGCGACGCCGATGCCGACCCCTTTGGCCGCACCGTCGGTGATTCCCCAGCCCGCACGCGAGGCCGTACGGGAGCCGGACCCCGAGCTCGAACTCAACGACGCGGACACCGCGAAGCCCGTCGGTTTCTACGTGTCCCAGAACGTGGCGGCGCGCTTCCGCAAGTACCGCAAGCAGAACGACATCACACACACCCAGATCGTGCTGGTCGCCGTCGAGGCGGCCGCCGAGAAGGGACTCGCGCAGGTCGTCGAGGACGCGCGGCGCGCGCCCAAATTCCAGTCCAAACTGTTCGCCGTCACCGTCAAGCCCGACGACTCGGACCTGCGAGGACTCGGCCCCGTCCAACTGCAGTACAAACCGACCAAGGCCCAGCGAGCGATCATCGACCGCCTGGTGAGGGAGTCCGGCCTTCCGGACCACACCAAGTTCCTTGCCGTCGTGCTCGACCAGTTCCTTCCGGGACGCCGCGACGCCTGACCGGGTTGGAGAGGACGACCGGACACCCTACTCGTCCGGCCTCGTGTGACGTGAGGCCGGACGATTGCCTTCCGGATGTGCCTACCGCCATGACGACGGGATCAATTCGTCCGGGTCGGACCGTCCTACGGGTAGCCCGCGATCACGCCGGGAGCGCTGGACCGGCCGGTGTCTGAGCGGCACGGGGCTGTCGGCTCTCCTCACCTTCCGGCCGGATACGAGTGAGGAGGACGTTGCAACCGACACCGTGATCGCGAGAGTGGCACGCTGCACCTGATCAGTACGTGCCGCACCATGTTGCCGGTCAGGGCAGCTCGTTCGCCTCGCTCTCGCCTGCAGCGTCCCGGTCAGTGCGGGCGACGCACCCGCTGTCCCGGCCGCCGAGAGCGATTCGTGCCAGGTCACGCAGCCACATGTGCGCGGGGTCGCCGTCGTAGCGCTGGTGCCACGACAGGTACAGCGGGGCTGGCGGCAGCTCGATCGGCAGGCGCAGGGCGGTCAGACCGAAAGCCGTGGCTGCCGGATGCACCGTGATGTCGGGGACGGTGAGAAGGACGTCGGAGTCGCGAGCGAACGCGAATGCGGCCGCCTCGGTGGGTACGGCCGCCACCACCTGCCGGGTGAGACCGAGCTGTGCGAAGGCGTCGTCGAACGTGTTGCCGAGATGCCCGCGGCGCGAAACGGTGATGTGCTCGGCCGCCGCGTACTGCGTGGCGGTGACGGCCTGGTCGCGGGTGAGCGGGTGCCCTTGGCGTACGACGATCACGTACCGGCTCGACGTCACATGCGCGCTCCGGATGTCCGGCGTTGCGGAACGGTCCGCGTTGGCCTCCAGGTCGATCTGAGCGCGGCGCAACTCGGGTGTGTCGAGGCTCGATTCCGCGAGGAAGCGCAGCCGCACGCCCGGCGCCTGGCGGCGGACCGAAGACAGGAGAGCGGATCCGCCAAGGGTGACCAGGGAGTCGTGCCAGCGGAGCGTGAAGGTGCGCTCCAAGGAGGCGAGGTCGAGTTCACGGCTGGGCGCCAGCACGGTCTGGGCCTGGAGCAGCAGCTCGTGCACATGCTCCCGGACGGAGACTGCGTAGGGCGTCGGGGTCATCACGCGGCCGGTGCGCACCAGGATCTGGTCTCCCGTCGTGCGCCGGATTCGGCCGAGGCTCCGGCTCATCGCCGGTGCGGTCACGTGGAGCCTCGCTGCTGCCCCGGCCACGCTGCCCTCCTCCAGAAGCGCGTCGAGTGCCGTCAGCAGATTCAAGTCCAATTGCATGTGAGTCATGTTAGGCGTTCATGACATGCACTTGCTGTTAATGAAGTGGAAACATACGGTCGAGAGGCGAGGACGGATCGAAGGAAGATTCCCGCCCGCCCCATGACCCCCTCTTGGATGGGAGACTGTCATGCCCGAATCGACACGGAGCACCGTTTTGTCTGCCGAAGCCGGAGCAGAGGCACCTGTCTCGCCCTGTGCCGAGCTGCTGGCACACACGTCGGATGCCGTTCGTACGGCGGGTTCCGTCCTTCGGGAGCGCTTCGGCGACGCGATCCGCACCGACAGCCGCGACGATCTGACCCGGGCGCTCGCTGCCAACGACGACGCGGTACTAGAGGTGTTGAAGCCTCGCCTCACGGCCCTGCGGCCGGACGCTCGCTGGGTGGATGACGAGCTGCAGGGTGGATCGCTGCCCTCTGGCGCATGGTGGCTGGTGGATCCGGCGGAGGGCAATATCAACCACCTGCACGGCCTGCCGGAATGGGCAGTCACCACCACCCTGGTGCATGACAACCGCCCGATACTCACCGTTGTCCACCTGCCCTTGACCGGTGAGACCTATACGGCTCTCGCCGGGGGTGGTGCCCACCTGAACGGCCGGACACTGCGGGTGTCCGGGGCGACGGACCTCGGCCTCGCTCTCGTGGCGACCAGCCAGGCCAGGCCGGACGAGGACACGAGCATCGTGCGACGCATCGGCGCCTCCGTCACCGCGATGCTTCTCGACGCGCTCGTGGTGCGCACGTCCGTGCCGGCCACCCTGCACCTGCTGTCCGTGGCCGCAGGCCGGATCGATGCTTTCTGGCAGTTCACCGGCGCACGCGCGGACCTGCTTCCCGGAGCACTCCTCGTGTCCGAGGCCGGCGGTCGGATCTCCGATGCCGCGGGACGCACGTGGACCCCGGACAGCGACAGCTTCCTGGCCGCCGCCCCGGGCGTGCACGCGGCCGCCGTCGCCACTCTCACCCGTTGACCACGCGGAATCCCCCCCCCGCACCGAAAGGACCAGGCCTCCATGACCCAGATCGCAGTACTCGGAAACGGCCGCGTCGGCGGCAACCTGACCACAGCTCTGACCCGAGTCGGGCACGAGGTGAGCATCGGAGGGCGTGCGCAGGGCTCGGCGGCCGACAGCACTCGGAAAGCGCACATCGTCATCAACGCGACACCCGGCGACGGCTCACTGGAGCGGCTGTCCGCTCTGCGTGAGGAGTTGCAAGGCAAGATCCTGGTGGACCTTGCCAATGCCACCGTCGACGGCCCGGACGGACTGCCCCGCGAACTGATCTACCCCGGATCGAGCCTCGCCGAGCGACTGCAGGCAGCGCTCCCCGACACTCACGTCGTCAAAACGCTGAACACGATGCTCTATCCGGTCATGACCGCGCCGGCCGCACTCGTTCAGAAGCCGACGGCCTTCCTCTCCGGCGAGAGCACGGAGGCCAAGCAGGTGGTCCGCGGGCTCCTGGGCGACCTGGGCTGGCAGCCCGAATGGATCACGGACCTCGGCGGGATCGAGACCGCTCGGGCCACCGAAGCCGCCGTGCTGTTCGTACCGCATGTGATCCGCTCCGACGGATTCGTGCCCTTCGCCGTGTCTATCGCCCGCTGACGCCGCGACCCCCTGTGCGGAAGGTGACTGTCTTCCGCACAGGGGGTCGCTCGCGAGTGCGCCGGCTCTGCACTCAGAAGGGGTGCCTCACCCGGCTCGCAACCCGCTCACTTCGGGATCGGGCGTCGCAAGTCCCAGTAGCCGGGTGCCGGTCGCATGCCGAATGAGGCGTTGAGACCGATGATCGCGTCGTTCGTATCGTGATTGTGCGTATGTACGGACCGTGCGCCGGCACGGTGGGCCCGGAGAAACGAGTCAGACTTCAGCGCGCGGGCTATGCCGGTCCTGCGGTGAGTCGTCACCACTCCGGTGAAGAGGGTGTACCAGGTGTCGCCGTCCTTCTCCGGTGCCAGGGCTGTCAGGCCGAGGGCCGGTCGCTCGATCTCTTCATCCTCGCGTTCGGCCAGCAGCAGGATGGTGTTCTCCGGGAAGTAGTCACCTGCCTGCCTCACGTCACCCTCCTCGGTCGGCAAGTCAGGAAGGCAGCGCGCGGCGCACTCCAGTACTTCGTCGATGTCATGAGGCAGGTCCGCCTGGCGAATTCGCACGCGGGCAGACCGGGAGGCCTCATGCGCGGCCGCCTCCAACGTGCCGTGCTGGGAGGCCAGATCGAGGCCCCATCCCACGCTGTGGCTGTGCACCGTGTAGCCGTACTGTTCAGCGAAGCGCCGCCCCTCGGTGAGGTCGTCGCGGAGCCGGTAGAAGGCGGGCAGCGTCTCCTCCTTGAGCCGCTCAGTCAGCAGGTCAGCGAGTGCGCTTCCCACTCCGGCCCTGCGAGCGGGCTCGGAGACGGAGACGAGCGTGATGACTGAACCGGGAAACGCGGGGTCCCTCGACAACAGGGCCGCGCCCACGACCACTCCGTCTCGTTCCGCCACGAACGCCCAGCCGTCCTTCCCGGCCTCCGCAGTGGCCAGCTGAAGTTCCAGATGGTGGCGGATGCCGGTAGCGCTTGCGAGCATCAGCAGATCTGCTGCCACGGTGATGTCGACCGGACGCAGGGGCCTCAGAACAGAACCAGATTGATGCAAAATAATAGAAATCCTTCATGCCTATTGGTTTGAATCGACGGAAATCACGGCGGGGTGTTACGTCGTTCCCAAGGAGACTGCCACCCGCCGCGCTGTTCCTGACACGTGACGACTCCAGCATTGTCACGGGCAGTGCCCTCGCAGTTGACGGCGGCACGGGGCAAATCCGATCGGCGGACCGCTCGGCGACGTCGTCGGGGGCAGGCAGTCCGCGAAACCGTCGTCGAACTCCAGCCAAGGCCCTGGGGACGAGTCTGCTGTACGACGCTGTACGCGTCGATTCTCCGATCCGGTTGTCGGGGCCCAGACCGAGATCTCCGGCTGCCTGACTACCCGCGCGGATGCGCTGTTCGAACCTGCCGACGCTGTGCTGTGCCCCGACCCACGCCAAGTTCCGGGCGGTAGCGGCCTCGACGCGTCACGCAGAGGGTTGCTGCCGACAGCGCACGATGGCGCCGGCGGGCGCCGGGGGGTGTTGAGCCGGACAGCCAAGCGGCCCGGCAACCTGGCCGTCACGGCGTCCTGGGACTCCCGATCCGGGCAGCGTCAGCAGTCACCGCCCTCGACGACACCAGGTCACCACGAGGGCCGCCAATGCCGCCCCTCGGTCGGCTGCCCGCGACTTCTACGGGCAGCCGACCGATCAGGCAGCCGGCTTCTGCGATACGTTCGATTCCAGGGAAAGAATGGCCCGGGGTGCAGACTTACTCGACGACGAGCTGCACGGGGACGTTGCCGCGAATGGCGTTGGAGTACGGGCAGACCAGATGTGCCTTTTCGACGAGTTCCTGGCCGGTGGCGCGGTCGACACCGTTGGGAAGTGTGATGCGCAGAACGACGGCGAGGGCGAGCCCCTCACCCTCCTTGCCGATCGACACCTCTCCGGACACGACCACCTTGGAGAGATCAACGCCGGCCTGTCGGCCCGTGATACCGAGCGCTCCGCCGAAGCAAGCCGCGTAGCCGGCGGCGAAGAGCTGCTCCGGATTGTTCCCCTCGCCGCTGCCGCCCAGCGCCTTCGGCATGGCAAGCTGGAGGTCCAGGGACCCGTCCGAGGTGGTGGCCCGGCCTTCACGGCCCTGGGTCGCCGTCGCGATCGCGGTGTAAAGCGCGTCCATGATTATTGATTCCTTCTGTGTGTTGGGCATGGCGGCAGAGCCGCCGCAGCAACCTGGGGGACTGCCGCACCCGGATGAACAGTGGTATTTGCTCTCTGTAAATCGCCAGGACACAAGGTGCCGACCGGGTGGCTCTGCGCGGAGGGCCACGAGGCCAGGGTGCGTGCCCGGCCATCGCGGTGCTTCCCTGTCCGGACAGGAGCCTCGGGATACCTGGTGCCGACGCTGAAGAGGGATCGACGCCGATGGGTCCGAGTAGTCGCATCGTCAAGGCGCCCTCATCACCGGGTCGTCGGCGGGCAGGCCCGTATCGGGTGATTGTCGTGTCGTAGGCGATGAACCGCGCCGTTCCTGGTTGAGGGATCCGCGTGGAGGCCCTGTATCAGCGATCCCGTGGACGCCGCTTCGGGGTGCTCCGTGCTTGTCATGACTGTCGCGGATCCGGGCGAGGGGGCCGCGACGGCCGGTAGAACCGCGGCGACCGGCAAAGCGGCCGCAGCCGCCAGTACCGCACCGGCCAGGAATGAGGGGCGCAGAAGTGGCATGGGAAGTCACCCACCAGGTAGGGAGAACGTTCTGTCTTGCTCTGCATAGGATGCGGCATGAAGGCGCCTTGCGTCAATACCGAACGTTCTGCTTCGGTGGTGTCGGCTGCGTCATCGCCTCGGAGGTGATGCGAGGTGGGTGACGCCGACGGTGTGGCGGTGTGTCCCTGCGCGGTCTGCGCGGCCTGAAGTTGATGCCGACTGCATGCTGAGAGGTGGTGCCGCGATAAGGTTGCGTATGTAGGGTTCGCTACAGCCCGCGACGGGGCGGCGGGCAATGGGGGAGCCGGCAGACCACTGACCGGCGGGTCGTCGGCAGTCGCTCCCGTCCTCTCGACGCTGTCCCGACGCTGAAAGCTTCAGGAGAACGAGTGAGCGCAGCTTTGAACACGCCTCACGGTGTGCCGATCCAGCTCCGGAAATGCCTCGGCGTACCCTGCGGCCGACCCCTCGGCGGCAACCGCGCCGGTCTGCAGCCCGCTCTGCCCGCGAGTCTCGCAAACGGGACACTCGAATTCGTCAAGGGCGGCACCGGTTGGCCCAAGACCTACTTTTTCGAGCGTGGCCGAATGAAGCGGAGGGTGGTGGGTGCGCTCGGTCGGTTCTCGGTGGACGGGCGCCACTGGACGAGCCCAGAGCCCCGCTCTGGCAAACATTCAGAATCCGCCAAGCGGGAGTGCTAAAGAAGCTGGCCCGGGATGTGGCGTCCCGGGCCAGCCATGTCAAGGAGGTCAGTACTACTTACGTCTCTAACTGAATACGCATCGTGGCCGGGTCACTACCTCCCCAGGCGGTCCCGACCTCTGATGTGAATCTTCCTGCACCTACTGGACTGGAGCTCATTATAGCTGCCCGTTCGGCGGTTGGCGTAGTCGTGCCGCAAAAGCACCGGGACAACACGAACGCCCACTCGCCTCACACCTCTGCCTTCCTGTCCCCAACCGGGTTCATTCGACCACTCGGCGTGATGACGGACCGCACCCTGTCCGAGCACTCCGCCGGGGACCCGCTGCTCCTGACGCCCGGTATGCGCAGGATGCTCAGTGCCGCAGTCCGCGCGCTCATGGACGATCCGCGTCTCGCCGACGCCTGCCACCTCGTCCGGCTCACGGCCGTGGTCCTCCTGGCCAAAGCTCCCTCCGCATCCACGCATGTCACCATGAAGTCGAGAGACTTGGCCGGGTGGCTTGGATTCGGCGTCTCGCACGTGGCCCACACGGTGCTTCCTCGTATGCGCCGGTCCGGTGTCACGACGTGCGAGCGCGCCCGCGACGCTCAAGGCTGGACCAGGGCCCTGGAGTTCGAGCTGCTGCCGTTGAGCGAGGCACGCGCCGAGCAGGCAATGAATCCCCTGTCCTCGCTGACGAAGAAGGATCTGGCGACACTGCTTCGCTTTTGCGAGGCGGTCCTGGGCCCGGGGTGGGCACCCAGAGGCAGGCCGGCCACACCGCCCGGCTTCTTCGCGGCCCGGCGAGGGAGAGCCGCGGCGACCGACCGCCTGACGATGCTGCTCCTGGCGCTGGAGTCCCGGAGCGACGGAAGCGTGCGGATGGCTCCAGGGCGCCTTCCCCAGGGTCACAGCCGCGCCGAGGTGACTGTTGCCCGGCTGCTGGGGTGTTCGGTCGACGAGGGCGCCGACGCGCTGGCGCGGTTGCTGTCGATGGGGGCGGTCGCATGGGATCGCCCGGAAGAGTCCGGGCAGGGCCGTCTGTTCGTCCCGGCCATCCGCGCCGCGTACAGGCACGCTCATGGCGCACGGTCCGCATGGCACAACGATCCTCCGAACCACGAGCGGTCGGGTGCGGGTCGCCGTGATTGCTCGTCCGGAGCGAGAACGTGCGCGCGGTGTGGAAGTGAGGACACGGGGCGGCCTCCGGATGCCGAGGGCGTCAACCGGTCTCAGAGGGGTGCGCAGGACGGCTCCGACGAATCCATACGTAGTGCATGTAGGGATCAGGCTCTCGGCATCGACACATCGCCGCAGGTGGGATCGTCGATCGACGAGGTCGCAGCCATGAAGAGTTCTGCAGACCCCCACACTCCTCACTCACCTGTGGCTTCTCTCCCATGTTCTTATGCAGCTGAGTTGGTTGGCTTTTCCGGCTCTGCCGACTTGAGCAAGGGTCGACTGCGGAATCGCGCGCGAGAGGAGATGCCCTCTCCCGGGCACGGAGACACCGGTACTCCGTCGTCGAGTCGCCCGGGCCGACTCCGACCAGAACCACGAAGAACCCACTTCGGAGGAGCCTCAGCCACTGCCCCGCGAACCGGTCCCCCTGCCACCGCCTCAGCTGCCGTGCCCGAGGGCCTCAAGCAGGCACTCGCCCCGGTCGAACATCTGTGGACCCGTCTGAGCCGGACATCCACCGCCCGCTGGCTGGCGAAGGCGGTGGACGCGGAGCTGGCGCGCCTGCGCGGTCTCGTCGGAGACGGGACTGGGGCGGCCGAGCACAGACTTGCCGAGAGGCTTGAACGGCGGCTCAACCGTCAGGGAGCCCAGCCGATCCATGATCTGGCCGGCTGGCTGATCAAGCGTGGGCTGCCGCAGAACAGAGAGTGCTGGTCACACCTGTGCGACGACGGAATACGCGTTGACGACGGCAGCCACTGCGAGAGCTGTGAGTGCCTGATCGCGGACCGGCGGAGGCTGCGCACTGCGGTGGCAACCCGGGTCTCGGCCGGGCGTCACCGCATCCCGCGGCTGGAATGGCGTACTGCCTATGAGCGGGAGCTGCGGACGATCGTCCACCGCGAAACCGCTGCGAGTCTCACCCGGAGGAAGTCGATGGTCGAGAAGCAGGCCGCGTTTCTCACCGCGATCGAGAGACGGAAGGAGGCTTGGGCGAAGGCGCGAGCGGCAGCGGCCGCACAGCCTTGTGCAGACTGCGGGGCGCCCGACGCCTCAGGACTGTGTCCGGTGTGTACCTTGCGGCGTGAATCGGTCGTGCTGGTGGACAAGGCAGTGGACATCGCCGTCGCGCTGCGTGCCGACGTCGGCGACCCACAAGCACTCGCGGCACTGACCGAGCAGGTGAGGTGGGACACCTGGGCGATCGTGCGGAGAACCGGCCTCGGCGGCCGGGGTGCCGCTGTCTCGCGGGCGTTCGCCCAGCGGGAGCTGGCCAAGAAGGTCTTGGCGGGGCGCCGTCAGCTGGCCCTGGAACGCTTGCAGAAGTCGGAGCCGGCGAATGCCGAGGCCGCGCAGGTGACGCGGTTGGCTCAGCGGGGGAGGGGCGTCACGGAAGCGGGCAGGGAGCGCACCCTGATCGCCGTCGAGCGTGCCCGGGAGCGGGTAGCAGAGGAGCTTCTGGCCGAATTTCTGGACGAGCTGTACCGAGGCCGGTTCTCGGCTGTGCCGAACAAGCGGACTGCGGACGGTACATGGGCGTGAGGAGGATGAGCCGGACGGTGCTCGGCGAGCGCGTGGGGCTGGGACCGGGTGCCGGGCAGCCGGTGACTCATGCCGTCGTGCCGTCGTGCCGTCGTCCGCACTCGGAGGCCGAGGCGGTCGGTCCGACAGCAGCCGCGGCGCTCTGTACGCGTACCTCGCAGACCACTTCCACACTCGTTGTCCCACATTCGTGCGAGGCCGGCGAGGGGTCGTGCGGCTGTCTCGGATCCGGGTCCCGGGGCTGTGCGGGACGAGAGGACAAGCGGCTACCAGGGCGCGAGCGAGGTACGAACAGGCAGCCCGGCCCGGAAGACCGAGCCGATGGAGCGACACCGCGCACCGCACGGTCCGAGCTCGGGTGGAGGCAGTGATCGGTCCGATGACGAACTGCAAGAGCCTCCACGACTGCCGGGAGCAGGGCGACGGCCTTCACCACGGCCCGGCCGTCCGAGCCATCGCCCAGATGTACGACCTCGCCCTCACAGCGTGACCGGAAGACTGTCGCCACCGGCTTCGACCTGCCCGAGCGTTGCCGGGTCAGTTCCCCCGTCGGCCCGCCGCGATCCGGCCGAGGGCCGTCTCCAGTACCTGCGTCTCCTCGAAACCGCCGTCCTCCATCTCAGCGGCCAGTTCTTCCGCGGTGCGGACAGGCGGAACATCTCGGGAGTCGGTGACCAGTGCGTCGAGGGCGGAGAGCAAGCGGGCGTCCGGGGCGTCCCGCGCCTGCGACGGAAGCTCCTGCACCAGGAGGATTCCACCAGGAACCAGCGCGTTCCGCACGCAGGCGAGCGTGGCTGCACGGCTGCCGCGGGGGAAGAACGCCTGGGCCCAGTAGGCGACCTCGTATACCGCCTCGTCGGCCAGCTGCTGTGCGTAGATGTGACGAACCTCCAGACGGTCGGTCACCCCGGCCGTCTCCGCCCGCTTCACCAATTCTTCGACGACGTCGCCGGCCCGCTCGACACCGACCGCGCGCAGCTCGGGGAACATCGCCAGGTTGGCCAGCAGGAAACCGCCCGTGCCACTGCCGACGTCCAGCAGTGGGCCGCCCGCAGCCAGCCGGTTGCGGATTTCCGGCAACACGGCATAGGCCATGTCGAAGATGGCCTGCGAAGCGGCAGTGGGCAGCATGCCCCAGTTGCGGGCCACGGCCAGCGCATCCGGCTCCCAGCGGGGGCTCCCGGCGGGGGAGAGGGCGGAGCCGACGCGGTCGCGTGCCGCGGCGACCTCGTCCATCGAATAGTCCAGCCGCAGCCCGGAAGGGCCGTCGTTCAGCGCAGCGAACTCCGCGGTGAGGACGAACGTGGAGGACGATCCCTCTACTCGGTTGACTATCCCGGCCGATTCGAGCACGTCGACGACCCGCTGCGCACGCACGGTAGAGACCCCGCTGATGCCGGCCAGTGACTCGACGGTCGTGGGCGAGGCCAGCGCAGCCAACCACCCCCCAGAGGCCGCCGCACGCAGCAAGTCGACCACCTGGCCGGCCGCGGCCCACTGCCGCAGACGCGCGCGGGCGCTCATCGCCGACTGAACGAGGCCGAGTTCCGACTCGATATCTCCAGTCCTCTGCTCATCCGGATTCGCGCCGATGCCGCTGTCACCGTTACCTTCGGTCGATTTCTTCATGCCTTTTCTCCCGCGTTGTTGAGCAACATCAAAGGCGCCTGGTCGGCTGATCCTTCAGGAATGAGCGGAGCAAGGCGCGCGTCACGTGGCCTGCCCAGGCTACAACATGAGGGAGAACGTTCGGTATGCAAGCCTCCGACCTCTCGGTCCCGGAAGCGGCGGTCACCGCGGTGCAGCGCTCGATCGTCGAGCTCACCAGCGGTCGGTTCCATCGCGGACGGCAACGTTGCCCATGTCAAGGCCCGCTGAGCACAGACACCGAGAGGGGGCGCCCCAGAACTGGAGTGCCCCCTCTGCGCGGAGTCAACGGTGTGGTGTCAGCGTGCCCGGGTCGGTCGGATGATCAACTCGTTGACGTCCACATCCGACGGCTCTCCGATGGCAAAGGCGATCGCGCGGGCGATCGAATCCGCCGAAACGGCGCCGGCCGCGCGGTATTCCTTGATCGCCTGGGCCGCGGTCGGGTCGGTGATGCTCTCGGCGATTTCGGATTCCACGACACCGGGGGAGACGGTCGTCACCCGGATCGAGGGGTCGACTTCCAGGCGCAAGCCCTCGGTGATCGCCCAGGCCGCGAACTTCGTCGCGCAGTACACCGCGCCCGTCGGCACGAGTTCGTGCGCCGCGGTGGACCCCATCGTGATGAAGTGCCCCCCACCCTGCCGCTGGAAGTGCGGCAGCGTCGCCGCGATGCCGTGCAGCAGCCCCCGCACGTTGACGTCCAGCATCTGGTCCCACTCATCGACGAGCAGCGCGTCGAGCCGGGACATCGGCATGATTCCGGCGTTGTTGACAATGACATCCACCCGCCCGTGCTCGGCCACCGCGGCGTCGACGAACGCGGCAACGTCCGCGCGGTCGGTGACGTCGAGGCGCCGTACGTCGATGCTGCCGCCGGCCTTCCGGACCCGGTCGGCCAGTTCGGCGAGGCGGTCCTCGCGCCGAGCCCCGGCGACGACGTGATGTCCTTCTGCGGCGAGGCGTGTCGCCACTGCTTCACCGATGCCGCTGCTGGCGCCGGTGACGAGGATGATTTTCGAATCGGTCATGGCATCATCCTCCGTGCTGGAGCGGCCGGGAACGAGGGTGTGTTGCACCCAGGCTGACGCCGCCGCGGTTGCTACTACTCCAGAGAAAAACGGTGGTCTCTCGACGGAGTGGCCCCTCAGTGGCGCAATTACTGGATTCAGAATCTTCCATTCTGGTCATCCGCCCATGCGAGCTAGGCTGCCTGCTGATGACTGAGGTTGCGCAGCAGGCAGTGTTCTGGACCGATGACTCGTCGGTCTGCGAGCACATCGGCCACGGTGAGGACATCGCCGCGCACTTTCATGACTACGGTCAGTTGAGGTATGCGGCCTCCGGGGCGCTCGTCACGACGACCAAGGCCGGTACCTGGGTGGCGCCGGCGAGCCGCATCACGTGGGTGCCGCCCTTCCACGTCCACAGCAGCCGTTCCCACGGTGAGACCGATGCCCGCGTGCTCCCGGTTCCGGCAGAGCTGTCCGAGGAACTGCCGTCCGAACCGTCGATCTTCGTGGCCAGCGCACTGCTGCGCGAGGCGTTCATGGCGATGAGCAGCGAGCAGGAGCCTGCCGCCAGTGAGCGTGGCGGTCTGCTGCTCGCAGTGATCCGCGCGGAGCTGATCCGCGCTCCGCAGGAACCACTACGGCTGCCGGAGCCGAGCGATCCTCGCCTCAAAGCCGTCACCGACCTTCTCCACGCCGACCCTGCCATTTCGGCGACGCTGGCGGAGCTGGGGCACCGGACCGGCTCGAGCGAGCGGACTCTCAGCCGGCTGTTCGGCAGCGAATTGTCGATGAGCTTCCATCAGTGGCGCACGCTGCTGCGGGTTCAGCGGGCGTTGCTCGAACTCTGTGAAGGTACCTCGGTCACCGAGACGGCGATACGGCTTGGCTGGGCGAACCCCGGCAGCTTCATCAGCGCTTTCACCGATCTCGTCGGCCAGACGCCCGGTCGTTACCGCTCCACAGCGGGCACGGCGCGCAGGTGATCGCAACCTCCGACTTGGCGGGTTACCAGAAAATCGTGGCGGATTACGGGTGGCACGCCCGCTCGCTCGGCGGCCACGCTTGCAGGCATGTCTCACCACCTCCCGGGTCACGGCGCCGTGACTTCGGCACCCGCCAAGACGGCATCCTCCGGAGTCACGCTGGGTGACCTGATCGTGCAGGCGCTCAGCCGGCACAGCTCGTCCGAGGCCTTCGTGGCCGGTGATCGGCGACTGACCTACGCGCACGTCAGGGACCTTCTCTCGCAGTACGTGGCCGCGCTGGCCCAACGGGGAGTGGGGCTCGGCGTGGGGGTCACGATGCTCAGTCCGAACATGCCTGAAACGTGGATCGTCCAGGCCGCGACCTATCTCCTGGGCGGCCGCTTCACCGGGCTGCAGAACCTGGCCTCGGTCACGGACCACATCACCGTTTGTGAGGATGCCGAGGCCACGGTGCTGGTGGTGACCGCACCTCTGGAAGAGCACGGACGGCAGGTCCTCGCCGAGGTCGACTCCCTGCGACATCTGATGGTGATCCCCGCAGCCGGCGGTCTGCCCGGGGGCGAGCCCCCGGCGGTTCGATCGCTCGACCGCGGTCCGGCGGAGGAGATGGGTGTCGCCTGGCTGCAGTACACCGGGGGGACGACCGGCAGACCCAAGGGCGTGATGCAGTCGCATCGGTCGATGGCACAGATGGTCTACGCGCACATGGCCGACTTCGAGCAGCCGCATCTCCCGCGGTACCTGGCAGCGGCCCCGCTCACCCACGCGGCCGGGCTGGCCGTCATTCCGGCACTGCTGCGGGGCGGCACGGTCGTGATCGAGCAGGGCTTCGACCCCAGCCGGTTTCTCGACGTCATCGAAGCCGAGCACATCAACTGTGTGAACGGCCTTCCAACGATGATCTACACCTTGTTGGACGAGGAACGCCCTGAGACCAGAGATCTCTCCAGTCTTGAGGTCATCTGGTACGCCACCGGACCGATGTCGCCGGTGCGCCTGGCGGAGGCTCGCGAGCGGATCGGTCCGGTCTTCTCCCAGATCTACGGTCAGACAGAGTCGGCCGGTATCGGGACGGTCCTGACCAAAGCCGCACATGAGACGGCGAGCCTTGAACAACTCGCCTCCTGCGGCCGGCCCGTGGTCGGCAACCGCATCAGACTCATCGACGACGACGGCCACGACGTTCCGTTGGGTGAGGTGGGCGAGATCGCCATGCGGAGCCGCGGGGTGATGCACGGCTACAAGAACCTCCCCGAGGAGACAGAGGCGGCACTCAAGGGGGGATGGCTCCACACCGGAGACCTCGCCCGCCAGGACGCCGAGGGCCTGATCTACATCGTGGACCGCAAGAAGGACATGATCATCTCAGGTGGTTTCAACATCTACGCCAGTGAAGTCGAGGCTGTTCTGACAGCGCACCCCGCGGTGGGCTCAGCCGCCGTCATCGGCGTGCCGGACGGTCGCTGGGGCGAGATCGTCACCGCGTTCGTGGTCCCGCGGCCGGGGCGGCAGGTCGACATCGCCGCGCTCCAGTCCTACGTGAAACAGGCGAAGGGCTCGATGTATGCGCCCAAGAAGGTCCTGGTCGTGGACTCACTCCCCGTGACGCCAGTGGGAAAGGTCGACAAGAAGCGCCTGCGCGCACCGTTCTGGTCCGACTCGGCCCGCAATGTCCACTGACCATCCCCCCTTGGCCCTCCACGCGGCCATCCACGAAAGGCACTCAGTGTGAACGCACCGCCATCCCGACTGATCGACTTCCATTCCCACTGGGGCACAGAGCAAGGATGGAAGGGAAGCCCGTACGAGACCGCCGAGGACCGCGAGGCCCTACGGGGCTACTTCAAGTGGGACATGAGCTTCGTCAGCGACGAGGAGCAGGCCGTCCAGTTTCGCCGCGCCAACGTCAAGGCGATGCTCGACTTCGCGTTCACCCACACCATGGATGCCGGGGCACTGCGCGACCAGCACGACTACGCCTTCGACTACGCGCGTAAACACCCCGACGTCGTCCTGGGCAACTGGATCGGCATCGATCCCACGCAACCGGCTCACGTCAAGGAACTCGAACGCTGCCTGAGCGAGGGAACGGGACTCGTCGGACTCACGGTCCACTCCTTCACACCGGCCGGGACACCCGATCAGCCGGAATGGGAGACCTGTCTGAACATGTGCGCCGAGGCCAACCGTCCCGTCCTGGTCCATGTCGGCATGTCGGCCACCGGGGCCGGCACCCGCGGAGGCATGGGCATCACCCTGGAGGGCTGCCACCCCCGCTACGTCGACCGCGTCGCGGCCAAGCATCCCGATCTGAACGTGATCGCGGCTCGGGTGGCGTGGCCCTGGCAGTCCGAGATGATCGCTGTCGCACTGCACAAGGCGAATGTGTGGATGGAGCTCCACGGCTGGTCACCCCGCTACTTCCCCGACGAACTCACGCGCGAGATCGGCAAGCGGCTGCGCAAGAAGGTCTTCTTCGGAGCCGACTACCCGATGCTCACCCATCAGAGGCTGGTTGAGGAGTGGCGCGAGGAGGGCTTCTCTCCCGACGTCCTCGACGACGTGTTCTCCGGCAACGCCGAGACCTTCCTCACCTCGATCGGAGTTCAGTGATGGACGTCGGACTCACCGGCAAGGTCGCCATCGTCGGCGGCGGCAGCGACGGCCTGGGATACGCCATCGCGGATCGACTCCTGAAGGAAGGCGCCCATGTCACGCTCTTCGCGCGACGCGCGGAGAAAGTCACAGCCGCCACGCAACGGCTCGCCCGTGCATACGGCGAGGAAAAGGTCCTCGGACTGACCGCCGACTGCTCGGCCGACAGCGACATCGAGCGCGTCACCGCATCGACCCTTGAGCGGTTCGGTCCAGCCGTTCACGTTCTGGTCACCAACGACGGCGGACCGCCGATCCGGCGCATCAGTGAACTCACCGACGAAGTGTGGCTGAAGGCCTTCGAGCGCCACTTCTTCTACGTGGTGAGATCCGTGCGAGCCACCTTGCCGTACATGACCACCGAAGGCGGCAGCATCCTCAACGTGGTCTCCGGCGTCGTCGAGCGCCCGGCCGTCGGCATGGCGGCGTCGGTCGGCGTGTGGTCGGCGGTGATCGGCTACGCCAAGACCCTCGCCCTGGAGGTCGCCAGGCAGAACATCAACGTCAACACCCTGCTGTCCGGATTCTTCGACACCTCCCTGCTGAGCGGAATGCTGGAACGACAACCAGAGTTGTCCAGAGCCGGCCTCGGGAACCGAGTGCCGATGGGACGCGTCGGGGAGCCCCGTGAGTTCGCCGACCTGGTCGGTGCGCTCGTGTCACCCAACGTGCGATTCCTCACCGGCGCGGTGATCCCGGTCGACGGTGGTGCCGGCATCGGCATGGGCGCGAGCTTCGACTCGCCGACTTCCAAGTGAGGAACTGTTCATGAAGCGGACCATGAAGATCTCGACGATGCTCACCTACGGCACCGACCCGCGCGAGGCCGCCGAGCACATCACTCGACTTGAGGCAGCCGGGCTCGACACCGTCTGGGTCGCCGAGGGGTACGGTTACGACTCGCCAACGCTGATGGGCTACCTCGCGGCCCGCACCTCGAGCGTGGAGATCGGCGCGGCCATCCTCAACGTCTACTCCCGCACCCCGACGATGCTCGCATCGACCGCGGCAGGACTCGACAGCGTGTCCGGCGGCCGGGCCGTCATCGGCCTCGGCGCCTCCAACCCGAAGATCATCGAGGGGTGGCACGGCATGCCCTTCGTCCAGTCGACCGGCCGTACCAAGGAGACCGTCGACATCATCCGCGCGGTCCTGCGGCGCGAGGCGGTCGACTACAGCGGCCGCTCCTTCGAGATCCCTCTTCCGGCCGGTCAGGGCACCGGCCTTGGTGAGCCGCTGAAGATCATGACCAAGCCGCCCCGTTCTTCGGTTCCGCTTTACGTCGCCGGGCTGGGACCGAAATCAGTCGAAGGCGCGGCGGAGTACGCCGACGGCTGGCTGCCTTTCCTGTACTCTCCCGAGGGCTCCGCCGGGGTATGGAGCGACGCACTCGCCGCGGGAACCGCGAAGCGCTCCGAGGAACTGGCCCCCCTGGAGGTCGTCGCCGGTGGCATCGTCGCTGTCGGCGAGGACGTGAAGCACGTACTCGACCTTGCTCGGCCGATACTCGCGCTCTACATCGGAGGCATGGGCGCCCGCGGCAAGAACTTCTTCAACGACCTCGTCCGACGCTACGGCTACGAAGCCGAGGCCGAGGAGATCCAGGACCTCTACCTCGCCGGCAAGAAGAAGGAAGCCGAGGCCAAGGTCCCGTTCCAACTTCTTGAACAGGTCAACCTCGTAGGCCCGGCCTCCTATGTCCGGGAGCGGATCGAAGCATTCAGTGAGTCCGGCGTCACCAATCTCCAGGTGACCCCGACCGGCGACGACCCCGCCGGACTCGTGCGCCAACTCAAGGAGTGGGTAGCCTGATTTCCGTTTTTGCCCGGGCAGCACCCCTTGCAACGCTTGGCGGTCAATGGTCCTGAGGTGGCGGCCTCGCCGCTGGTCGGAAGGCCGCTCGGCCGGCAGGCCAGGAGGTCACCGTTTGCCAAGGTGACGCCCCGTCAGCGCAAGTCGAGGACCGCCTTCCCGGTGATGTGGTTCTCGACGGCCTCGTGCGCGAGCGCCACGTCGTCGAGGCCGAAGGAGTGCACCGGCAGTGGTGTGAGAGCGCCTTCGCGCAGGGCCGCGGTGATCTCTGCGGCGGAGCGGAGCAGCGCGTCCCTCGGTTCGGTGAGGAACAGCGCGAACCGCAGCACCAGGTTGGACCACATGAGACGGAAGACCGGCAGTGCCGGGTCGTCGGGCTGCGCCGTGTAGGTCACGATGGTTGCTCCCGGGCCGGCAACGGCCAGATCCAGTGCGAGGTTGTCGGTCAGTGCGACCTCGATGATCCGGTCGACAGGCCCGGCATCGTCGAGGATCTGCTGAGCGGCGTCGGCGTCGCGGTAGTTCACGACGAGGTCCGCACCCGCAGCCCTGGCCGACGCGGCCTTCTCCGGCCCGCTGACCGTCGTCACGACCCGCGCGCCCGCGGCTTTGCCGAGTTCGATCGCGTAGTGCCCGACGGCGCCCGCACCGCCTGCGACGAGGACCGTGCGGTCGCGGGGCGAGCCGTCGGCGTGCAGGCACCAGTGCGCGGTCATCGCCGGGATGCCGAGGCAGGCGCCGAGCTCGTCGGAGATCCCGTCCGGCAGCACAACGGCCTGCTCGGACGGCACTACGGTCCACTCCGCCGCGGTCCCCCACGGATGGCTCGCGCCGGCCATCCAGATCCACACGCGGTCGCCGATCCGGCTCGGGTCGACGCCCGCGCCGACCGCGTCGATCGTGCCTGTGCCGTCCTGGTGCGGAATACGTCCCGTGTGTTCGCCGACGGGCTGGAAATCCTGCGGTGTGGAGTTCAGCCGCATGAAGATGTCACCCGGGTTGATCGCGGAGAGTGCGACGCGGACACGGACCTGGCCGGGGCCGGGCTCGGGGCGCGCGACGTCGAGCACCCGCAGCACGCTCTTCGCGGGGCCAGGAGTGTCGTAGAGGGCTGCTCTCATTGGTTCATCTCTTCTCTTGCTTGCGTCTTCTCTTGCTTGTGGCGCGGTCCACGGCACCGATCAGAGGACCTGCATGTCGTCACGGCGGGGGTCAGTACCGCGCTGTGGTCTGGCCTCCTCGGCCGCGAGATCACTGCCTCGCCAGCGGTCGGCTGGGACAGTGCCGGCGTGCGGCTGACCTCAGCTGGTCCGACCGGCCGCGGGGATCACTGATCGATGGCGCTGGCGTGAGCGGATCTCGTTCGGATCCCTCTTTCACGCCGTGACTGTCCTTCTAAAGGCCGGCAGCGAGGCTTCGCATGACCGACTCCAGATCGCGCTCGCCTGCCGGGGTCTGGGCACCGCGCTCCAATGCCCCCGTCATGAGCCGTGCCGGCAGAGCCCCGCTCACCAGATCGGCCCATACGTCGTTTTCCGTACGCAGGCCGTCGGTCAGGTCTGCCGGAGGCACCAACTGCTTGGCGGCGGCGATGAGCTCCGGGGGGAGCGCGGCGATCTTCCCAGCCACCCCGTCGACGAACGCGTCCAGCTCGGCCGCCGGTACCGCACGGTTGATCCACCCGTAGGCGGCCGCCGTGTCCGCATCCACCAGGTCACCGGTGAGCAGCAATTCCAGCGTCCGGTTGCGCCCCACCCGCTCGCGCAAGTACTGCGTTCCACCGCCGCCCGGCACGATGCCCATCAGCACCTCGCTCTGACCGATGCCTGCGGTTTCCCGTGCGGCGAAGGTCATGTCGGCCGCCGCGACGAACTCGGCGCCTCCGGCTCGCGCCCTGCCCGCCAGTTTGACGATCGTCACCTGCGGCTGGTGACGCAGCAGCTCACCGACGCCCTGGAAGAGATTGGCGTCCGGGTGGCGGTCGGCGATCACCCGCAGCTCGTCCATCTCGTTGAGGATGTGGATGTCGACGTGAGCGATGAAGAACTCGGGGTTGGCGCTGGAGAAGACAATGACGTGGACCGAGCCGTCGTCCCGCAGCATCCCGAGGACGTCGTGCAGTTCGCGGATCAGGGTTCCGCTGAGCACGTTGACGGGGGGATTGTCCAGGGTGATCCACGCGACTCCGTCATCGAAGGCGACACGAAGCGTCGTGTACCGGTCCGGGTTCATGAGCGATCCAAGGTGTGCGATGAGCCAGTAGGTTTGCTATGCATACCTACCCTGGGCTCTGCGCCGAGCCCGGTCAATAACGCACTTTTCAACAACCAAGGATCGTGATGGATACCGAATCCGCACCCCGCCCGCCCCACCACCTGCCGCGATTCAGCGCCGAGTGCCCAAGCCGCCCCATCCTCGACCAGATCTCGGACAAGTGGTCGATGATGGTCATGGCGGTTCTGGAGCAACCGACGCGGTTCAACGAGATCAAGCGACAGCTGGAGGGCGTCACACAGCGGGTGCTGACCCACACGCTGCGGAGGCTCGAACGCAACGGCATGATCCAGCGCCGGGTGCTCGAAACGTCCCCGCTCGGCGTCGAGTACTCCCTCACGCCACTGGGCGAGTCGTTCCGCGGCCCCTTCACACGCCTGCACGAATGGACGATCGAGCACAGTGACGAGGTCCTGTCGGCGCAGCACGCGTACGACGTGCGGTCGTCGGGACGGTAGCAGCCGTACCCAACCCCTCGACGGTCTCGAAGACCCCACGGGGGAGCGACTCAGGGCGCTGCCTTTCGCCGGAGCGGGTTCAGGGCGTGGGCTCCGTCTCCGGGGTCTGGGCCAGGCCGCTGGAGGCGCGCAGCGGGACCTCTTTGATGAACAGCGTGACCAGGAAGGCGATCAGGGCCGCCGGGGCGACGTACAGGAAGATGTCGCCGATACCGTGGCCGTAGGCGCCTTCCAGCCAGGTGCGGACAGTGGCCGGCAGCACCGAGAGATCGGGGAGTTGGCCGCTTCCTGATACCCGTGCGGCGGTGGCCTGGTCCTGCGGGCTGAGCTGAGCGATGCTCGTGAGGGCGTGGTGGCCGATGCGGGTGGTGAGGATAGAGCCGAGCACCGAAACACCGACGGCCCCGCCGAGTGAGCGGAAGAAGGTGACCGTGGAGGACGCGGCACCGAGGTCGCTCGCGGCCACCTGGTTCTGAGTGCAGAGCACGAGGTTCTGGAGGGTCATGCCGACGCCGAGCCCCACCAGGGCCATGTACGACGCTATGTAGAGGTACGGGGTGTCGTAGCGGATGGTGCTCAGCAGACCCAGGCCCGCCGTGAGCAGTGCGCCGCCCGCCAGCAGCCAGCCCTTCCACTTCCCGGTGCGGGTGATGAGTCGGCCGGAGACGGTGGAGGAGACGAACAGGCCGGCGATGAGCGGGATCGTCATGACGCCCGACATGGTCGGCGAGGCACCGCGAGCGAGCTGGAAGTACTGACTGAAGAAGACGGTACCCGCGAAGAGGGCGATGCCGACGAAGAGGGAGGCGACGGAAGCGAGGGCGATGGTCGGGTTGCGGAACAGGCGCAACGGGATGATCGGCTCGCTGGCCCTCGTCTCCACGAACAGGAAGACCAGGGTTAGCAGTATCGCGGCGCCGACCAGCGTGTAGGTCTGCCACGACAGCCAGGAGTACTTGTCGTCGGCGAAGGTGACCCAGATCAGCAGCGTGCACACGGCGGCGGTGACGAAGAAGGCGCCGGACCAGTCGACCTTGACCTGGCGCTTGACCACCGGCAGATTCAGGGTGCGCTGGAGCACGATCAGCGCCACGACCGCGAACGGGACGCCGACGAACAGGCACCAGCGCCAGCCGAGCCAGCTGGTGTCGGTGATGACTCCACCGAGCAGCGGGCCACCGACGGTGGCGACGGCGAAGGTGGCGCCCAGGTAGCCGGAGTACCGGCCGCGCTCGCGAGGCGCGATCATCGCGGCCAGCACGATCTGCCCGAGAGCGGACAGTCCGCCGCCGCCCAGACCCTGGATGACCCGTGCGGTGATCAGCGTGGCCGAGTTCGGGGCGAATCCGGCCACCAGGGACCCGACGACGAAGACGACGAGGGCCGACTGGACAAGGATCTTCTTGTCGAACTGGTCGGCCAGCTTGCCCCACAGAGGCGTGGAGGCGGTTACCGCGAGGAGTGATGAGGTGACGACCCAGGTGTAGGCGCTCTGACCGCCACCGAGATCGTTGATGATTCGTGGCAGTGCGTTGGTGACGACGGTCGAGGAGAGGATCGCGCAGAACAGGCCGAGCAGTAGCCCCGAGAGGGCGCGCATGATCTGCGCGTGGGTCATCGGCTCGTGAGCGGTTCCTCCCTCGTGGTGGGCGTGCTCCTGCACACCTGCGTCGGGAGTTGTCATGGAGTACGGTTCCTTGTCTGGTACGTGATGGCGGGTGGCAACGGCTGTCAGGCAGCCGGGGTATGGGACCGCAGGGCACCCTCGGACGAGTGCGCGTACGTGTGCTGTCCGTCCCACGGAGTGTCGAAGTCGGCACGGAGCCGTGCCAGCAACCGCGCCAGCCCGAGGACGTCCTCGTTGCTCCAGTCGGCCAGCCGCGCGGCAAGGTCCCGCGAGCGCACCTCGGAGATTTCGGCGAGCCGGGCGCGGCCTTCGGAGGTCAGGCGCAGGATGCGTGAGCGCCGGTCGGCCGGATCGGGCTTGCGGTCGATCCAGCCCAGCATGGCGAGTTGGGCGACGTGACGGCTGGTGACCGAGACGTCGACGTTCTGCAGTTCGGCGAGCCGGCCGAGGCGCATGGCGCCGTGGTGGCCCAGCAGGGCCAGCACCGTGGCGGATCCCTCGGAGCAGCCGGCTGGAAGGGCCCGGCCCAGCTCTCGGCGTACGGAACCGACGGCGCTCAGCTGGCGCAGCAACTCCGCGAACACGGCGGTCTCGGCCACATGCATCTCCAATGTTATTGCTTGAGGCAACTATGTGGGTGGGTCGCTGCCTCGCGCGGGTTTCACCCCCTGGTGAATCGGTGCAGGGTGTGAGGGGTGCGCCAAGGATGATCGGGGTGGGGGAGTTCCTGGTTGTGAGCGGGGACCCCGGTGAAGGGGTCCTCCGCGTCTCCGCGTCGTCCGTCGGTACTGGGGTGGGCGGGTCAGGGCGCCTGGTCCGTGGCGCTGATGAGGGAGGGGGCCGTCTCCGGTGCGGTGACGGAGTCGGTGCGCCTCCGGAGGAGTCCTTCGACACCGGTCAGGAAGGTGTTGGATACCAGTTCGGGGTCGAAGAGGCAGCCGGCCGCCATGGCGCCGTCCCGGAGCATGACGAGGTGTCGTGCGGGCGGGCCGGCGGGCGCGTCGCTGGTCTGGGCGAGCAGATCTGTGACGGTGTTCAGGAACCACTGACGGTGGGTCAGGATGAACTGGTGGATGGGGTGGGCGGTATCGGGGTATTCGGCGGCTGCGTTGAGAAAGGCGCAGCCCCGGAAACTGGGGGACTGGATGCTGTTGGCGATGGATTGTGCGACCGCCTGAACTTGGGCGACTGCTGACTCGCTGCTCGCCCGGGCGGCGGCGATCTGTGCTCGGATCCCTTGGTCGGCTTGGTTGAGGTAGGCGAGGACGAGGTCTTCCTTGCCGGTGAAGTGCCGGTACAGGGTGGCCCGGGTCACCTTGGCCTCGACGGTGATGCGGTCGATGCCGACGGAATGGATTCCTTCCGCGTAGAAGATCTTGGTGGCTGTGTTGAGGAGTCGTGCTCTGGCCTCGGAGGTTCCTCCGCTGTCTTGGATTGGGTTCATCCGGTCAGGCTATCAAAGTATGAGGCAGAACGTTCGGTATTGACAAGAGCTCGGATCTACCCTTCTAATGATGCGACCGAACGTTCTCCTTCGAGGACGAGTCTCGAATACCCAAGGGATATATCGTGCGCATTCGTATCTCGCGTCGCCTCGCGCTCACCGCGGCCGCCTTCGCTCTGCTCGGTGCCGCCACCGCGCCCGGCGTGGCGGCGGCGAGCGGCGAGAAGCACTCGTCTCCGAAGCCGACCGTCGTCCTCGTGCATGGCGCGTGGGCGGACTCCTCCAGTTGGGCTCCGGTCATGGAGCGACTGCGCAAGGACGGCTATCCGGTGCGGGCCATCGCCAACCCGTTGCAGGGGCTCACCGACGACACCGCCTACGTTTCGAGCTACTTGTCCACCATCGATGGCCCCGTGGTGCTGGTGGGTCATTCCTACGGCGGCGCGGTCATCACCAACTCGGCCGCCTCGGACCCCGACGTCAAGGCGCTTGTCTACATCGCCGGCTTCATCCCCGCGAAGGGGGAGACCGTGGGTGAGCTGGCCGCCCAGTCGTCGCCGCCCATCCCCCTGGTCTCGACGTCCGTGCCGGGAGGCACCGACGTGTCCATCGATCCGGACCACTTCCGGGACGTTTTCGCCGGCGACGTCGACAGGACCACCGCCGCCAGCATGGCAGCCGCCCAGCGGCCCGCCAACACCAAGGCCGTCTCGGACGCCAGCGTCGACGAGGCATTCCGCACCGTACCCTCGTGGAGCCTGATCACACGCCAGGACCACGCGATCGCTCCTGACGTCCAGCGCTTCATGTCGAAGCGGGCCGGTTCACACATCACCGAGGTCAACGCCTCCCACGCCGTGATGATCAGCCGTCCCGGCGCGGTGACGGACACGATCGAAGACGCCGCCCGCAGTGTCCGGTGACACCGGTTGAGTGCATCCCGGTGCCGCTACGAACGCCGTTGACGCAATCCACACGAGAGGTGCCATGCCCGAGATGACTCACCAACGACTCGTCCGTCTCACCGACACGCTGCGGCGGACCATCCGCACAGGTCAGGTGGTCACCACCGGGCCGGAGTACGAGGCCGGCCGCCGCATATGGAACGGAGCCGTGTCCGCCCGCCCCGGTGTCATCGTCCGCTGTGCCTCCCCGGCCGAGGCCCGGGACGCCGTGCTGGCGGCGCGGGAGGCCGGTGTACCGCTGTCGGTGCGCGGTGGTGGTCACGACTGGGCCGGCCGGGCGCTGAGCGACCGGGGCCTGACCATTGACCTCTCCGGCCTGCGACGAGTGACGGTGGATCCGCTGGCAGGGGTCGCCGAGGTCGAGGGAGGAGCCACGGCTGCCGATGTCGTCGCCGCCGCCCAGCCCTTCGGGCTGACCGCGGCGACGGGTTCCGCCGGTTCCGTGGGCATGGCCGGGCTCACCCTCGGCGGCGGCTACGGACCGCTCAGCGGTCGCTTCGGGCTCGCCCTGGACAACCTGCTGTCCGCGGACGTCGTTCTCGCCGACGGCACGCTCGTCACCGTCGACGAGGAACGGGAACCCGACCTGTTCTGGGCACTGCGGGGCGGCGGCGGAAACTTCGGGGTGGTGACCTCGATGCGCGTGCGTCTGCATCCCGTGGAGTCCGTGCTGTCGGGCATGGTGATGTATCAGTGGGACCAGGCGGCGAGTGTCCTGGCCGGGCTGTCGGACTTCCTGGCCGGGAGTCCGGACGAGTTGACCGTGCAGTTCGGCGTCCTGCCTGGTCCCAAGGACGACGACCCCGTCGTGTTCCTCGCCCCGACCTGGAGCGGTCATGACGCCGGGGCGGGAAGGCGTGCTCTCGCGGGGCTCGACGCCCTCGGTACGCCTCTCGTCTCGCAGCTGGGACCCACCACGATGCCCGAGATGCTCGCGGGTATCGATGCGCAGTTCCCCTTCGGCCGGCATGTCGAGATCCGACCTCGTTCGGTCTCGTCGCTGACCGTGGGAGTGCGTGACGTGCTGACCCTCGCGGGTTCCACCCTCACCTCGCCCTACTCGGCCGTGTCCGTGCACAGCCTGCACGGTGCCGCGGCGCGCGTACCCGTGACCCGGACGGCTTTCGGCAACCGCGATCCGCACCTCATGATCGAGATCATCGCGCTGTGGGAACCCGACGACGACCGGGCATCGGAGCACCGCGCCTGGGCCAGCAACCTGACCAGTGCCCTGGAGCCCGAGGCCCTGCCGGGCGGCTACCCCAACCTGCTCGGAAGGGACGAGGTCGCACAGGTCGCACACGCCTACGGTCCGAACACCGAGCGGCTGCTCGCGGTGAAACGCCGTTACGACCCGGACAACGTCTTCCGCGCGATCTCCCTGCCGGTGGGGTCCTGAAACCTCGGTGTCGCCCTGAGCCGCCGGAGCGCAGGCGGCCGGTCCAAATGAATACAGGACACAAACCTAGCCACCTCAGTTACGCCTATGTAGAGTGAGCGTTACATACAGGTGGCCAGGCGGGCAGCACCGCACGGTCGGCCTCAACTCCTCAGCTCATCGGTCTTCCATGAAGGCCGCGTCAGGCGTCGCAACGAGGCGAGGTTTCCATGAGCATTGTCGAGCAGGTCAAAAGCGCGCCCATGAGTCGCGCACAGATTCAGGCAGTCGTGTTGTGCCTCGGGATGAACCTGCTGGACGGGTTCGACCTCCTGGCTACCTCTTTCGTAGGTCCCGCGATCTCTCGTGAATGGGGCCTGTCCCCGTCGCAGCTGGGCGTTCTGCTCAGCAGTGGGCTGGCGGGTATGGCTTTCGGAGCACTCTTCCTCGCTCCTCTCGCCGACCGTGTCGGCCGCCGCCGGCTGACCCTCGGGGGGCTGGCCATGGGCGCGCTGGGGATGCTGGCGGCGTCCGTGTCCCAGGACTTCGGCCAACTCCTCGCCGCCCGGCTGGTGACCGGCGCGGCGGTGGGTGTGATGGCGGCCAGTCTTCCCGTACTCGCCTCCGAGTACGCGAACAACAAGCGCAGAGGACTGGTCGTAGCGCTGATCACGACGGGCTACGGCTTGGGCGCGGTCATCGCCGGCATCACGACCAGTCTTCTGCTGGGTCCGTTCGGCTGGCGTGCGGTCTTCCTGTTCGGAGGCATCGCCACGGCGGTCCTCTTCGCACTCGGACTGCGCTTCCTGCCCGAGTCCATGGACTACCTCGTCTCCCGCCGACCCGAGGGCGCGCTGGCCAGGCTCAACCGGATTCTCCTCTCCATCGGACACCCGCAGGTCGACGAGCTGCCAGAGCAGGAGACCGGGTCGTCGCGGGGAATGGCGGTCGATGCCCTGTTCCGTGGAGGCAACGCCCTCCGTACGGTGCTGGTCTGGGTCGCTTTCACCACGGCGATGACCGTGTTCTACTTCGCGAGTTCGTGGACGCCCACGCTGCTGCTGGAGGCGGGCATGTCCAGCCAGCAGGGCCTCAGCGGTGGCGTACTCTTCAGCCTCGGCGGAGTCGTGGGTGTCATCTCGCTGGGCTTGTTGCTGTCTCGCATCGAGTCCCATCGGCTCACTGCCGCGTACTTCCTCGTCTCCGCAGTTGCGCTGGTGCTCTTCTCGGTGACGCTCGGGTCTCTGGGCGCCGCGCTCGTCGTCGCGGTCTTCGTCGGCTTCCTCCTCAACGGCTCGGTGTCGGGACTCAACGTCATCATCCCGACGCTGTACCCGGCCCATGCCCGTGCGACCGCGCTCGGCATCGCCGTGGCCGTGAGCAGGCTCGGTGCCGTATTGGCCCCACTGCTCGCCGGTTTCCTGCTGGAGAGCGGATGGGCTCCGGAGTCAATGTTCCGGATCTTTGCCGTTCCGGCTCTCGTCGGCGCCGCGGCGACGATTTTCCTGCTGCGCGGAGCACAGGCGGCCAGTGTGGATGCAAGGCCTGCACCGGCCGCGACCGAAGCTCCCAAAGGCGCTGTCGCATAAATGAGCCGACGGAAGCGAATTCCCTGCCTCTCCGCGGTTGAACCGTAGATAGAGCCGTGCCGGCCGGCGAATGCAGGGGAACCAGTGGCCGGAAGCGCAATACGTGTAACGTACGATCAGTACAGGAGGCGGTCGAGTGTCGGCCATGTCGCAGGATGCGGCCCCGTCGGGTGCGGGGACCGGACGGAAACCCGCCCTCGTTCTGCTCCACGGCGGTGGGCCGGGCGTAGACGCCACGAGCAACTGGGCCACGGTGCGCACCAGGCTCGCGGCCGGGTTCCGGTACTTCGCTCCCGACCTGCTCGGCTTCGGCACACAGATCGCAGCCGGTGAGGCGGGCGACGGCCCGCTCCAGGGCCCACGGGCCTGGGCACAAGCACGGGCCCGTCAGGTCCTGCGTCTCCTCGACCGCGAGGGCCTCGAGAGTGTGCACGTCCTCGGCAACTCGGCCGCGGGCGGAGCCGCCGCCCTGGCTCTCATGGCCGAGGCGCCCGACCGGGTCGAGCGCGCGGTCCTCATGGGCGGCGCGGGAACCGGACCACTGCCCCCCGCCGTTCCCTTCTACGACCGGCCGACCGAGCAGTCCATGAGGGCCGCGCTCAGCCGGCTGGTCGCGGACGAGGCCGCCCACGCGGAACTCCTCGGCTCCCTCACGCCGCTCCGGCTTGAGCAGGCCCTTCGCCCCGGTGCCGAAGCGGCCTTCCGGTCCATGTTCACGGACGTCGCCGACGGACCGTCCCCCGTCGACCTCTCGATGGTCCGTACCCCGGTCCTGGCCCTGCACGGAGCGTGCGACCGGGTCTCGGCGGTCGGCGTCTCCGAGCGCCTGGCCGATGCCCTTCCCCACGGGCACCTCAAGGTGGTGGCGGGAGCCGGGCACTGGATCCATGTCGATCGGCCGGACGAGTTCTGCGCCCTGGTAGAGGAGTTTCTGAGCGCGTGAAGCAGCCAAGCATCAGGAAAGAGGACCGCATCGACGTCCTTGTCGTCGGGGCAGGACCCGCGGGTCTGACCCTCGCCATCGACCTCGCCCGCCGCGGTGTGGCCTGCCGTGTCGTGGAGGCGACCGAACAGCGGACCGTCAATCCTCGGTGCAACACCACGTCCGCCCGGTCCATGGAGATCTTCCGGCGGCTCGGGCTGGCCGGCGAAGTCCGGCGGGCCGGACTTCCGGAGGACTACCCGCCCTCCATCCAGTACCGCACGACACTGCTCGGCGAAGAGATCTTCCGCATGGACATGCTCTCGGCCGGTGACGTGCTGGCCGGTGTCGGCAAGGAGGAGTGGCCCACGCCGGAGCCTCAGCACAGGATCTCGCAACTGTTCCTCGAACCCGTCCTGGAACGGCACGCGAATACCCTTCCCGGGCTGGAGATCGAACGCGGGGTGCGGCTGGTGGAGCTGCGCCAGCACGAGGATCATGTCGAGGCCGTTGTGGACCGCGACGGCACCACCAGCGTCCTGCGGTGCGCCTACGTGGTCGGCTGCGACGGCGCACACAGCACGGTCCGCCGTCAGCTCGGGATCCGTTACTCCGGCGTCGACGCGATCCAGAAGTTCGTCTCGACCTTCGTACGGTCCCCCGAGCTGGGCCGCATCATCGCGCGCGACCCGGCCTGGACGACCTGGACCCACAACCGGCGGCTCGCGTCCATGATCGCCATCGACGGCGACGAGCTGTGGCTCAACCACGTCGCCTTCCCGCCCGATCACGACACCGACCAGGAGGACCCGGAGCAGTTGCTGCGGGAGGCCGTGGGCGCGGAGGTCGAGCACGAGGTCCTCGGCCTGGTGCGGTGGACCGGTCGTCAGATGGTGGCCGACCGGTACCACGACGGCCGGGTATTCCTCGCGGGAGACGCGGCACACATCTGGATCCCCGTGGGGGGGTTCGGTATGAACGCCGGCATCCAGGACGCCGTGACGCTGGGCTGGATGCTGGCGGCGGTCCACCACGGGTGGGCACCCCCGGAACTGCTGAACGCGTACGAGAAGGAACGCAAACCGGTGGGGGAGCAGTTCGCGGGCGCCGTGGGCTCGGCCGCGCGCGCGTCCTTCGCGGACGTGTCGCCGGACATCCACCTTCCCGGCCCGGACGGCGAGAGGGCCCGCGCGGAGTTCGCCGCGCGACTCGCGACGACGGAGCCGCACCGGTACTCGCCCGACGGCTTCAGCTTCGGATACCACTACGCGGACTCACCGCTGGTGGTCGGCGGCGAACAGCAGGCCGCGATCGACATGAAGGGATTCCAGGAGCGCGCCCAGGCGGGTTTCCGCCTGCCGCACGCCTGGCTCGACGACGACCGGTCGGTGCTGGACGCGCTCGGGCCCGACTTCACCCTGTTGCGCACCGACGACGGCGTCGACGTGGGTGCCTGGACCGATGCGGCGCGCGAGCGGGGCATCCCCCTCGACGTGGTCGACCTGCCCGCGCGGTGGCCCGACCGCTACCCCGCCGCACTGCTCCTCGTACGCCCCGACCAGCACGTGGCCTGGATGGGGGAGGCGCACGCCTCCCCCGGGGAGCTCCTGCACACAGTCACCGGGCGCCCCGCCGCCCACGAGCAGTAGAAGACCGGGAGAAGGCACATGTCATACGCACTGGGCATCGACGTGGGCGGCACGTTCACCGACGCCGTCGCCTCGGACGGTGCCGGCCGCATCGTCTCGGCCAAGACACCGACGACCCCGCCCCATCGCGAGGTCGGCGTCATGCGGGCGATCGAGGACATCGCCGGTGAACTGGGCATCGGCGTCGGTGAGCTGCTCGCGCAGACCGACTACATCGCCCACGGCACGACCGCGTCGATCAACGCTCTGGTCCAGGGGACGGTGGCCGACGTCGGCCTCATCGCCACCAAGGGTCACCGCGACGCGATCTACATCATGAACGCCGAGGGGCGCACCCTCGGGAGGGCCGCCCACGAGGTGCAGGACACGCTCCGCCAGCGCAAGCCCACTCCGCTGATTCCCAAGCACCGGGCGTTGGAGGTCACCGAGCGGATCGACCACGCGGGCAAGGTGCTGGTCCCCCTCGACGAGGACGAGGTGCGCGAGGTCGCGCGGTCCCTCGTGGACCAGGGGGTCGAGGCGATCGCCGTCTGCCTGCTGTGGTCCTTCAAGAACGCGGCCCACGAGGAGCGCGTCCGCGAGCTGATCCATGAGATCGCCCCGGACATGTACGTGACCCTCTCGTCGGAGGTCAGCCCACGCATCCGGGAGTTCTCGCGGACCTCCACGACGATCATGAACGCCCAGATCGGGCCGCGGCTGCGCATGTACCTGACTCCACTGCAGAGGCAGCTGGAGGAGAACGGGCTCAGGGGACCGCTGCTGGTGATGCAGAGCGAGGGAGGGACCATCACGGCCGACCGCGCACCGGAGCACGCCATCACCACGGTCGGTTCCGTTCTGTCCGGCGGAGTCATCGGCGGCATGCGGATGGCCGAACAACTCGGACACCGCAATGTCATCACCACCGACGTCGGCGGAACGACCTTCCTGGCGGGCCTCATCGTCGACGGGGAACCGGTCATGGCGCCGGGTTCCATCGTCAACCAGTATCCGATCAACGCGGCGACCATCCGAGTGCACACGATCGGCTCCGGCGGCGGGGCCCTCGCCTCCGTGGACGACGGCGGCAATCTGCGGCTGGGTCCGCAGAGTGCCGAGGCCGTCCCCGGTCCCGCCTGCTACGGCAACGGAGGCACCCGCCCCACCAACACCGACGCCAACCTGGTTCTCGGCATCCTCAGCCCCCACGGGCTGCTGGGCGGCAGGAAGCCTCTCAGGATGGACCTGGCACGCGAGGCGATCCGTGAGCACGTCGCCGAACCCCTGGGTCTCACCGTCGAAGAAGCCGCCATCGCCATCCACGAGGTGCAGAACGCACAGGCGGGAGACCTCCTGCGCCGGGCCGTCGTCCAGGCAGGCTACGACCCCCGCGACTTCGTCGCCTACGCCTTCGGCGGTGCCGGCCCGGCCCACTGCGCCGGGTACTGCCACGACCTGGGCGTGAGCGAGGTGGTCGTCCCCCTCGGTCCCGTCGCCTCCGCCTTCTCGGCCTACGGGCTCGCGGCCTCGGACGTCGTACTGAGCGCCGAGCTCTCCGACCCCTCCTCCTTCCCGGTCGAGCACACCGTGCTGGAGTCCCACTACGCCCGGCTCGAAGCCGATCTGCAGCGCGCGCTCGACCGCCAGAAGGTCAAGTTCCAGGACGTGACCATGCAGCGCGAGGTCGACCTCCGCTACTCGATGCAGGTCAACGAGCTTGCGACCACCCTCCCGGACGGCGGATTCACCGAACGCACCGGTGACGAGATCCTTGAGCGCTTCGAGGAACAGTACGAGCGCATCAACGGGTCGGGGGCCGGCTACCGCGAAGCGGGTGTACAAGCGATCACCTACCGCGCGCGGGCCAAGGCCAGCCTCGACTTCCCGGTCATTCTGCCGGACGTCGCGCAGGCCGACGGCCCCGATCCCGCCGAGGCGCTGCTCGACACGCGGGGCGTCTGCCTCGACTCCCAGACCGGCTTCGTGCCCACCCCCGTCTACGACTACGCCCGGCTGCGTGCCGGTCACGAGATCACTGGACCGGCGATCGTCGACGTCCCGACCACCGTGGTGGTGGTTCCCGCCGGGGTCACCGGTCGCGTCGACCGTCTCGGCAACCTCGTGCTCAGCTACCAGTGAGGACACCTTCCATGGCATCGAAGATTCCCGGAGCGGACGAGTTCACCAGCCGGCCCGTTCCACGCGAGGAACTGCTCCGGCAGATCCCGGCCACGCTGCCGCTGCACCAGATCGACGACGAACAGGCCGGCCAGGTCAACGCGCTGACGTACGAGGTCGTTCGGCACCGCCTGTGGGCCATCACCCAGGAGATGGGGGAGACCCTGCGGCGGATGTCGGGCTCGCACGTCGTCACCGAGTCCAACGACTTCAACTTCTCCATCTGCGACGAGCTCGGTGAGCAGGTCCAGGTCGGCGCCTACAACGTGGGCCTCATCGGCTCCATGGACCTGGCCATCGTCTGGACACTGCGCAACCGCAGCGACAACCCCGGCATCGCCGAGGGCGACATGTTCCTCTGCAACGACCCGTGGATCGGCGGCGGGCTGCACCAGAACGACGCCGCGGTGCTCGCCCCGATCTTCCACGACGGCAAGCTGTTCGGCTGGACGACGGCCATCGCCCACCAGGTCGACCTCGGCGGTCCGCGGCCGGGCTCCTTCAGCCCCTCGGCCCAGGACGTGTTCGGCGAGGCGGTGCCCACACCGCCCATGAAGGTGGTCCGGGACGGCGTGCTCCAGCGCGACGTGGCCGATGCCTGGGTCCGTAGGTCGAGGCTGCCGCACATGGTGGGGCTCGACCTGCGTGCCAAGATCGCCGCCAACAAGAACGCGGCGGACCAGATCCTCCGGCTCATCGACAAGTACGGTGCCGACACCGTCAAGGCCGTCATGCGGCGGATGATGGACGACGCCGAAAGCCGTCTGCGGGCCAAGCTGAAGACCCTGCCCGACGGCACCTGGACCGCGGTCGGTTACCAGGAGCAGTCGCAGACCGGCGACCGCGACCTGCACGCCATCAAGGTCGCGATGACGAAGGAAGCGGACCGGCTGGTCTTCGACTTCCGCGGCACGGCCGGGCAGACCGGCATCATCAACTGCCCCTACCCGGGACTGCGGGCCGGGATCGTCTTCACGATGCTGCCCCTGCTGGCCGGGACCATTCCCTGGGCGGCGGGCGGGCTGATGCGCTGCTTCGAGATCATCACGGACGAGGACACCATCACCAACGCCTCGTTCCCGGCAGCCGTGGGCAAGGGGCCGTTCGGTCCGGCGTGGGGATCGGGCAACCTGGTCGCCGAGGTGATCGCCAGGATGCTGGACGCCGAACCCGACCATCGCGAGGACGTCCAGTCCATCTGCAACGGAACCACCGATCTCTGCGTGGTCTCCGGCGTCGATGTCCGCGGAGGCGGCAGCAAGGGCTTCGTGTCACCCATCTTCGACGTCATGGCCGGCGGCTACGGGGCGCAGGTGCACCACGACGGCGTCGACACCGGCGGCCGGCTCATCATCCCCTCCGCGCGGGCACCCGACGTCGAGATGACCGAGTACCTCTACCCGCTGGTCGCCCTGTGGCGTCGTGAGCAGACCGACTCCGGCGGGCCCGGCCGGCAGCGGGGCGGGATGAGCGGCTCCGTCTGCTACGTGCAGCACCCGGACCAGAGCGGGACGATGTCACTGGTCATCTCCGGAACGGGCAAGGTCGCGAACCAGAATGTCGGCCTGGCCGGCGGATACCCGGGAAACTCCCAGCTCGACCTCGTGGTGCGTGGCATCGACAGGCCGCAGCTCGCGGGGGCGACGGCGATTCCCGCCGGCCTGGACGATGTCGGCGGAGACATCGAGGTGCTGCCCTGCGAGGGTGAATCGACTCTCGGCCCCGAAGACGCGCTGTATCTGCACTGGCAGGCGGGTGGAGGATACGGCGACCCACTGCTGCGTCCGGCAGAGACCGTGCACGACGACGTGCTTCAGGCACGGGTCTCGGTCGGGGCGGCGAGGGACGTCTACGGTGTCGTCCTCCAGAACGACTCCCGAGCGGTGGATGTGGCCGCGACTGAGGAGACACGGGGGCGGCTGCGGCAGCGGCGGGCGACGGGCGCAGGTCTGCCCGCCACGGAGCTTGCGCCCATCGGCACACCGGACCTCGATGGGGTCCACCGGCTCGATGACAACCTCGCCTTCACGGAGACCCCGGAAGGCAGGACCGTCGTGTGCCTGCATTGCAGCACCACCATCGGACCGCTCGAGCACGGCGCGTTCGTCGCGGCACTCGCCCGCCGCGACGCGCCCCCGACCGACGCGGGTCCGCACATCTGGCACGACCCGTCCGTCTATGTCGACAGGGAAGTGGTCTTTCGTCAGTTGTTCTGTCCGGGCTGCCTGACGACGGTCAACTCCCGCGTCGTACCTGTCGACCATCCGCTGCCCTACGACGACTACCGGAAGTGGGCGTGAGTCCGTCGCGTACCGTGCCGGGCTTTATCATGGATCTATGGCAAAGGTGAGGGAACCCGCATTGTCCGCTGCCACCCCGAGCAGCCGCGACGTCATCCTCGACGCGGCACGTACCCTCGTCACGAGCCGGGGCTACGACGGCATGGCCATTTCAGACCTGTGTACGGAGTCAGGGCTGCCGGCCAGTTCGATCTACTACCACTTCGGAAACAAACTCGGCGTTCTGGCAGCACTTCTCGAGCGATCCTTCGAGGAGGCGCACGCCCAGTTCCCGGCCCCGTCCTCGTTCGACGACCTTGATCCGCTCCCGCGTTTCGAGGCATGGATCACCAAGGCGTGCGCGTCGCTTGACCAGCGGCCGGACTACCTCCGCCTCCTGCTGGCCATCAGCGTGGGCCCGCACAAGGATGTCGAGATGGTGCGGACGACTGTGCGCCGCATCCGTGACTCGGCCCACGCTTCCTGGGTGGATGCCCTCACCCCCGTCTTCGCCGCGGGAGGCGGCGAGCAGGAGCACGCCTTCGTGGCGCAGCTCGCCATCGTCGGCCGGGCCATGACGGACGGGCTGTCCGTAGCCAACAGCTTCGACGGCATGAGCTACAGCTCGAACGTCGCCTCGTTCATCTCCCTGGTGCGCGGTCTCGCGAGTGAGCGCGGCCTGACGGACGGCGCGGCTTCCGGCGTCGGCGAAGCGTGAGTATGTAGCGGTTTCCTCTCGCGTCCCACCGGTGTGGAACCGGTACCGCCCCGAGTCATCTCGGGGCGGTTCGCGTTTTGAGTGGACGGGAGCCCTGTGGGCCTTGTGGATGCGGTAGGTCCTGATCACTGATTGGATTTCACCGGCCACTGATGTAGAGTGAGCGTTACATACAGCAGATGGGTCGGAGGTGTGGGGATGGCCGGCATGGTGGACGTCGGGGACGCGGAACTTGCGTATGTGGAGTCGGGTACGGGCAGTCCTGTTGTCTGGCTGCACGGCTCGGGGCCGGGTGCTACCGGAATGAGCAATTTCGGTGCGAATCTTGCGGCTTTCGGGGACTACCGCAATATCGTGGTGGATCTGCCGGGCTGGGGTGACTCTCCGCGGCCCGTAACCGATGAACCCTTGATCTTCCACGCGGCTGATCGAGTGCTGCGCGCGATGACGGCGCTCGGGATCGAACGAGCCCACCTGGTCGGCAATTCCTACGGCGGCGGCGTGGCGATGCGGATTGCCATGACCCGCCCGGACCGCGTGGACCGGCTCGTTCTCATGGCACCCGGGGGAGTCCTCCCGAAGGATGCGCCCTCGTGGCCCGTCGGGCTTGAGAAGCTCTTCGGCTACATGGCTGCCGCGAAACCCTCACGCGAGGACATGGCGGAGTTCGTACGTCTCATGGTGTACGACCAGACCCTTGCGACCGACGCGCTCATCGACGAGCGGTACGAGTCGAGCCTCAAGGCCCATCCGGAGCTGCCGATCCCTCCGAACTTCGGCGATCTGACGCCGGACCTGGCCCGCGTGGCAGCGCCCACGCTGCTGGTGTGGGGGCGGGAGGATCAGACCGTACCGCTGACCTGGGCGCCGACGATCCTGCGGGGCATTCCCGACGCGGAGCTCCGGGTGCTGCCGAACTGCCGGCACTGGGTGCAGTACGAGCGGGCCCCCGAGTTCAACCACATCGTCAGTGAGTTCCTCAGGGGCGGAGCAGCAGCCGCCGCAACGAAGGAGTAAGGCCACCATGGGTGTTCGCAAGCTGGGCTATGTCGGACTCGACGTCACCGACGTCGATGCCTGGACCGACCTGTTCAGTCGAACGCTGGGTGTCGGAGCCACCTTCGACAAGATCGGTACCGAGGACGTGGCGCTACTGGAACTCGACGAGTTCAAGTATCGTCTCGCGCTTCATCCGTCCGAGGAGGACAGCCCGCGACAGCTGGGGTGGATCGTCGATTCAGCCGCCGAACTCGACAGGCTCACCCAGCGGCTGACCGACGCCGGCTTCGCGGTCCAGGACGGCGCCGAGGACGAGGCCGAGCTTCGCGGAGCCACTCATCTGCGCTGGTTCACCGGCCCTGCGGGTATACGTGTGGAGCTGGCAGTCGGTGAGCGCAAGGCACGGACCGCCCCGGCCCGCCCGGCCGACGCCAGTCCCGGCGTCACGGGTCTCGGTCACCTCGTCCTGGCCAGTCCCGCACTCGACGAGCTTCGCGAACTCTACGAGTCCGTGCTCGAGTTCAAGCTGACCGACTACCGTGCGCCGGGGCTCTACTTCCTGCGCTGCAACCGGACCCACCACAGCATCGCCCTCGCGCACGCGGAGACGACGGGCATCCATCATCTGGAGATCGAGCACGGATCGCTCGACGATGTCGGTCGCGCCCACGATCGAGCGGTGGCCCACGAGGTACCCGTCTCGATCAGCCTCGGCCGGCACATGAACGACAAGGCGATCTCGTTCTACGTCAAGAATCCCAGCGGCTTCCACCTCGAGATCGGATACGGCGGCATCGAGGTCGGCGACGACTGGGTTCCTCACGACTTCGGAACCTCGGACGTCTGGGGACACCGGCACGCCGAGACCAACCCGTTCACCGCCCGCGCGTCATGAGCGGCGGACTCCCGGGCCCCGACCTCTCCGGGAGGCGGGCCGTCGTCACCGGAGCGGCGAGTGGTATCGGAGCGGCTGTGGCCGAACGACTCGCGGGCCTCGGGGCACACGTCGTCGTGTGCGATGTCGATGCCGAGGGCGCCGAGCTGACGGCCCAGCACATCGGCGGCGAGGCGCTGGTGCTCGACCTGAGCCGGACCGCCGACCTGGTGGACCTGCGGCTCGAGGCGGATATCCTGGTGAACAACGCCGGGGTTCAACATGTCTCTCCCGTCGAGCAGTTCGAGCCCGAGAAGTTCGCCTTCATGCTGCGACTGATGCTGGAAGCCCCCTTCCTGCTGAGCCGTGCGGTCATCCCGTACATGTACGAGCGCGGCTGGGGGCGGATCATCCACGTCTCCAGCGTCCACGGCATACGGGCCAGTGCGTACAAGTCGGCCTACGTCAGCGCCAAGCACGGTCTCCAGGGACTCTCGAAAGTCATCGCGCTGGAGGGAGCGGCCAAGGGGGTCACCAGCAATTGCGTGTGCCCCGGCTATGTTCGCACCCCCCTGGTCGAGAATCAGTTGGCCGACCAGGCCGAAGTGCACGGCATGAGCGTCGACGAGGTGGTGTCGAAGGTGCTTCTGACGCGGGCGGCGGTGAAACGTCTGATCGACCCCCGCGAAGTGGCCGGCTCCGTCGCGTTCCTGTGCTCGCCGGAGGCGTCGTCCATCACGGGCACGCAACTGACCCTCGACGGCGGCTGGAGCGCGTCCTGAACCGCCTCACCTCCTTCTTACTGACAAACCCAAACCGAGGTAACAAGTGAATCCCCGCAAGAGCATGACCCGTTGCGCCACCGTCGCCGCGCTGTTCGTCGCGACGACGGCTCTGGCCGTGCCGCAGGCCATGGCCACGACTTCCCCCAAGAGCACCGGGGTGGCCTCCAGCAGCGTGGACAGGACCGCCAGGCCGCTGGGCAAGCTGGGCGCGCTGACCGATCTCGTCATCGAACGCCTCAACGTGAGCGACGACGTGGCAGCCTCGAAGTTCGGCACCGACGCGCCCATCGAGGACCCGGCACGTGAAGAGCAGGTGCTGGAGCAGGTACGGACGCAGGCCGCTGCCGCCGGAGTGGACCCGGACATCGCGGCGGCCTTCTTCCGGGACCAGATCACCGCGAGCAAGGTCGTGCAGAAGGGGCTGTTCGCCCGCTGGACCGCTCATCCGGAAGAGGCGCCCACGACGCGTCCCGACCTCGGCCAGATCCGCCAGCAGCTCGACCGGCTGACCACGGAGCTGCTCCAGGAGCTCAAGAACACGGAGGAACTGCGCGACCGGCCCGTATCCTGCACGGTACAGCTCGCCCTGGCCACCGGGTCGGGTGCGGTGCTGGAACGGCTGGACACACTCCATCGCCAGGGCCTCAGGGTGGCCACGGACTCCGTGTGCCGTTTCCCCGAGGCGACCGGCCGAGGCTGACCGGGTTCCGCACCCGTCGGGAGGTGAACAGGTGGACTCCGAACCGTCCGAGGGACGCGGTGCTCCTGTGGGGCGGCGCGTCTTCCTCGGCACACTCGGTCTCGGTGCGCTGGGCGTGCTGGCCGCGCCCACGCTGCAACGTGGCATGGAGGCGTTCCTCGGTGGTGCCGCCGACCTGGATCCGACGGGTCTGACGGGGCTGCTGCCGAACGGCGGAGGTTTCCGCTACTACTCGGTCACCACGTCCGTTCCGCGCAAGGATGCCGGAAACTACCGATTGACCGTGGACGGCCTGGTCGATCGTCCGACGACGTACAGGCTCGCCGATCTCAAGGCGATGACCCAGACCCGTATGGTGCGCGACGTCCAGTGCGTCACCGGGTGGCGGGTGCCGGGCACGCCGTTCGAAGGGGTCCGCCTGTCCGCGCTGCTGGACGCCGCGGGAGTACACGCGTCGGCGGGAGCGGTGCGCTTCACCTGCTTCGACGGGGCCTACTCGGAGAGCCTCACGTTGGAACAGGCGCGTCGCGCGGACGTCCTGATCGCCCTGCGCATGCAGGACAAGGACATCGGCCACTCCCACGGCGGACCGGTCCGCCTGTACGTGGCGCCCATGTATTTCTACAAGTCCGCCAAGTGGCTCTCCGGCATCACCGTCACGGAGGACGTCCAGCCCGGTTACTGGGAAAAGCGCGGCTACGACATCGACGGCTGGGTGGGCCGTTCGAACGGACGGGACGATGAGCCCACGACTTGATGCCGAGCAGACCACCACGGATGTCCGGCGCTTCAGCCCCGCCGAGCGCTGGGCGCACCGTACGACGGCCCTGCTGATGGGCGTATGTGTCCTGACCGCAGCCTCTCTGTACATCCCCACGTTCGCCCAGCTCGTCGGCCGGCGCGCCCTGGTGGTCGCCGTGCACCAGTGGAGCGGAGTCGCTCTCCCGGTCCCCGTCCTGATCGGTCTCGGTTCCCGCGCTCTACGAGCCGACCTGGGCCTGCTCAACCGCTTCGGACCGCACGACCGCCGCTGGCTGCGCGCGGCGCTGCGCAGGGACAGACGGCCGTCGTCCCGGCCGGCTCACAAGTTCAACGCGGGGCAGAAGCTCTATGCCGCCTGGAGTGCCGGTGCCACGCTCGTCATGCTCGGCACCGGGCTGATGATGTGGTTCACCGGCCTCACCCCGCTGAAGTGGCGTACGGGCGCCACGTTCGTGCACGACTGGTTGGCGCTCACCCTCGGTATCGTGCTCGCCGGTCACATCGGCATGGCCATGGCAGACCCGGAGGCCCGCCGGGGCATGCGTACCGGCTCGGTCGCACGGGACTGGGCGAAGCGGGAGCACTCGTTGTGGCGGCCCTGACCTTGAACCCGGCCGGTCGTGTGTACCAGCACGCCGAGCGTGGCCGATTCACGGAGCAGCGCCGTACCGGCGGCGCCTCAGGTGTCCGTCGGCTTGGCGGAGAAGCGTGTGGAGTGGACCTCGAGGAGCCGCTCGACGCCCGTCAGGAAGGTTTCGCACACCAGTACCGGGTCGAAGAGGCATCCGGCGGCCATCGCGCCGTCGCGCATCATCACGAAGTGATGGGCGGCGCGTTCGGCGGACTGCTCCCGAATCCTGCCCAGAAGCTCCATGACGGTGTCCAGGAACCACTGACGGTGTTCCAGTACGGCCACGTGCACGGGGTGATCCGGATCGGGGTACTCGGCGACGGCGTTGAGGAAGGCGCAGCCCCGGAACCCCGGTGACTGGATGTTCTCGGCGATGGACGCGCTCAGCGCCCGGATGGTGTCGGCGGCCGGTAGCTTCGCGGCCACGGCGGCGTCGACCTGGCTGCGCGCGGCGCGATCGACCTCCGTCAGGTAGGCGACGACGAGCGTCTCCTTGCTGGGGAAGTGACGGTAGAAGGTCGCCCGGGTCACCTGCGCCTCAGCGACGATGCGGTCGACGCCGACGGAGTGGATCCCTTCGGCGTAGAACACCTGGCTGGCTGTCTTGAGCAGCCGGGTCCGCGCTTCGGACGGTCGGCTTGGGGATTCGCTGCGCACCATAGTGCCATGGTAGCGGGTAGAACGTTCGGTCTTGACAAGTGGTCCCGTTCTTGCCAGTCTTAGCGAACAGAACGTTCAGTCTCGCTGAGGCAGTGTCATCGGGATTATCGGGGCCGACCTTATCCGGACGGCCGATCAGAGCAACCCCTGAACTCCTCCCTCGTTCGGATTCCACCGAAAGGATCAACGTGACCACCATCGCTGAGCCGACCTCCACCGCCGGGACGGCATCTGCCCTGCGCAGGCTGTACTTCGTCCGGTTCGCGTTCGCCATCGTCTGGGCCCTGGTGATGTTCACCATGGCCAAGGAGATCACCCCGGTCGCCGGCGTGCTGCTGGTCCTGTACCCGCTGTTCGACGTGGGCGCGGCCGTCGTCGACGCCAACGCCTCGCGCGAGACCCGCTCCCCGGTCCTGCTCTACCTCAACATGGCGGTCAGCCTCGTCGCGGCCGTCAGCGTGGGCATCGCCGCCACGTCCGGCATTCCCGCGGTGCTGCGCGTGTGGGGCGCCTGGGCGATCGTGTCCGGGCTCATCCAGCTGATCGTGGCCGTTCCTCGCCGCAAGATGGGCGGCCAGTGGCCGATGATCCTCAGTGGCGGCATCTCCGTCCTCGCCGGTGCCTCGTTCGTCGCCTCCGCCGGCGCGGACGACCCCTCGCTCGCCAGCGCGGTCGGCTACGCCATCCCGGGCGGCATCTTCTTCCTCATCTCGGCCCTGCGCCTGGGCCGCGCCGCCAAGGAGGCCTGACCATGAGCAAGCACACCTACGACGTCGTCATCATC
>NZ_JBIVPJ010000036.1:0-51670 GCF_044754585.1 Streptomyces sp. NPDC093065 | reverse complement strand
CTGAACGCCTTCGACATCACCTTCGACGGCCGCCTGACGGCGGCCCGCCAGTAACCCCAACCACCCTGGTTACACCGCTCGTTTGACAGACCCGGGCCTGGTCGGCGACCGTGTCGAGGTCCAGTGGACCCACGGGCAGCGGGCTGTTCCCCGATCCCGGGAGGTCGGGCGCGACCACGGTGTGGCCGGCCGCCAGCGCGTCGAGCAGCGTCCCCCAGCTCCCCGTCCCCGTGCTGCTGGTGCCGTGCAGGAGCAGCAGACCGGGGCCGCTGCCCCGAGTCTCGTAGGCAAGCATGTCCACAGCCTCCCGTAGGTCCTCTGCCACGGAAACGGAACCGGACGCCGCCGGGGTTCACCCGGCGGCACTTCGCCGGCGCCGCAGAGTGCCACACGTGTGTGGGAGTGCGACCATGTGTCCAGGGGTGTGTGTTGCGGACTCTTCTATCGTTACTGGCTTGACGGGTGACGCACCCGGCTGCCATGATGACGACGTCACCTATTCAACTGGTGACGATGTAGGGGGGAAGAGACATGCGTTCCGAGTTCCGGGCACCCGAGCGCTCCCGTGACGGCCGGCCGCCGATCCCGCGGGAGGGCCCGAGACCACGCAGATGTGGGTGGGGGCCTGGACCGCCATGACGTCGGGCTACGGACCGGGCGCCGCGAACTTCCTCTGAGCCCGTCCCGGCAACCTGCGGGCGGGGGGACCGCCGGGAAACACATGTGAACCATCCGACGGCCCGACGCGTTGTAGCAGTGAAGGGATTCCCGCCGCCCAGGCGACGGCAGCGGGAATTCCCCTCGCCGGCACCCACTGATCGCGACGGCCGCAACGGTCACGATCGGTGAGCCCGGCGGTCCGAGGACTGTCCGCCTCCGGACCGCCCGCGAACCCGGCTCCGTGCAGCGGAGACCGGGTCCGACGCGGCCCCGTCCCAGGCACCCCCGGCCGGGCGGGGCCGCCCTCTCTCCGCCGTGCCGGGTCCTTCAGCCCGCGCGTCCCCGCAACCGGTGGGCATGCGCCCGGTAGGTGCCCAGAACGCGAACCTCGGAGGAGAAGAAGCGCAGCTCCTGCAGGGCGAGGGCGACCCCGGGGTCGTCCGGGTGTCCTTCGATCTCCACGTAGAAGCGGCTGGGGTTCAGCCCGGCGCCCATCTGATAGCTCTCGATCTTGGTGAGGTTGACGGCGCTGCTGGCGAAACCGCCCAGTGCCTTGTAGAGCGCGCTGGGGATGTTCCGTACGCAGAAGAACAGGCTGGTCATCATCGGTTCGCCCGGGTCCGGCGCGAGCCGCGGGTCCCGGGAGAGGACGACGAAGCGGGTGGTGTTGTCCGGGTCGTCCTCCACCTCGGGGCGCAGCACCCGGAGCCCGTAGAGCTCCGCCGCGGCCGGCGGGGCGAGCGCCGCGTGCCGCGGGTCGCCCAGCTCCGCCACCTCACGCGCGGCGCCCGCGGTGTCGTCGCTGACCAGGGTGCGCCAGTCGCCCTCCCGCAGCACCTTGCGGCACTGCCCCAGGGCGTGCACATGGCTGCGTACGCACTCCACCTGCTCCAGGGACGCGCCGGGGACCCCCATCAGGTCGAAGCGGATGGCGAGGAAGTACTCGGCGACGATGAACAGCCCCGACTCCGGCAGCAGATGGTGCACGTCGGCGACGCGTCCGGCCGCGGAGTTGTCCGTCGGGATGACCGCGACGTCGGCGTGGTCGAGCGCGACGGCGTCCAGCGCCTGCTCGAAGCCCGTGCAGGGCAGCCCCCGGCCGTCCGGGAACAGGGCGCGGGCCGCCGTCGCCGAGTTGGATCCTGGTTCGCCCTGATATGCGACGGTCGTCACCGATGTCAGCCTTCCCTTGTGGAGCTCTGGCCGCCGGGCGGCAGAAGCTCCACCGCGAAGCGCATGCAGTGCAGTATCGGTGAACTCTCCTCGACCAGGCGGACCAGGGGGTCCCGGGCCCCGTCCACCGTGAGGGGCAGGGCGCGCTCGTACGCCGCCGCGATCACGTGGTGGACGAGACGGGAGGCCCGGCGGACCTGGTCCGCCAGGGCCTCGGCGGCGCGAGGCGCGTCGGCCCGGACCGCGAGCGGTGCGCCGTGCACCCGTGCCGCCAGGTTCAGCCGCTCGTCCCGCAGCAGGCCGGCCAGCTCGGCCGCCGCGTCGGCGGGTGACACGGTGACGGGCGGCCCGCCCCGCGTCCGCGCCGCGGCGGGGAGTGCGTTGCTCGGGACGAGACCGGCCAGGGCGTCGGTCAGGCGCCGGGCCGCTCCGAAGGCCAGGCCCGCGACGGCCGTCCAGACGAAGGCCGCGTCGTCCGCCCCCAGCGGTGTGCCCGCCGAGTGCGTGGCGAAGCCGCCCGGCACCCGCAGGCCGTCCAGCCGGCGGGTGGGGCCGGCCCCGCCCGTGTCCCGCACGGCACGCGGCCCGCGCGGCTGCCGGAGCAGCACCTGCGACCCGACCACGAAGAGGTCCGCAGTGCCGTCCGCCCCGTGCCTCCCGGCCTGCTGCCGGATACCGGTGAGCGGCAGGACCAGCCACGGTCCCGCGTCGGCGCCCGGCGGCAGGTGCCACTGCCCCGACAGCGCGAAACCGCCCTGCTCGGGCCGGGCGGCGGGACGCGCACCCGGGCCCTCGGCGGGAACGGCCGTGGCGAGCGGCGCGGCCCAGTTCCAGGTACGGGTGAAGGACTGCCAGGCCGCCGACGGATCGGAGTACCCGTCGAGTTCGAAGAAGTCGAGCACCCGCGGCAGGCGGGTGTGAGGACCGACCACCCTCAGGTAGTCGCCGTGCGCGGCGGTCGTCGTGTTCTCAGGCAGCTTGCTCACCGGCCTCGTGTCCCGTCGTCGTCACGACGACGTTGTCCAGTTCCTCGCCACGTGCGTAACGGTGCAGCTGACGCAGCAGGAAGTCCGTGGTCACCCGCGGGAAGGCGTCGGTGAAGGCGCCCACGTGCGGGGTGACCAGCGCGCCGGGAAGGCGCCAGAGCGGATGCCTGTCGGGCAACGGCTCCGGGTCCGTCACATCGAGTGCGACCCGCAGCCGGCCGGAGCGCACCTCGCGGACGGCGGCACGGGTGTCCAGCAGTTCGCCGCGGGCCACGTTCACGAGCAGGGCGCCGTCCTTCAGCAGGGCCAGCGCGTCCGCACCGAACAGGCCGCGCGTGAGGTCCGTGAGCGGCGCGCACAGCACCACGGCGTCCGCCGTGGGCAGCAGCCCGCGCAGCTCCGCGGCCCCGTGCACATGGCCCGCCGGGGTGGTGCGCCCGGTGCGGGCCACCGCACGACCTCGCAGCCGAACGCGCCGAGCCGGGCGGCGACGGCCGAGCCGACGGCGCCGTGGCCGACCACCAGGACACGTTTGCCGTACAGGGTGGACCGGACCTCGGGCCGCCAGCGTGCCTCGGCCTGCCGGGTGATGAACCGGTCGATCCCGCGCGACAGGGTCAGCAGCAGGGTGACGGCCAGCTCGGCGGTGGCCTCGCGATGCACCCCCCCCCGGGCCGTCGCCAGCCGGGTGCCGGCCGGCATCGCGCCCAGCAGCGGCACCATGTGGTCGTATCCGGAGCTGAGGAGCTGCAGGACCCGCAGCCGGCCCATGTGCGGCAGCACCCGGCGAAGGACGCGCTCCGCGCCCGGCACCGGAGGGCCGACGAGGAACGTGACCTCGCCCGGATCACCGGGGACGGGACCGGCACCATCCCAGTAGCGGTAGGAGAGCCCCTCCGGCAGACCGGGGATCTGCTCCCTGCGGTACGGGAGCCACACGGTCGCGCCGTCGTTCATCGTGCATCAGCTTCTTCCGGGGTCGTGCGGTGCGGACGAGCGGCGGTCGGTGCACCGCCGTCCTCGCGCGCAAGATCTGGCCGCACTCGCTACCTGAACGTCCGGGCCGCAGGGCGGAGTTCACGTGATGCCCGTCACAGCGTGCCGGTCGCCCCGCGGGGTCAGGCGGCGGTGGCGTTGACGGTGACGGGGATGTTGCCGCGGGTGGCCTTGGAGTAGGGGCAGATCTGGTGGGCGGCGTGGGCGAGTTCGGCGGCGGTGGTCTGGTCGACGCCGCCGAGGGTGGGGCTGAGGGTGGCGGAGAGGCCGAACTCGCCGTCGTCGCCGTGGGTGAGGGTGACCTCGGCGACGATGGTGGTGCTGGTGAGCCGGATCTTGCGGGTGGTGGCCGCGCGGCGCAGGGCGCCGAGGAAGCAGGCGGCCCAGCCGGCGGCGAGGAGCTGCTCGGGGTTGGTGGCGGTGCCCGCGCCGCCGAGCTCCTTGGGCAGGGAGAGGCTGGTGTCGAGCAGGCCGTCCGCGGAGCGGACGTGGCCGCCGTTGCGGCCTTCTCCGTCGACGTTGACGACGGCGGTGTAGGTGACTGCCATGGCGGTTCTCTCCCGGTGTGGGTGGGGCTGGTGAGGTGGGCGCCCCGGACGCGACGTGTGCGGGGCGGAAAACCCCCGGCCATCGTCACTTGTTGAGGCGGTGATGCAATCATGACACTCTCGCTCATCACCCGTCAAGCAGGTGACGAGAGAAATGTGTGAACGAGGGAAACACCTGCAGGGGTGCGGACACGTCACACCTACCCGGGACCCCTCCACAGGGGAGACCGACTTAAGGTGTGAAGCATGACCAACCGCAAGGGCCTCGTCCTCGACTTCGGAGGCGTGCTCACCACCCCCCTGATCGCCTCCGCGCTCGCTTTCGAGCAACGCGCGGGACTGCCCGAGGGGACCCTGCTCACCGGCCTCTACCTGCACCCCGAGGGCATCCGGCTGACCCGGGAGCTGGAACGTGGCGCCATCACCCAGTCCCAGTGGAACTCGGCGGCCGGCCGCAGCCTCGGCATCCCCTCCGACAACCTCATGGGCCGCATCTTCGCCGGCCTGCGCCCCGAGCCGTCCGTGATCGCCGCCGCCGCGGCGGCCCGGCGGGCCGGTGTCCGGGTCGGCATCCTCTCCAACTCCGTCGGACTGCACCCGTGGAACCTCTACGACGGCTACGAGGTGGAGCGGCGCTACGACGCCGTAGTGCTGTCCGGGGAGGTCGGGATGCGCAAACCCGACCCGGAGATCTTCCGGCTCGTGCTCGAAAGGCTCGGCCTGTCCGCGCGGGAGTGTGTGTTCGTCGACGACACCGCGCACCACCTGCCGGCCGCGGCGGCGCTGGGATTCGCCGTCGTCCACGCCGAGGACCCGGCGAAGACGGTCGCCGAGCTGGAGGCCCTGCTGGGTGTGCCCCTGTCCCTGTAGTCGTGACGACCATCTATCCGGCGGCGGACCCGCGGCATACGCGGCTCCGGTGTCGCCCCCGCACAGGAAGTACACACATGCGACTGGGTATGGCCCTGCCGACCTTCGGTCCGGACGCCGGGCCGGAAGGAATCATCAAGATCAGCCGGACCGCCGAGGACCTCGGATACGACTCCCTGTGGAGCGGGGACCGCGTACTGGCCCCGGTGACCCCGAGCGTGCCCTACCCGGGCGGCGACGGCGTGATGCCGCGGGTCTACGAGAACCACCTGGACCCCCTGGTGTCCCTGTCGTTCGCCGCGGCGCACACCGGCAGGGTCCGGCTGGGCACCAGCACCCTCAACGGCCTGTGGCAGCCGCCGCTCCTGCTCGCCCGGTCACTGACCACCCTCGACCTGCTGTCCCGGGGACGTCTCGACGTCGGTCTCGGCTTCGGCTGGATGCCCGAGGAGTACACCGGGGCAGGCGTCCCGTGGGAGGGGAGGGGCGCGCGACTGGAGGAGACGCTCGACATCCTGGACGGCTACTGGACGGCCGACGGCGTCTACGCCCACGACGGCCCGCTGTTCACCGTCCCCGGGACCAGGGTCGGCCTCAAGCCGCACCAGCGCCCCGGACCTCCGGTCCTGCTGGCCGCGTTCGGCCCCCCGGGGGCTGCGACGGATCGGACGACGGCTCGACGGCTGGCTGCCCGTGGCCATGCCCCTGCCGCGTCTCCTGGACATGTGGGCCACCGTCCTCGGCGCGGCCGGGGAGGCCGGGCGCGACCCCGCCGCCCTGCGGATCGTGCTGCGTGTCAACGTCGAGCTGACCGACCTCAAGGCCGGTGCCGAGGACATTCCGCGGCGGGGAACGCTGAGCCAGTACGTCGACTACGCGCGGGCCGCTGCCGAGGCCGGTGTGCACGAGCTGTTCGTGGACTTCGGACAGCACTCCGTCACCCTCGGCGAATCCGTGGACCTGGCAGGACGCTTCCTCACCGGTGTCCGCGAGGGCTGACGTCGGGGCAAGAGCGCTCGGGGACTTGACGTCCCGCCGTGCCAACTCGCCGCGCGGGGGCGGCCGTCCACGTCCGTGCCGCCGGGTCTTCCCGGCCTATTACGGCGTAATAGGCCGGGGCCGTTACCGGCTGTTGCCGCAGCCGTGCGGTCAGGAGCGGCGCAGCAGCAGGTCGGCGGCGCGCTCGGCGATCGCGCAGACCGTGGCGTTGGTGTTGTTGGAGGGGATCGCGGGGATCACCGAGGCGTCGGCGACGCGCAGGCCGTCGAGTCCGCGTACGCGCAGCTGTGAGTCGACGACGGACACCTCGTCCTCGCCCAGGGCGCAGGTGCCGACGGGGTGGCAGTAGGAGCCGAAGTACTTCCGGGCGTAGTCGCCGATCGACGGCTCGTCGACGGCGTCGAGCCCCGGACTGACCTCCTCGATCCCCCAGTCGGCGAGCGCGGAGGACCAGGCGATCCGGCGGGCCGCCGTGACGCCGGCGAAGACCGTGCGGACGTCCTGCTCCGCGGTGAAGTAGGCGGGGTCGATCAGGGGGGCGGCGTGGGGGTCGGCCGAGGTGATCCGAAGCGTGCCGCGGCTGAGCGGCCGCATCGGCGAGACACCGATGGTGAAGCCGTTCGTCACCGGGGCGACCGGGTTGGGGAGCGGGATGTCGATGAAGATGATCTGGAGGTCCGGCCCGTCCGCCTCGGGGGTGCTGCGCAGCAGGCCCAGGATCTCCCCGTGGTTGTTGCGCGCCGCGGGCACCTGCCGCTGGGCACGGTAGACGAGGTTGGCGCGGGGGTGGTCGTGCAGGTTCCGCCCCACGCCGGGCAGCGCGTGGACGACCTCCACCTGGGCCCGCTCGAGGTCCTTCGCGGGACCGACGCCGGAGCGCAGCAGCAGATGCGCGGAGCCGACGGTGCCCGCGGTCAGGACCACTTCGGCCCCCGTCGCGGTGTGCGTGGCGCCGCCGGCGCCGTACTCGACGCCGGTGCACCGCTCGCCCTCGAAGAGCAGCCGGTGTGCGACCGCGTCCGTGACGACACACAGGTTGGACCGGTTCAGGGCGGGGGCGAGGTAGGCGTCCGCCGCGCTCTGCCGGCGGCCGGCGACGATGTTGAGGTCGACCGGGGCGAAGCCCTCCTCCAGACCCCCGCTGATGTCGAGGGCCCTGCGGTGCCCGGCTTCCACCGCGCCGTCGAGGCAGGCGAGCAGGACGTCGTTGGGCGCGGTGGCCGGGCCGACGACCAGCGGGCCCTGCGTGCCGCGGCCGGGGGCGCCGCTCAGGGCGGTCTCGCTGCGCTGGAAGTAGGGCAGCAGATCGTCGAAGGCCCAGCCCTTGGCGCCGTGGTCGCCCCAGCTGTCGTAGCCGGAGCGGTGGCCGCGGGCGAACACCATGGCGTTGATGGCCGACGAACCGCCGAGGCCCCGGCCGCGGGGCAGGGGGACGGGCCCGCCGGACGCGCGCTGGACGACGGTCCGGTCGCCCCAGCCCGCGGTCGTCGCCGCGAGCGAAGGCCAGGCCGGCGGCAGTGCCACGGCCTCCGGCAGGCCGGACATCGCGGAGCCCGCCTCCAGGAGCAGCACGCGGACCCTCGGGTCCTCGGACAGCCGGGCCGCGAGGATGCAGCCGGCCGTGCCCCCTCCGACGAGGACCACGTCATAGGCGGAACCCTGAGTGTTCATGACTTCCCGTCCCTGAGCCTGGATCGATGGTTCATGTTTCAGCGTATCACTGGTCCGATCAGTGATACGTAAAAACTGATACCGATGGATCACATATGTTTCCGGCGGGCGTGGGCCGGAACGGGAGCCGGAGCGGGGCCCGCGCACAGACCGGCCATGACGACGTCCAGGACGCGGCTGCCGACGGCCTCGTGGCCGGGCTCGCCGCCGGTGTTCCAGACGTAGGGGCCGCAGGTGTTCCACACGTACGACATGAGAAGGAGGACCTCGCCGGACGTGATGTCGGCGCGCAACCGGTCGGCCTTCCTGGCCGCGGCCAGCAGTTCGTCCACGGCCGCGCGGGCGCGTGCGGAGTACGGACCCCGCGACTGGAGGGCGAACCGCACCGCCTGGGACGCGGCGCTGCCGGTCCGGCCGTGGGCGGCGAGCCGTTCGAACCACCGGCGCAGCGCCGCCGCCGGATCGTGCCGGCCCAGCAGGGCCGTGGTGTCGAGCAGTGCCTCGACCTCGCTCCGGTACACGGCCAGCAGCAGCACCTCGCGGGTGGGGAAGTGCCGGTACACCGTGCCGGGACCGACGCCGGCCAGCTTGGCGAGGGGCTTGAGCGCCAGGTCCGGGGTCTGGGCGAGGGCCCGGCGCGCGACCGTGAGGATGCGCGCGCGGTTCACCTCCGCGTCGTACCGCATCGGGCGGCGAACTGGATGCGTCATCGGCGGTCTCCGATCGGATGGATGGGTGTGTCTCGCCGCCGGACCGGTCACACCCGCGCCCACGGCGTTCGTCAGACGACGCGGATCGTGGCGGTGCCCTGCGCGTCGCCCGGCCCGTCGGCCGACAACTGCACGCACACGCCGTCGGGGCCGGTGGACGTGGCGGTGAGCAGGAGGTCCTCGGCCAGGGCGAGGCGTACGGGGAGTGCGGCGGCCCGGCGCAGCGCACCGTCCTCCTCGAAGCCGTCCCACCCGGGAACGCCCGCCTCCACGCAGACGGCGTTCACCAGGACGCCGTCCGGGCGCCCCATGAGGGCGTACCGGAGAGTGAGCGCCTCGACGGCGTTACGGGGCGCCGCGGCCCCGGTCCGTGCGGGTGCCTCGAAGGCGCCGGCGACGTTGACGACCCGCCCGCCGGAACGGCGCAGCAGCGGAAACATCGCGCCGGTCACGGTCATGAGGTGGAGCGCGTCGAGGAGGTTGGTCTCGAACATGGCCCGCAGCTCCCGGTCCGAACCGTCGGCCGCCCCGCCGAGGGACGCGGTGAGCCCCACCATGTTGACCAGGGCGTCCAGGCGCCCACCGCCGCGTTGGACCAGTTCGGCGGCGCGGGTCACCGTCGTGTCGTCGTCGAGGTCGAGCCGGGTGTGACGGACGTCCAGCCCCGAGGCGCGCAGTTCGCGCTCCGTGGCCCGGCCGGCCGCGTCGCTGCGGACTCCGGCGTACACCGTCACTCCCGCTTCGGCCAGGAGCCGTGCGACGGCACGTCCGAGCCCGGTGTCGGCCACGGTGACGAGCGCGACACGTGTGTGTGGCGGACCGGCGGGCGGGTGCGATGACATGGCCAACCTTCGGACGAAGGAGGGGGGATGGGAGGAGTGGTCACGGTAGCAGAGCGGGTACCGGGCAGCTCGTCCCTGGTTGTCGCGGTCAGATACGTGTGGACACCTGGGCCGAGGAACGACCCACGGCGGAATCCGTCCGGCGGAACCGGCCTTTTCTGGTCTACCCCTTGGATTGGCCCTCCGGGGCCGTCTACCGCCCGTCTTCCCACGAGCTCGGGGCGTTTGCAGTGCCGATGCCTTCCGGGTCCGATGCATTCAACGTACGGAGGCCACCGGTGCCATGGCATCCGTCACCCGACTGGGATCCGTTACTGAAGCACCGGCCGATGACGTACGTACCGTTCCGGTGCTGGTCAGGACGGTGCTCGCAGGGCGTCCACGGGTTCCATCCGCGCGGCCCGCAGCGACGGGTAGAGGCCGGCCAGCAGCCCGACGAGCGCGCCTGCCACCGGGGCACCCAGGGCGAGCCGCAGGTCGAGGACGGGGGTCCACTGCTTCACACCGGCCACCGAGACGACGACCACCACCCCGAGGGCGGCGCCCACGACCCCGCCCAGGAGCCCGATGGCGGTGGACTCCGCGAGGAACTGCGCGGCCACCTGACGCCGCGAGGCGCCGAGCGCACGCCGCAGCCCGATCTCGCCGACGCGTTCCATCACCGTGACCAGGGTGACGTTGGCGATGCCGATGGCGCCCACGACCAGCGAGACCAGTCCGAGCACCAGGAACAGGCCGTTGACGTCGCCCTCCACCCCCTTCCTCGCCCTGGACAGGTCCGGCGGGGCGAGCACGGTGAGGGATTCCTCGTGGCCCGGCGCCAGCGCGATCGGCGCCTGCCGTGCGACCTGGGCCGCCGCCCCGAGGGAGGTGTTGACCAGCACCCGGGTCACCTGCTTGAGGCCCACCCGGTCCGCCGCGGTGGTCGGCGGCAGGATCACCGACGTGGACAGCCGCTGCTCGCGCCTGAAACCGCCGAGGATGCCGACCACGGTGAAGGACTGGCCGTCGAAGAAGACGGCGGGGGCGTCCCGTACGTCGCCGATGCCGAGCAGCCGGGCCGCCTGGTCGCCCAGGACGGCCACCCGTTCGTGCCGCCCGATGTCGCCGGTGTCGAAGAAGCGGCCCGTGGTCACGGTGCCGCGGACCGCCGCGGGCAGTTCCGCGTCCGCCGCGACGACGGCCAGCGTCTGGCCGTTCACCGTGCCGGGCGCGACCACGTCGTTGGCCTTGACCTGGATGTTGGAGGTGTTCTGGGAGTCGGAGAGCGCGGCGGCCGACTCGACCCCCGCGAGGCGTCGCACCGCCTCCACGTCCGTCCACCGCACCAGCGGAGGGTCGAGCGAGCCCGGCGGCGGGGTGGGGACCACCACGGACACCGAGGTGGCGGTGAGGGCGTCGAAACGGCCGGCGATCTGGTTGGCCGCCGTCGAGGCGACACCGATCGTGATGACCAGGGTGCCGATGCCCAGCACCGTGCCGAGGGTGGTGAGCACGGAGCGCACCGGACGGGCGAGTACGCCCGCCAGCGACTCCGACCACAGGTCCCGCGGGTCCGTCCGCGGCCGGTCCGGCCGGTCCCGCCGGCCGCCGCGCCGCCGGGCGGGGGGCGTCTGCCCGTCGGCCGGACGGGACGGGGAGGTACCGCGGGTGCGGACCGTCATGCGCACTCCTGACTGAGCCGGCCGTCGTGGATGCGTACCCGCCGGCTCGCACACGCGCTCACGGCGTCGTCGTGCGTGATCACGAGCAGCGTCATGCCCTGGGACCGCAACCGGTCGAAGAGCGCGAGCACCGACTCGGTGTTCTCGCTGTCGAGGTTTCCGGTCGGTTCGTCGCACAGCAGCAGGGCGGGATCGCCCATCAGGGCGCGGGCGATGGCCACCCGCTGCCGCTCGCCGCCGGACAGCCGACCGGGCAGGAACCCGAAGCGGTGGCCGAGGCCCACCCGGGCCAGGGCCTGGCGGGCCCGCTCGGCCCGGGTCGCGCGCTCGCGGCCCGGGTGGGGGGCCCGGTAGACCTCGGCGAGCATCACGTTCTCGTCCACGGTCCGGTAGGGCAGCAGATGGAAGGACTGGAACACGAAGCCGATACGGCTGCCGCGCAGCGCGGTGCGTTCCAGGTCGCCGAGGGTGTTGGTGAGCACCCCGTCGAGCCAGTAGCTGCCGGAGGTCGGCCGGTCGAGCAGGCCGAGGGTGTTGAGCAGCGTGGACTTGCCCGACCCGGAGGGGCCGATGACCGACAGGTGCTCCCCGCGCCGGACCGTCAGGTCGACGTCCCGCAGGGCGTGCACCGGCGGGTCGGACGGGAAGACCCGGTTGAGGGAACTGAGCCGGATCACGGTGTCCGGATCCGGCGCCGGGCCGGGGTCCGCCGGGGGCGGTGCCGGCTTCCTCCTCACTGCCCGACCACCACCTGATCGCCCTCGCGCAGCGCGCCGCCCCGTGCGCTCACCTCGACCTGCCCGGCGGCGGAGAGCCCCGCCTCGACCGGGACGTCGACGACCTCGCCGTCGCGCGCCACCCGCACCCGTGCCTCGCCGTCCGAGGCGGTGTGCACCGCCGCGACGGGCACCACCAGGACGGAGCCCTTGGAGGAACTCACACCGATGGTGACCGTGACCGCGCTGCCCGCCTGGTTCTTCAGCGCTCCGGGGTGCGGGACCGAGACGACGACGGGCACCGGGGCCGAGGGGTCACCGGAGCCGGTGCCGCCCTCCTCGTCCGCGCCGGTGCCGCCGCCCGCGCCGTCGGCCTTCTTGTCGTCACCGGGCTTCGCGGCGGCATCTGCGACCTTCGTCACGACGCCCGTCACCTGCTTGCCGTCCGCCGTGTCGATCCGCGCCGGCATGCCCTCGCGCACCTGCTCGCTGTCCGACGCCGGTACGACGGCCCGTATCTCGACGTCCGGGCCGGTCACCGTGGCGACCGGACCGTCCGGGGTGTCTCCGAGATGCACCTTGGCCTTGTCGACACGGGCCGGAAGGTCCGGCAGGAACACGACCTCGCCCGCCGGCAGCTTCGTGCCGTACGCCGAGGTGAACGCGCTGAGCGCCTTGTTCGCCTGGTCCAGCCGGTCCCGGGCGGACTTCAGCTCCAGGGTGTGAGCGGCACCCGAGGCGGGCGGCGCCGACGCGGCCTCCTCGTCCTTGCCCCCGGCGTCCGGGCCCGTGCCGCCGGACGCACCGCCGTCGCCGCCCTGCGCCTGGAGCAGCGCGAGCTGGGCGTCCGTCACGGCCTGTTGCAGATCGCCGAGCTGCTTCTCGTCGTCGGCGCCGGGAGCCCGGGGCTCGAAGCCCTTGCTCCGGTACCACTGGGTCACCGCCGCCGCGGTGCCCTGGCCGTAGTGTCCGCCGACGCCGCCCGGATCGTGCCCGAGCCGGCGCAGCGCGTTCTGCAACTGGCGGACGTCGTCCCCCGAGACGCCGGGACCGAGGGTGCGGTACATGGGCACCGTCCCGCGCAGCACGAACACCGGGCGACCGCTGACCTGCATCAGAACGCTGCCCTCGGTCAGCTTCGCGCCCGCCTTCGGGAGGTTGGTGACCAACTGGGCGACGGCCTCGCCCCCGGATCCGCCGGCGGCACCGACGGGACCGGAGAGCGCGACGGTCCGCGCCGCGCCGAACTCCACACTGCCCTGCGTCACCACGGACGCGGTCAGATGCCGGCGCTGCACGGCGACGGTGACCGGTCCGGCATCCGGCGGCCGGTGTCCGGCGGCCGCGTCGGCGGGCGACTGCATGCGGCTGCCGGCGAACCAGCCGCCACCGCCGACCAGGACGACGACGCCGACGATCAGGGCGACCTGCCGGCTGCGGCGTTCGGGGCCGCGCAGAAGGCGCCGGATCATCCGGTGACGCTCTCGAACGGGTGCTTGGCGTGCTTGGGGAAGTACGCGGCCCGGAACTTCCTGCCGCACTCCAGGTCCTTCTTGGCGAGGCCGATCTCGTGCGTCAGCCTGGCGAGCGCCTCGTCCTCGTCGAGGCTCAGGATGCCGTCCGCCGGGGTCGTGTCGCCGACCTGGAACTTCACCATGTCGCCGATGGAGGTCGGCTGGGTGGTGGTGACGGGGATGCCCGCCTTGTTCAGGCAGCCGGCGAACTCCTGCGCCAGGGAGACGAGCTGCGGATCACCGTTGAGCGCCTGCTGGGCGGCGAGGGCGCGCTGGCTCTCCTCGGCGGTCTCCCGATCGATCTCCGCCTGGGACTTCTCGGGACCGTACGCCTTCTCCCGGGCATCCCTCAGACATCCCGGCCCCAGGTCGTGCTTGCCGTTCCTGAGCTTCTCGCCCCGCGCCTTCTCGTACGCCGCCTTCTGGGCCGGAGTGAGGCTGTCGAGGTAGGCGGAGTCCGGGTTGTCCTCGTGCTTCTTGTTGCTCGCGGCGCTGCCGAACACGTTCGGGTCGTCCCGGTAGACGGCCCCCGCGTAGAGACCGAACCCGTACTTCTCCCGGTACTTCTTCGCCGCGTCGTAGTCCTCGCCGTCGACCGGAGCGAGTGCGTCGTCGTACGTGACGACGTGCGGCGTGTAGGTGAAGCCCTTGGCGCGCATGCACGCCGCCATGGCGTTCTCCTGCACGTACTGCTTCCTGGTCTCCTCGTCGGCGTCGGACGGGATGGCCAGTTCGCCGCCCGCGGAGGCCGTCGGGGACGGCTTGCCGCCGCCGGAGGCGGCGGGTGCGGCCGAGTCGCCGCCGCCCTGGGAGCACCCGGAGAGCGCCAGCAGTCCGGCCGCCGTCACCGCCGGCCACAGGCCGGCGATCCTGAGGTTGAGAGCCATGTCGGTCCGCCATGTCAGTCGAAGTGTGTCCGGCCGGGGCGATCCACCCGGCCGACGCTCCCAACCCGGCAGGGCCGCCGTAGGGTTGCCCGACGGCACACATATGTGTCCCGCATCACGTTTCGGAGGGCGGCGGTCAGGAATCCCGCCGTCCCGGGCAACCGGAGGGAGGTGCCGACCGGTGGTAGTACATGTGAGAACTGCGCCAGGGACACAGGCATGACGGCCGGCACGGAACGCGAGAGGGACTTCGAGGCGTTCGTGGCGGCACGCGGGCCGAGGCTGCTCCGGGTCGCCTGGCTGCTGACCGGAGACACCCACCTCGCGGAGGACCTCCTGCAGACGGTGCTGGCCAAGGTCTGGCCCAAGTGGCGGCGGATCTGCGAGCAGAACCCGGAGGCCTACATCCGCAAGGCGCTGGTCAACACCCACGCCTCGTGGTGGCAGCGGCGCTGGCGGGGCGAGATACCGCACGACCGGATGCCCGAGGAGGCCACGTCCGCCGACCCGTTCGCCGCCGTCGACCTGGAGCGGTCGCTGGCCCTGGTCGTGCGCGGACTGCCGCCGCGGCAGCGGGCCGTGGTGGTCCTGCGGTACTTCGAGGGACTGAGCGTGGAGGAGACGGCCCACACGCTGGGCTGCCGGCCGGGCACCGTCAAGAGCCAGGCGTCCAAGGCACTGAACTCACTCCGCTCGACACTGATGACGGCGGCACCCGGCACCAAGGAGGGGAGCGACGGCTATGCGTGGCACGTCTGAGGAACCATCGCGCGAGACGGCGCGCGCGGTGCGCCGGCTCCTGGAGGAGACGGTGCCCTCGCCCGCGGCGCCGGCCGACCGGATGGAGCGCATCGCGCTGCGGGTGCGTCGGCGCCGCCGGCGGCGCACGGCGGCCGGTGCGGTGGTGTCGGCGGCCGCCGTCGCGGTCGCGGTCACCCTGGGACCGGGGCAGTTGCGGCACGGGAGCACACCCGCGCAGCCCGCGGCGTTCCCGTCCGGCACGACCGTCGCGCAACTGCTGGACCCGTCCCGGCCGGTGTGGGCCCAGGTGCCCGAGGGGTGGCACAGCCTGACCGTCGAGGACGCGGACGGCGGCTTCGTCGGGTTCCTGGCCTCGCAGCCGTTGCACCCCCCGGTGCCCGAGGGCTGCTACCGGATTCCGGCCGCGGCGCTGCGTGGCTGCCTGCCCCTGGACGGACTCGAGGCGGGGGGCGCGTTCCTCGTCTTCCGCTACGGCGCCGGACGGCACGACGGGCGCGGGGCGAAACCGCTCGGGCAGAGCGTGGTCCCGCCGCTGAAGACCTGCACGGGAACGCGGGCCGACCGGGAGAGCATCGGCTGGGAGACGGTCCGCCCCGCCGGCGGAGGGACCTTCGACGTGCAGGTGTCCGTGTGCCTGAAGGAGCCCTCGGGGGCGACGGCCGCGCTCGCCGAGAAGATCCTGGACGCCACGTTCCCGCACACCGGGCGATGACCGCGGCACGCGGGAACGAACTCGGCTCGACCGCTTGACACGTGTGAGTTACTCGGCATGTGTGACCTGGCCGTGAACCGGCCCGGGACAGACCGACCCCCGGGGCAGACCCCGGACAGAGAGAGAAAGGTGCTGCCGATGTCCGCCACCGGGGCGTCGTCCGACGAAGGCACCCGTCTGATCGACGAGGTCCTCGCCGGTCACGGCGTGATGGCCAGGGGAGCCGAGACCGTCGCCGCCTCCTTCACCAGGCTGGCGGCCGGTGCGGCCGTCGAGACGAGGGCCCTGGTCCTCACCGCGCGGTGGCTGATCGAGGTCGGGCACCACCATGTGCGCCGGGAGGCGTCCCTGTGGCCCCTGCTGCGGGAGAGTCCGCACCGCGCCGTGGCCCGTCTCGACCTGCTGAGCGAGGAGCACGGGACGCTGGTCGAGGAGCTCGACGCCCTGACGCGGGCCGTCGGTGAGATCGCCAAGGAGCGCGAGGCCGGCGGATCGTTGAGCTGGGGCCTGGCGATGAAGCAGGGCACCCGGGCGTCCCACCGGATCCTGGGCCTCCTCGGCGGCCATCTCGCCGCCGAGGAGGCGGTGCTGAGGACGCTGTTCCCGGCCGTTCCCGAAACGGATACCGCCCGGTTGCGCGAGGCGGTCGCCGACGGGGTCCCCCTGAGCGGGCCGCACCTGGTCCTCGGCTTCCTGGAGCACCCCGAGCCCCTGCCCGGCCGGGACCGGATCTCCGTCCGCTTCCCGCCGTGGGTGCGCTGGGCCAGGGCGCCGCTGACGAGGAGCTTCCGCCGGACGCTGAGGGCGCTCGGCGTGCACGGCTGCGAGAGGGGGCCGGCGCGCGGCCGGAGGGCGTGGGGCGGCGCGGCGGTTCAGTGAGCGGCCGCGGCGGGCGCGGTCCTCTTGCGGGCCCGGTAGGCGGCAGCCTTGATCTTGTTGCCGCACGAGTCCATGCCGCACCACTGCCGCCGCATGCCGCGCGACCGGTCGATGTAGACGCGGGTGCACTCGGGGTTGCCGCACTCCTTCATCAGGGGCACGTCCGGCCCGCTGAGGAGCTCGACGGCGTGCCGGGCGACGGTGGACAGGGCCTGCTCCGGTGTCGCCTCGGTGCGGCGGCCGGACGGGGTGAGCTGCGGCGTCGCCGGTGCCCTGCGCGCGGCCTCGTTCAGGACGTCGAGCGCCTCCTCGTCGAACTCCTCCCCGAGACGCCGGGCCGTGACCAGCTCGTAGATGGCCTCCCGTACGATCGTGGCCTGCTCGACGTCGCTCTCGTCACCGGGGAGGACCGTGTCGACGATGCCGGACTCCAGATACCAGGCGTCCAGCCGGTCCGGGGTCGCGAACATCTCGAAGCGCGTCGAGCGCCGGGCGCGCAGCGTGGCGGCGAAGTCGAGGGCGGGATTTCCGCATACGAAGACATGGTTAAGATTCACATCACCATCTTGACAGGTGACTGTGTGGGACCGCAAGGACCGTCACCGGTCGAAGCGGTGTTCTTTGTCTCCGGTGACGGGTCCCCCCCGTCACGTCTCACCTCATCCCCGCCCTCCGTGCCCGGGCCCCCGGCCGGCCGCCGCGCCGGTGACGGAACGCCGCGTCACCCCCGGGTCCAGCCTCAGTTCCCGGCCCTGCCAGCGCTTGCGCAGCCACCGGTCGTGGCTCGCGACGACGATCGCGCCGGGGCCGGTGCCCATGGCGTCCTCCAGTTCGTCGCACAGGCGCGGGGACAGGTGGTTCGTGGGCTCGTCGAGCAGCAGGAGCTGCGGGGGACGGGCCACCAGAAGGGCCAGCGCCAGCCTCCGGCGCTGGCCGACCGAGAGATGCCCGACCGGTTTGTCCAGGTCCGCCTCGTGCATCAGACCCAGGGAGCCCAGCGGGACCGCTGCGGCGCCCTCGGGGCCGAGCTCCAGCCCGTAGGTGTCCCGGACGGTTCGGTCCGGCCGGTCGAACACGCTGTCCTGGGCGAGCAGCGCCACCGTCAGCCCGGCGCGCCTGCGGATCTCTCCCTCGGCCGTGAGGTGTCCGGCGAGCACGGCCAGCAGGGTCGATTTCCCGGCCCCGTTGCCTCCGGTGACCAGCAGCCGGTCGGCCGCCGACACCTCCGCCCCGTCCAGCGTGAGCCGGCCCGGCACCCGCACCCCGCGCAGGGAGACCAGGGGATCGTCCCGGTCCGCCGGACTTCCCGCGCCCTGCGCCGCCGGCGCCTCGGCGGCGAGCGCCGCGCCGGTGAACCGCAGGGGCCGCGGGGGCTCACCGACCCGGGTGCGCTCCAGTTCCTCCAGCCTGCGGGTGGCGTTGCGCACCCGGCGGGAGATCTGGCTCTGCACCCGGCCCGCCCGGTGGCCGTAGCCCATCTTCTCGTTGTCGCGCGGCCCCCGGTCCGGCGCGACGGCGCGCGCCGTCACACCGGCCGAGTGCCGCAGCGACTCCAGTTCCTCCTGCTCCTCCGCCCAGCGCCGCTCCCAGCGCTCCCGCTCGGCACGTTTCTCGGCGAGGTAGGCGCTGTAGTTGCCGCCGTAGCGCACCGGGCCGTCCACGGCCGGGTCGAGGTCGATCAGGTCGGTGCAGACGGCGTCGAGGAAGGCCCGGTCGTGGCTGGCCACCACCACGGCCCCGGGCAGGCTCCGCACCTGCTCCTCGACGAAGGCGGCGGCGTCGTCGTCGAGGTGGTTGGTCGGCTCGTCGAGCAGCAGCGCCGACGGCCGCCGCACCAGGAGCGCGGCCAGCGCGAGGCGCCCGCGCTGCCCGCCGGACAGGGAGCCGAGCGTCCGGTCGTGCCCGAACGAGCCGAGGCCGAGCCCCTCCAGTACGACGGCCGCGCGCCGGTCCGCGTCCCAGGCCTCGCGGTCCTGGGCCTCCTCCAGCCGCCTGCCGTAGGCGTCGAGCAGCTCGGCGTGGCCGGGGTCGTCGTCCGCGGTGCGGGCGAGGTCCTCGGTCAGCCGTTCCAGCCCGGCGAGGACCTCGCGGGACTCGCGCAGCGCCTCGTCCAGCACCGCGGCGATCGTCGCCCCGGCGTCGAAGGCCATCTCCTGTTGCAGGAAGCCCGGGTCGGGCGGGCGCGTGACGCTGCCGGCGTCGGGTTCGTCCACCCCGGCCAGCAGGCGCAGCAGGGTGGACTTGCCGACGCCGTTCTCACCGATCAGGCCGATGCGGTGGCCGGGCGAGGCGGTCAGGCCGACGCCGTCGAGCACCCGCCGGCCTCCCAGGTTGCGGACGAGGTCGTGGGCGATCAGGGCGGGCTGGGGCATGGGAACCGTCCAACATGTGCGGGCTGGACCCGCCGGGCGCGGGGCCTCGGACGCGGGTCACGTCGACACGCCGGCGGCTCACACCGCGGGGGCTCCCGTCTCCTTGAGTGTGCCGTCGGCCAGGCGCAGCCACCGGTTGACGCCGATCTCGGTGAGGAACCGCTCGTCGTGGCTGACCACGACGAACGCGCCCTGGTAGGAGTTCAGCGCGCTCTCCAGCTGGCCGGCGCTGACCAGGTCGAGGTTGTTCGTCGGCTCGTCGAGGAGCAGCAGCTGCGGCGCCGGTTCGGCGCACAGGATGCAGGCCAGGGTGGCGCGCAGCCGCTCACCGCCGGAGAGCACCCGCACCGGGAGATGGGCCCGCGCACCGCGGAACAGGAAGCGCGCGAGCAGGTTCATCCGCTCGGCCTCGGGCCGCTGGGGGGCGAACGCGGTGAAGTTCTCCAGGACGGTGCGGTCCACGTCCAGCAGGTCCAGCCGCTGCGAGAGATAGGCGATGCGCCCGTCGGCCCGCTTGATCTCCCCGGCCTCCGGCTCCAGATCGCCGGTGACCAGGCGCAGCAGCGTGGTCTTTCCGGCGCCGTTGGGGCCGGTCAGCGCGATGCGCTCGGGGCCGCGGACGGACAGCTCGACACCCTGGCCGGCGAAGACGGGCCGGTCGCCGTGGCGGACCTGCAACTGCTCGCCGACGAACAGGTTGCGCCCGGCGGGCACGTTGGTCTCGGGCAGGTCGAGGCTGATGCGCTGCTCGTCGCGCAGCGCGCGCCCCGCCTCGTCGAGCCGGGCCTTGGCCTCGCTGACGCGGGAGGCGTGCATCTGGCCGGCGCGGCCGGCGGACTCCTGGGCGCCGCGCTTCATGTTGCCGGCGAAGATGCGGGGCAGACCGGCGTTCTTGAGGTTCTTGGCGGCGTTGCTCGCGCGGCGGTCGGCGCGCTCGCGGGCCTGCTGCAGCTCGCGCTTCTCCCGCTTCAGTTCCTGCTCGGCGTTGCGGACGTTCTTCTCGGCGACCTCCTGCTCGGCCTGCACGGCCTCCTCGTACTCGGTGAAGTTGCCGCCGTACAGCTTGAGTTCGCTGCTGCCGAGCTCGGCGATGCGGTCCATGCGGTCGAGCAGGGCCCGGTCGTGGCTGACGAGCAGCAGGCAGCCGCCGAAGTCCCCCAGCACGTCGTAGAGCTTGTGCCGGGCTTCGAGGTCGAGGTTGTTTGTGGGCTCGTCCAGCAGCAGCACGTCCGGCCGCTTCAGCAACTGGGCCGCGAGGCCGAGCGAGACGACCTGGCCGCCGCTGAGCGTGTTCAGGCTCCGGTCCAGGGTGAGGTCGGTGAGACCGAGGCGGTCGAGCTGGGCGCGGGTGCGTTCCTCGATGTCCCAGTCGTCGCCGATGGTGCCGAAGTGCTTCTCGTCCACGTCCCCGGACTCGACGGCGTCCAGGGCGCGGATCACCTCGGCGATCCCGAGGACCTCGGCGACCGTGAGATCGCGGGTCAGCGGCAGGCTCTGCGGCAGATAGCCCAGGGTGCCGCCCACCGACACCGAGCCGGTGGCGGGCGCGAGTTCACCGGCGATCAGCTTGAGCAGCGTGCTCTTGCCGGAGCCGTTGGGTGCGACCAGGCCGGTGCGGCCGCTGTTCACGGTGAAGGACAGGTCGTGGAAGACCGGGGTGTCGTCCGGCCAGGCGAAGGAGAGGTTCGAGCAGACGATGGAGGCGTCGGACATGGAGGGTGACCTCGGGGTGCGTGCGGGCAGAGCGGTGTCCGCCCTGGACAGGCAAGGGAAAAAGGGGACGACAGTGAGGCCACTGCGGCAGCGGTCTGAGCGCCGGCCGGTGGCCATCGGGTCCGGGTCTCACCCCGAGATGTCGTCGTCACCCACCATGTCTGCCACTCCCTGTGCGTACGGGTCAGGTCCGGTCGAGTCTAACAGGTGAGCAAATCGCCCCCCGGTGGGTTCCGCCGGTGGGTTCCGCCGGAGGGCGGGCCCCTCGCGGCACACATGTGAACGGCTCGTTGACAGTCGCGACACAAGGATGCCATCATCGTCACCACTTGGACTGGTGACGATCTCCCGTCTCGGACGTGTGCGGGACCCGGCCGGGTGCCGAGACACATACAGTGCACATGTGTCGGGCGGTGTGCGCCCGGGGACCGGCGGATCCGTCGCCGCACCGAAGGAGCACTGAACATGGCAATGGCACAAGAGCCGAAGCGGGACGCCGACGGCGCCCCGGTCGGACGGCGCGCGCTGCTGGGCATGCTCGGCCTGGGAGCCGCGGGGCTCGCCGCCGCGCCCTATCTCCAGCGCGGCTGGGAAGGCGTGCTCGGCTCCGCCTCGCAGCTCGATCCGACCGGCCTGAGCGGTCTGCTGCCCAACCCCGGCGGCTTCCGCTACTACAGCATCGTCGGCTCGGTGCCGCGCAAGGACGAGACCAACTACGAGCTGCGGCTCGACGGCCTGGTCGACCGTCCCAGGACCTACACGCTGGCCGACCTGCGCGCGCTGCCGCAGACCCGGGTCGTCCACGACGTCCTGTGCACCGACGGCTGGCGGGTGGACAAGACGCCGTTCGAGGGCGTGCGGCTCGCGGACCTCCTGGACGACGCGGGGGTGCGCTCCCGGGGGACGGCGATCCGCTTCACCTGCTTCGACGGCGCCTACAGCGAGAGCCTCACGCTGGAGCAGGCGCGTCGCTCGGACGTGCTGGTGGCGCTGAACATGCAGGACGAGCCGATCACCCACGAGCACGGCGGACCGGTCCGCCTCTACGTCGCTCCGATGTACTTCTACAAGTCGGCGAAGTGGCTGTCCGGCATCTCCGTCACCCCCGAGGTCGTGCCCGGCTACTGGGAGGAGCGCGGGTACCCGCTGGACGGCTGGCTCGACGGGGAAGGGCGGCACAGTGACGCCGCCTGAGCGCTCCGGCCGGGTGCGCCGGTTCAGCACCGCCGAACGCGTGGTCCACCGCGCCACCGGGTGGCTGATGCTGCTCTGCCTGGTCACCGCGGCCTGTCTCTATCTGGGGCCGCTCGCCCAACTCGTCGGGCGGCGTCACCTGATGGCGACGGTCCACGAGTGGTCGGGCATCCTGCTGCCGCTGCCCTTCCTGCTGGGTCTCCTGTCCCCGGCGTTCCGCGCGGACCTGCGCAGGCTGAACCGTTTCGCCGCCTACGACAGGCGGTGGCTGCGGTCCGCCCGCAGACGCCTGACCTCGCCGCAGTCGCGTCCGGCCGGGAAGTTCAACGCCGGCCAGAAGCTCTACGCGGGCTGGATCGCCGGCGCCGTGCTGGTGATGACGGGCACCGGCCTGCTCATGTGGTTCATGGGGCTGCTGCCCGCCGTCTCGCGCACCAGCGCGATCTTCGTGCACGACTGCCTCGCCTGGGCGATCGCCGTCGTCCTGATCGGACACATGCGCAAGGCGTACGCGGACCCGGAGGCGAGGCTGGGGATGCGTACCGGATACGTCAGCCGGTCGTGGGCGGACCGCCACCACGCCCACTGGCTGCGGGACGCGGGGGACGACCGCACGAAGGACGCGGCACCCGAGGCGGACGGGAGCTGACGGCCCGCCGGCGTCCCGGCGAGAGCACCGAGCGGCCGACTCCGCGCCGGGACTGACCGTCAACTGACTGATGTGCCGGGTCCGGCACGGCGGCAGAGTGACCGATGTCGGTCGACTGCCCCGACTATCGCGTCACCTGCTTGACCGGTGACGACATCCGTGTCAGTCTCTTCTCGTCCCCAGCGGGCAGCGGAGCGATCCGGTGAGAACGGCGCATCGCCCGAGCATTCACCTGCGGCGAACCGGTCGGCGGAGCCAACCGTCATGTTCGCCACCCAGCACATGTGTCTCACGTCAGACACACACTTCTCGGATAGGAAAGTCATGAGACGACTTCTGACCGTCCTCGCGGCCGGTGTGCCGCTCGCGGCGGCGGTGTACCTGCCGACCGCATCGGCGGACACCGGGAGCCCCGCCTCCGCCTCCGCTCCCGCCAAGTGCCGGTCCGTCCCCGTGAAGGCCCCCGCGGGCACCAGGGTGGAGTCCGTGACGGCCGTCCGCCAGCCGGGCGGCACCGTGACGGGCACCGGGTACCTCAAAGGCACCGTCTACGACGTCCCGTCCTACTGCGAGGTGACGGTCACCCTCACCCACCCCGGTGAGGGCGACCACGCCAAGGTGCGGACCTGGCTGCCCGAGAAGGCCGGCTGGAGCGGACGCTTCCAGGCCTTCGGCGGCTCCGCCTGGGCGGTCGGGGACAACAACCCCGGTCTGGCCAACGCGGTCAAGCAGGGCTATGCCGCCGCGACCACCGACGGCGGCGTCGGCGACGCCGTCGACAGCTCCTGGGCGCTGGACGGCAAGGGCAAGGTCAACACCTCGCTCCTGAAGAACTTCGCCGAGCGCTCCCAGCACGAGGCGGCGGTCGTCGGCAAGGCGGTCACCGACGCGATCTACGGCAAGGCCCCCTCGTACTCCTACTTCAACGGCTGCTCGACCGGAGGCCGCGAAGGCTACGTCGAGGCCCAGCGCCACCCCGACGACTACGACGGCATCCTCGCCAACTCGCCCGCCATCAACTGGGCGGACTACGTGCCCGCCACGCTGTGGCCGCAGGTCGTGATGAACGAGGAGAAGACCCGCCCCACCGACTGTGAGTTCAAGGCCTTCAACGCGGCCGCGCTCAAGGCCTGTGACCTGAACGACGGTGCCAGGGACGGCCTGATCGCCGACGCCTCGCGCTGCGACTTCGACCCGCGCCGCCTGATCGGCACCAGGATCGACTGCGACGGCAAGACGGAGACCATCACGGCGGCCGACGCGAAGGTGGTCCGCAAGATCTGGGACGGCCCGCGCACCACGTCCGGCAAGAAGCTCTGGTACGGCCTGCCGATCGGCGCCGAGTTCAAGGGCCTCGCCGGCGACATGCCGTTCACGGTCCCCGACGACTGGACCAAGAAGTGGGTGGCCAAGCAGCCCGGCCTGGACACCTCGAAGCTGACGTACAGCCAGTTCACCAAGCTGTTCAAGCAGTCCCAGGCCGAGTACGACAAGATCATCGGCTCCGACGACCCGGACCTGTCGGCCTTCCGCAGGTCGGGCGGCAAGCTGCTCACCTACCACGGCCAGGCCGACCAGTACATCCCCACCGCGGGCACCGTGGACTACCGCGAGCGCGTCGAGCGCAGGCTCGGCGGAACGCACCGGGTCGACGACTTCTACCGTCTCTTCCTCCCCGAGGGCACCGTCCACTGCGGACTCGGCGGCCAGGGGACCGACCTGGCGGCCCTGACCAAGTGGGTCGAGCAGGGCAAGGCCCCCGGCACACTGAGCGCCACCCTCACCAACGCCTCCGGCCGGCAGGTCGAGCGCGACCTGTGCCGCTACCCGCTCGTGTCCCACTACAAGGGCCACGGTGACATCGCCGACGCCGACAGCTTCCGCTGCGTCAAGCCGCACCGGCACTGAACGGCCCCACACCCACCCAACCCGACCACCGGAAAGGCCGGCTCCCGATGACCACCAACACCCTGACGACCGGGGCACCCGCGGCGAACGGCGAACGCTCCTCCCTGACGAGGCTGTACCTGATCCGGGGCCTCCTGGCGGTGGTCTGGGCCGTGGTCTTCGCCGGAGCCCACGACACCCTGGACGCCGCGGCGATCACCCTGCTGGTCGTCTACCCGCTGATCGACGCGGTGTCCTCGGTGATCGACCACCGGGCCCTCACGGACGGTTCCGAGCGCCGGGTGACGGCGTTCAACGCGGTGCTGAGCACGCTCGCCGCCGTCGCGGTCGGCATCGCGGGCGCCGGCTCCTTCGCCACCGTGCTCAGCGTGTTCGGCGCCTGGGCCGTCCTGTCCGGAGCGGCCCAGGCGGTGGTCGGTCTGCGCCGGCGCGGCCCCGAGTTCGGCAAGCAGTGGCCGGTCCTGATCGCGGGCGGCCTGTCCTTCCTGGTCGGCATCTTCTACATCGTCCAGGCCGCGGGTGACGATCCCTCGCTGGACGTCCTGTCGACCTACGCCACGGGCGGCGGCGTGTTCTTCGTCGTCCAGGCCGTCCTGCTGGCCTGGAAGGCCCGGCAGCAGCGGGCCCGCACCGTCTGACCCACTCCGCAGGACCCGTCTCGGCCCGCGCCCCACAGGGACGCGGGCCGAGACGCCCTGCCGGGCCCGGGGGCGCCGGCTACCGCAGCACCCGGAACGCGGTGCGGAGTTCGTCGGCCAGGATCCCGGGCTGCTCCCAGGCGGCGAAGTGCCCGCCCCTGGCCGCCTCGTTCCAGTGGATGATGTTGCCGAAGGTCCGCTCGCCCCAGCTGCGCGGCGCCGGGTAGATCTCGGCGGGGAAGACCGTCACCGCGACCGGAAGCTCCGGGATGGCGACGGCGTTGAACGGTCCGCCACCGGCCTGCGTGCCCTCCCAGTACAGGCGCGAGGACGACGCCCCGGTGTTGGTCAGCCAGTACAGCGAGATGGCGTCCAGCATCTCGTCGTAGGAGAAGAGCCTCTCGGGCACCCCGTCGGAGTCCGTCCACTCCGCGATCTTGTCGTAGTAGTAGGCCGCCATGGCCACCGGGGAGTCCGCCAGGGCGTAGCCGATGGTCTGCGGGCTGCGGTTCATCATCGCCGCGTACCCGAAGCCGTCGCGGTAGAAGTGCAGAAGCCGGTCGTACGCCCTCGTCTCGTCCGCCGACAGACCCGCCGGAGCCGGATCGAAGTTGCGCAGGTGCCGCAGGACGTCGTCCGGCACGGTACCGGGCATGTTGACGTGGATCCCCAGCAGCCCCTCCGGCCGCTGGACCGCCAGCACCTCCGAGACGAGCGAGCCCCAGTCCCCGCCCTGGGAGACGTACTGCTGGTATCCGAGCCTCAGCATCAACGCGTGGAACGCGCGCGCCGTGCGGTCGGGATTCCAGCCGCTCCGGCCCGGGTTGCCCGAGAAACCGTAGCCGGGCAGGGTCGGCAGCACCAGGTGGAAGGCGTCCGAGGCACGCCCGCCGTGTGCCGTCGGGTTGGTCAGCGGGTCGATGACCTTCAGCAGCTCGACGATCGACCCGGGCCAGCCGTGCGTCATCAGCATCGGCATGGCGTCGGCGTGCGGGGAACGGATGTGCGCGAACTGGATGTCCAGTCCGTCGATCTCCGTGATGTACTGCGGCAGGGAGTTGAGGCGCCTCTCGAGCCTGCGCCAGTCGTACTGGTGCCCCAGTGGTGCATCAGCGGCCGCATCCTGGCCAGTTGTGCGCCCTGGGACCGGTCCGCGACGGTCTCCCGATCCGGCCAGCGGGTCTCCTTGACGCGCCGCCGCAGCTCGCCCAGGTCCCGCTGCCGGACGTGGATGCGGAAGGGGCGGATGCCCGAGCCGGGCCGTGGTGTCCACCCGGCCGCCGCACCGGCGCCCGCCGGCGCCGCCCGACCGGGGGTGGCCGCCACGGCCGGGCCGGGCAGGCCGACCTGACCGGCGACGACCCCGGCCGCCGCCGCGTACCCCAGGAAACGGCGACGGTCGGTGCCAGGTCGGCCCGAGCGCTCGTTCTCCCTCATCGAAGACTCCTTCTGTCCGTCACGAGGTGGATGTGTCAGAGGACCGGCCGCCGCTTCCCCGGTGTGTCACTGCCTCCACGCACCTCCTGGCGGCCGGAGTCGGAGGTCCGTCGTCTGGGGGCCTTCGCCGGGCCCGGAGCGCGGGCTAGGTCACGATCCTGCGCAGCAGGGCGAGCTGTTCGAGTGCGGCGGAGGGGCCGTGCAGGACGTCGTGAAGTTCCGGGCCGCGGCCCGCGAGGCTGTCCAGCGTCGGACCCGCCTCGCCGGTCAGCCGGTCCGCCCCGTCGACGGGGGCCGCCAGCACCCGGACGACACCGCCGACGGAGGTGACGACGTAGGAGGCGTCGGCGGCGCCCTCCAGCAGCAGGCCGGCGTGCACGTGGTCGCCCCTCCGGCTCGGCGGGGCGGCCGCGCACAGCAGCCCGTACATCGTGGCCAGCCGCACCTCCCCGGCCGGGTACCGCGGGACCCCGCCGTGGGGCAGCACGACGTCCCGCTCGTGCATCCACGCGTCCCAGAACGCGTGGATGGACTGCACCGACCAGTGCAGGGTGCGTCCCAGCGCGCCCAGTACCGTCTCGTCGGGGTCGGTCCCCGCCTTCGCGCGCAGGAGCCGCTCCTCCTCCCTCACCAGCAGGGTCAGCTCCCGCACGGTCTCCTGCGGACTCTCCCCGGCGGTCCCCTCCAGCCACTGGGCCGGGGTCGACACCGGGTCGAACTCCCGGGTGAGGCGGAACCCGGGGAACGGGCCGCCGAGCTGAAACACGTGCAACGCGGCCACTTCGCGGACATGACGCACCACGTCGTGGACGTTCCACTCCGAGCAGCGGGTGGACGCGTGCCACGCCGCGTCGTCGAGAGCCGCCACATGGCGCAGGAACCGGGCGCGCTGCGTACCGAGCGCGTCCACGACGGCGCGCGGCCCGTCGCTGAATCCGCTCAGCTCGTCGAGGACCTTGCCGGGTGCCGTACCGGACGCCATACGGGATACCTCCAGGCCGTCGCGGGGCCGTCCTGCGCCCGAAACCCTGTGGTTCAGTCGTGTCTGTACCTGACGGCCAGATGCTACATGTGCGGAGGGTCCGCACACCTGGAAATCAAGATACGTGTGAATGTGCGGGAGCGGGCAAGTGCGTTTCCCTCTGCGACGGCGATGAGGCAGTATCGCTGCCGTGGCGCACCCCCGACGGCACACCCGACCGCTTGGGGCCGCACGGTTGACCGGACATACGGGTCCGCTTACTCTGGCCGCACATGGAGACTTTTCGACCGCAATGAGCGAAAAGGTACCCCGACCGGACACATGTGTTGCCGGTGAAGTGTGAACCAGCGGTCCACACCGGCGGGCACATCCAGCGAACCGGCCCGGCATTCCGGCACGCATCGGTTGCCGCGAGCGGGACGGACCGCACGCCTGGGCGTGCGGGTGACCGGGCCGGGCCGGCGGTGAAAGGAGTGGTGGACCGTGGAGTCGCTCGTCAGGACAATGGTCGGCCGCGAGGGGGAGCGGGGGGCGCTCGCCGCCTTCGTGACCGCGCCCGGGGGACAGGCGCTCGTCCTCAGGGGCGAGACGGGGGCGGGCAAGAGCGCGCTGCTGGACCACGTCACCGGCCTGGCGGGGGACGCGTACCAGGTGATCAAGGCCGTCGGGGTCGAGGCGGAGTCCGACCTCCCGTTCGCCGGCCTGCACCAGTTCCTCCATCCGCTGCTCCCGGACATCGACGGCCTCGACACGGGCCACCGGGCCGCCTTCGACGCCGTCTTCGGGCGCCACGACGGGCGGCCCCCGTCGGTCATGGCGCTCGGCATCGCGGTCCTCGACCTGCTGTCGCTGGCGGCGTCGCGCAAGCCGCTGCTGCTCGTGCTCGACGACGGCCAGTGGCTGGACTCGGCCAGCGCCGAGGTATGCGGGTTCGTGGGGCGCCGGCTCACGGGCAGCTCCGTGAAGCTCGTGGTCGGACTGCGCTCCGAGGTCCCCTCGCGCTTCGACACGGCCGCGCTGCCGGAACTGGCGGTGCCCGCGCTGCCGGACGAGGCCGCCGCGCACATGCTGGACCTGCACTACCCCGAGCTGGACGGGCAGACCCGCCGGCTGGTCCTGGCGGAGGCCCGGGGCAACCCGCTGGCGCTGCTGGAACTGCCCCCCTACGTGGGCGACGGCCACCTCGGGCACAGCGCCGAGGAGTTGTTCGGGTACCACGGGGTCCCGCTGCCCCGCCGCCTCCAGCACGTGTACGGCACCCGCATCGAGCGGCTGGACGAGGCGGTGCGCGAGGAACTGCTGCGGGGCGCCCTCGACGGCGTCGGCGCGGGGCCGGGAGCCGGCGGCACGGGCGGCCTGCGCTACCGCATGCGGGACGCCGACGAGGCGGTCACGGCCGGACTCCTGGACATCGACCCGGTCAGCGGCGACTTCGTCTTCCGGCACCCCCTGATACGTTCCACCGTCGTCCAGACGGCGACGCCCAACCAGCGGCGCGCGGCGCACGCGGCCCTGGCGCGGGTGCACCGCGAGGACGTGGAGCGGCACGCCACCCATCTGGCCGCCGCGACGATCGACCCCGACGAACGGGTCGCGCTAGCCCTGGAGGCGGCGGCCGACTCGGCGACCCGGCGCGGGGGCGCGACGGCGGCCGTGGGCTGGCTGACCCGGGCCGCGGAACTGAGCGAGAGTCACGAGGAGCGCTCCAGACGGCTGGGCGACGCGGCGTTCGTCGCCGGGCACTCCGCCCTGCTGGACCAGGCCCGGGAACTCGTCCACGCCGACGTGGCGCCGGGCCGCGGCGACTCACCGGCCTCGGTGCTCACCTCGGCCTACGTGGCCCTGTACGAGGACGGCGACGTGCGCTCCTCGCCGCGGCAGGTCCTGGCTGCCGTCGAGAGCCTGCGCGAGGAGGCGGCCGGACAGCCGCCGGAGGTCCTCGGCCGGCTGGTGAACCTCCTGCTCGCCATCAACCAGTACGCGAGCGACCACGCGGTGTGGGAGCGTACGCACGAACTGCTCGGCTCGATGGGCGACCTGATCGCGCCCCGTTCGCTGATCTACCAGGACGCGTGGAGCGACGTCGTGCGCCGCGGGAGGGGAGTGCACCGACGGGTGGAGGAGGCCTTCGCCGAACTCCCGGCCATGGAACCGTGGGACGTCACCCGGCTGGCCGTGGCCGCCTACCACGTCGACACGCTCAGCCACTACCGCCCCTTCCTCCAGCGCACCGTCGACCGCGAGGTGGAGACGGGGGCCGTGGCCAACGGCATGACCATGCTGCACCTGATCATGCTCGACCAGATGGCGGTGGGGGAGTGGGACGAGGCGGAGCGGACCGGGCTGCGCGTGCTGGAACTGACGACGTCCCACGGCCATGTCCTGTTCGCCCATCACAGCCGTGCCTATCTGGCCCTGCTCGCGGCGCTGCGCGGCCGGTTGGACCGGGCCCGGGAGCTGCAGGCCGCCGTCGACTCCTGGGCCCGCCCGCGGGGCGTGGGGTTCCTGACCCAGATCGCCGACGCGGTCGGCACGGCGGTCGCGCTGAGCGAGGGGGACTACGAGGCCGCCTACCTGTACGCGATCGGCATCACACCCCCCGGATCGTTCGCGCCCAGCACGCACCAGGCCTCGCGCACGCTGCTCGACCTCGTCGAGGCCGCCGTCCACACCGGACGCTCCGAACAGGCCCGGCGGCACGCGCTGGCCGCGCAGGAGGCGGGGCTGCCCGACATCTCGCCCCGGCTGGCCCTGATCACCTACGGGGCGCTGGCGATGACGGCGACCGACGAGAAGGAGGCCGCCGAGATGTTCGCGCGGGCCGAGACCCATCCCGGCGGCGCGACCTTCCCCTTCGAGCTGGCCCGCATCCGCCTCGCCCACGGCATCCGGCTGAGGCACACCCACGGTCCCAAGGCGGCACGGCAGTTGCTGAGCCGTGCCGTCGACTGCTTCGAACGGCTCGGTGCCGCCGGCTGGACCGAACGGGCCCAGGCGGAACTGCGGGCCTCGGGTGTCTCCGCGCGTGCCTCGTCGGCACACCTGGCCTCGCTGACCTGGCAGGAGCGCCGGATCGCCGACCTCGCCGCCGGCGGTCTGACCAACAAGGAGATCGGCGAACGGATGCACCTGTCCCCGCGCACGGTCAGCTCCCACCTGTACCGGGTGTTCCCGAAACTGGGCATCACCACCCGAGCCGCGCTGCGCGACGCACTGGGCAAGACGTCCGAGGACCAGGACCGCTGAGGCGACGTACCGCCGCCGTCGCGTGAACCGGCGATCCGCCCCTTTTGATACCGTCGGAACATGGCTGCTCGTACGGACACGGACTCGGACACGGACACCGACGCGGAACCGGAGGAAGGCCCGACGACGCTACGGCACAGGATCGTCGTCGCCGCCGCCGGCCTTCTGGAGGAGAACGGCCTCGACGCGATGTCGACGCGTGCCGTCGCGGCGCGGGCCGGCGTGCCGCCGCCGACGATCTTCCGCGTCTTCGGAGACAAGGACGGCCTCCTCGAAGCCGTGGGGGAGTACGGCTTCGAGACCTATCTGCGGGCCAAGAGCCGTCTGCCGCGCAGCGAGGACCCGGTGCGGGACCTGCGCGACGCCTGGGACCTGCACGTCCGGTTCGGTCTCGAACAGCCGGCGTACTACACCCTGGTGTACGGTCTGCCCCGCCCCGGCCGCCTCTCCCGGGCCGGCCGGGAGGCCGTCACCGAGCTGCAGGGCATGATCACCCGGGTCGCCGCGGCCGGCCGGCTGCGCATGAGCGTCGAGCGGGCCGCGGCCGTCGTGCACGCGGCGGGCATGGGCACCATCCTCACCTTGATCAGCACCCCGCCTCAGCTGCGGGACCCCGCCGCCGCGGACGTGACCCGCGACCTCGTCGTCGCCGCCGTCACCACACCCCCGGCCGGCGGACCCGTGCCCGACCCGGGCCGGGACACGGCCGGTGCGGCGATGGCGCTGCGCGCGGCCCTGACCCGGGAGGAGACCCCGGCCCTCAGCCCCGCCGAGCGGCTCCTGCTGCTGGACTGGCTCAACCGCATGGCGGACACCCGGCCCGGCGCACCGGACGGGGGCTGAGGGCCCCGGTACCGCTCAGTCGGACGGCCCGCGCTGCCTGGGCACCGGCGGGACGTATCCGTTCCCGGCGCCGGTGCCCGGGAGCCGTGCGCCGCCCAACGGGGCCGCTATCTCCCGCAGGGAGAGGTCGCGGCGCGGTTCGAAGCCCAGCGACCCGTACAGCCGGGGGACCACCTCCCGGCCGGCCTCGGCGTGCAGGAAGGGCGTGGTCCCCTGGTCCGCCGCCACGGAGGAGAGGTGCCCGACCAGACGCCGGGCCAGGCCCCGCCGCCGGTACTCGGGCAGCGTACAGACGGTGCTGATCTCGGTGTGACCCGCCGGACGCATCCGCAGACCGCCCATGGCGATCAGCGTCCCGTACCTGCGCATCCCGAAGTACGCGGTGCAGCGGTGGCTGCCGGGCTGGAAGGGGCCCGGACGGGTCGCCCGGACCAGGGCCGCCATCTCCGGGATGTCCACGGGCGACAGTTCACGGACCTCCTTGTCGTACGCCGTGACCGGGCGCCGCAGCACGAGCTGGACGCCGCGCACGTGGGACACCGTCAGCCAGCCCGCCGGCAGCTCCGGATCCTGGCCCACCAGGTGCAGCAGACCCCCGGGCCCGGCCAGCATCGCGGCGTCCGCCCAGTCCTCCGGTTCCGGCCGGTCCGGCAGCGCGGCGAAGGGGGCGAGACCGGGTGCGTAGCGCAGGACGCGGCCCCGTTGGCGCGCGAAGCGCAGGTGTCCCGCGGTGAGGGAGGCCCGTACGGGAAGGTCGAGCAGGTGAGGCATCAGCGGCATCCATCGGTACGTGTGGCTCCCGCTTCCGGCGGGGCCGACGGCTTCGGTGAACGGAGGGCGGACGGCGTGCGGGCCGGCCGCACCCCCTAGGAGACCGCCGGCATGAAGACCGCCTTGGTCTCGAGGAAGCTCTCCAGACCCTCGGGTCCTCCCTCGCGGCCGAGGCCCGACAGCTTCCGGCCGCCGAACGGGACGTTGGGCGAGATCTCGAAGCCGTTGACCGCGAGGTGGCCGGTGTCGACCCGCAGGGCCACCTCGAAGGCACGCTCGGCGTCCGCGCCGAACACACTGCCGCTGAGCCCGAAGTCCGTGTCGTTGGCGAGCCGGACCGCCTCGTCGACGTCCCGGTAGCCCTGCACCGTCACCACCGGGCCGAAGATCTCCTCGCGGGCGATCGTCATCTCCGGTGTGACGTCGGTGAACACGGTGGGGTCGAGGTAGTGCCCCCGGTCGAAGCCGGCGCTGCGTCCGCCACCGGTGAGCAGCCGGGCCCCCTCCCGGCGGCCCGCCTCGACGTACCCGAGCACCCGTTGGTACTGGCGGGCGTTGAGCACCGGCCCCAGGTCGGTCGCCGGGTCCCACGGGTCGCCCACCCTGAGCGCCCGTACGGCGGCGGTGTAGGCCTCCGCCACCTCCGCCAGGCGGTGGAGGGGAGCGAGGACGCGCGTCTGGGAGAAGCAGATCTGACCGGAGAACGGCATGGTGAACGGCGTGAGCGCGGGCAGTGCCGTCGACAGGTCGACGTCGTCCAGGAGGATCGCGGCCGACTTGCCGCCGAGCTCGAGCGTCGTACGGGCCGTCCGCCGGGCGGCGGCCTCGGCGATCCGCCGGCCGGTGGGCACACTCCCGGTGAAACTGATCTTGTCCACCGCCCGCGACTCCACGAGCTGGGCGGACTCCCGCGTGTCGGCCGTGAGTACGTTGAGCACGCCCGGCGGCAGACCGGCCGCATCGGCGGCCTGCGCGATCACCAGCGCGTCCAGCGGGCTCTCCACCGGCGACTTGAGCACCACGGTGCAGCCGGCCGCCAGCGCCGCGGGGATCTTGTGGGCGAAGATGTTGAACGTGGCGTTCCAGGGCGCGACGAGGGCGGCCACGCCGACCGGCTCCCGCACGATGCGCGCGTGGCCGCGCGCGGTGGGCCGCCGCTCACTGAACGCGTAGTCGTCGAGGAGCCGCGCGAAGTGGTCGAAACGGCTCTCACCGGCGTGGACGAGCCCCTCGGCGAAACGGAGCGGGGCCCCACCTGAGCCGTCCACAGCCGGGCGAGCAGCCCGAGCCGCGCACGTATCTCGTCGGCGAAGCGCCGCAGGTACCCGGCACGCTCCGCGGCGGACATACGCGGCCACGGCCCCGAGTCGAAGGCGGCCCGGGCCGCTGCCACGGCACGGTCCACTTCCACGCCGTCGGCCAGCGGCAGACTCAGCATCTCCTCCTCCGTGGCGGGGGAGACGAGCGTGACGCGACGGGTGGAGTCGCCGGGGATCCAGCGGCCACCGGTGTAGAAGCCGTGCAGGAGTTCGTCCGGGAGGTCAACGGTGAACGCAGCCATGGTACCCATCAAGTCGTCGGGGCAATGAGAACCACCGGTGATCCTGGTGCCTGCCGTTTCCTGGGTTCGTCCACCCCATGAAACACCCGGCATGCTCACACATGTGCCCTTCCCGCGCCCCGCTGTTCCTAGGTGTGCCAGTGCTACCCTTGCGGCGGCATGTAGGTATGAGTGAGGAATGACCGGATGGCATCGAATGCCCCCTTGGGTGAGTTCCTGCGGTCCCGGCGACTGGCCGGCGATCCGGGCCTGGCGCCCCTGCCGACCAAGGGAGTGCGCAGGGTACCGGGCCTGCGGCGGGAGGAGATCGCCCAACTCGCCGGTGTCAGCGCCGATTACTACGCCCGTCTGGAGCAGGGCCGTCAGGCTACCCCCTCGGACGCCGTCCTGAGAGCCCTCGCGGCGGCACTCGGCCTGGACGCGGCCGAGCGGCTCCACCTGTTCAACCTCGCCCACCGCATGCCGGGGTGCGACGGCGCCGCGGCGGCCAGGTCCGCGCGGCCCGGCCTGCTCAGGCTGATGGAGGCGGTCGGCGACAGTCCAGCCGTGCTGCACGGCCGGGGCACCGACGTCCTGGCCCTCAACGAGGCCGCACGCGCGGTGATCACGGACTTCTACGCGAAACCGGCCGGGGACCGCAATGTCGTCCGCTGGTTCTTCCTCGACCGCCGTTCGCACCGGTTCGAGGACTGGGAGGCCGTCGCCGGTGACGTCATCGGCATGCTCCGGCTCGACGTGGGCCGGTATCCGGACGACGCACGGCTGCGCGCGCTGGTCGAGGACCTGACCGTGAGAAGTCCGCTCTTCGCGGAGTTCTGGAGCAAGCAGCGGGTCTCGGCCGACGTACCGGCGCGCAAGGTGATCCGGCATCCCACGGCGGGGTCGCTGACGTTCGACGTGGTGGGGGTGTCGCCGCCGTCCGTACCGGACCAGACCCTCTTCGTCTTCACGGCGGGGAGCGGCTCCCCCACCGAGAAGGCGGTCACCCGGCTCCTGGCCGGGTGGCGGACCGGCGGCACGGCGTGAGGGCGGCGCGTACCCGCGGGCGAGGACGCACCGAGGTGTCCGGACCGTCAGATGACGGATGTGTCGCACTTCGCCCGCACCGGAGGATGTAACCGCGTCACGTGACGCCTTCCGCCCGTACCGTGCCGTTCGGAGTTGAGCACGATGACCCTTCACAGCAACCGGCGGGGGAACGCCGACCGGCCGCTCCAGGCCGTGCGGTCCCTGCCCGGACACCGGCCCCGCACCGCGCGGGTCGGCCCGCCCGCACTCACCCTGGTCCAGGGCCGCGCCCCCTCCCGTACCCCGGTCGCGCTGAGCGGCGTCGCCCGCTCACCCATGCCGGCCGGCGTGCGCGGTGCCGTCGTGACCTCGGTGGACAAGGGCCCCGGGCGCACCTTCCAGGTCGCCTGGTCGTCCCTCGACGCGCCCGCCCGCATCCCGCCGGGCCGCATCCGCCTCTCCTGGGCACCGGCCGGCGAGGGCCTCATGGACGTCGAGGCCCGTCTGGGCCTGCCGGGCGCCGAGGTCCTGCTGGCCCACTGGCCGGGGCTGCGCGGCGACTGGCCGGACGTCGTGCGCCCCACCGTCGCCGAGGTGAGGGAACTGCACTCCGCCCTCAGACTGGCCACCGTGGTGCTCGACCGCCTCACCGACTGAACGCCGCACTCGCCGCGCGTCGGCGCCGGGGGCTGGTCCGGGCGCCGGGGATCAGCGCCCGGGATCAGCCCTTCAGGCCGTAGAAGCGCATCGGTGAGTTCGGCTTGAAACCGATACGCGGGTACGGGGGCGCCCCGGCGGCGGTCGCGTGCAGCGTGGCACGGGTCAGGCCGGTGGCGCGGGCCCCCTCGTGCAGCGCCTTGCGTGTCACCGCCTCGCCGTACCCGCGGCGTTCCCACCGCGGATCGGTGGCGACGAGCACCACGAACAGCCGGCCCTCCGCCTCCACGGTCGCCGCACACGTCACCGGGACGCCGTCCCGCAGGCCGAGGTAGGCGTGCACCCGGTCCTTCCACAGCGAGGAGCCGACGAGACCGTCGCGGCCGTCCTCCAGGGCGAACCCGTAGGCCCGCGAGTTGAGGTCCGCGTACGCCCGCAGGTGTGCGTCGGTGCTCACGCGTACGAACGTCAGGTCGGGATGGGCCGGATCGGGCACGTGCAGCAGGTCGCCGGCCATGCCGGTGCCGGGGAAGGCGTGTTCGAGGCCGGCCCGCTCCGCCGCGTCGGTCAGCGCGGCGAGCGCCGCGTCGTCCAGGAGGCCCTCGAAGACCCAGAGGAAACCGGGCCGCTTCTTCGAGCGCATGATGTCCGCCGCCCGGCGCACACGTTGCCCGACGAGTTCCGCGCCCGCGCCGACGTCGGTCAGGGTGACGCAGTTCCAGAAGGCGAACCGGCAGTCCGCCCAGCGGACGGCGACGCCCGGCAGGTGTGGTCTGGCCGTGCGGTCGGGGAGCGGAAACTCCTGGATCCCGCCATCTGGCGAGATCCTGCCGATCTGGCCCGCCGTGATCTCAACGAACCACAGGGCGGCGCCGTCGCCGGTGATGCCCACGGGTGCAGCGCCGGGGGTGGGGAGCGGGTGCACCGCGATGTCTCCGTGGACGGTGATGCGGCCGACGGCGTTCGCCTGGTTGAGGGTGAACCAGAGGGCCCCGTCGGGGCCTGCGGTGATCGCCGAGGGGAAGGCACCCGCTCGGGGGAGGACGAACTCGGTGATCTCTCCCTTGCCGGTGATCCGGCCGATGCGGTCGGTGTTCATCTCCGTGAACCACATCGCATCGTCCGGGTCGGCGGTGATACCGAAGGGTCCGCTGCCGGGTGTCGGTACGGGGAAGGACTCCGTTTCACCGTCTGCGGTGACGCGGCCGATCCGGTGATCCCGGGACCGTGTGAACCACAGTGCTCCGTCGGGTCCGGGGGCAATGACCGCGGGGCGGCACTCGGACGAGTCCAGGGGGTACTCGCTGAGCTCGCCGTCGGGGGTGAGACGCGCGATGCGGCCACTGTGCGCGAAGGTGAGCCACAGCGCACCGTCGGGTCCGGCCGCGATGCCGTACGGCCCGGCTTCCTTGTCCGCCACGGAGATCTCCCTGATGGACGGGGCGTCAGAATGCTGCACAGCGACTCCTTGCGGGGTGGGATCAGTCGGCGTTCCCGACCGGTGCCGCAGCGTGGTGTCCACTGCCGTGGACAGAGAGCACGCGGCGGTGTCAGACCACGGCGAGCCGGTCCACCAGCAGGTCCACCCTCTGCGTGGCGTCCTGCGGCAGCAGCCGGCCCGCCCGGGTCAGGGTCGCGAGGCCGTGCAGGGACGACCAGAACACCTCGGTGAACAGCCCCGGGTGGACACCGTCCCCGGCGACCTCGCCCAGGCTCTCCAGCAGCGCGGCGAATGCGTCCTTCAGCGGCTCCGGGGTGTCCTCCTGCGCGTACGCCAGGCCGCCGTCGAGCTGGAACAGGGCGTCGTAGACCGCCGAGTTGCGTGCGGCGAAGTCGAGGTAGGCGCGGGCGAGCGCGGCGACCCGCTCGCGCGGACCGTTTGCGGCGGAGGTCGCGGCACGCACCGCCGCGGCCAGCTCGGCAGCGCCCTGGAGGGCGACGGCGCCGATGATCTCCCGCTTGCCGCGGAAGTGGCTGTAGAGGACGGGCTGGCTGTACTCGATGCGCTCGGCGAGCCGGCGGGTGGTGACCGCGTCCCAGCCCTGCTGCTCGGCGAGTTCACGGGCGGTCGCCACGATGAGGCGCTCGCGCTCCGCCCGTTCGCGCTGCTTGCGTTCCTGTACCGACATGACTCCGATCCTAGCATCGCTAGACAATCGAGCGACAGAAGTATTAGCGTCGCCTCACCATCTAGCAGCGCTAGATCCCGGGAGGGATCATCATGCTCAACGCACTCGAGGTGTTCACCACCGTGATCGTCGGCCTGATGGTGGGGGTGGAGTTCTGCGTCGCCTTCGTCATGAGCCGGATCTTCAACGCCCTTCCCGAGGACAGCGACCAGCTCGCCCGTGCCCACGGGGGCCGGATGCTCGGCGCCCTCATGCCGTTCTGGTACGTCGGCTCGCTCGTCCTCAGCGCGATCTGGGTCATGGCCGGATGGGGCCGCCCCGGCACCGGACTCGTCGTCGTCGGCGCCGCGCTGCTGATCGTGAGCGTGATCATGTCGCTCCTGCTGCTCGTCCCGATCAACAACCAGGGCAAGACGTGGACCCCCGAGAACCGGCCCGCGGACTGGAAGGAGCAGATGAACCGCTGGGACCGCTACCACTACGCCCGCGTCGCCGTCATCGTCGCCGCCTTCGCCTTCCTGGTCACCGCGCTCGTCTGAGGCCGATTCCGACAAGGAGCGGAACAATGCCGCTGAAGAAGATCAACACCGTCCTGGCCGCCGCCTGTTCGCCCCCGTTCACTCCTGTTCTACCGGCGGTAGAATCGGTGGCATGAGCAAGCCGACGAGTATCAAGACCAGCGAGGACGTGCGCGACCGGCTGCGTGTCCTGGCCGAGGAACGGGGCACGACGATCACCGAGCTGCTGGAAGAGCTCGCCTCTCGTGAGCTCACGCAGTCCGAGCGGGAGGAGCGCGCCGCCGAGGCGGCCCGTGAGCTCGGCGTGGAGTACAGCGAGCAGGTCCGGCAGACCGGCCAGGACGCCTGGGCGAGGATCCGCGCCCACCAGGGCGGCGCCGCCGCGTGAACCTGACGGCCGTCCTGGACCACACCGCCCTGGCCGCCCTGTACCGGGCGGATCCCTTCTTCACCGGCCTCTACATCGAGGCATCACGCGGCACCGGCCGCGTCATCATCCCGTCCCTGGCCGTCGTGGGCGCCGAGCGGGAGACCGCCGGCGCCGGCCGGCACGCGGCATCCCTGCGGTTCGCGGAGAGCGTTCCGTTCAGCGCCGCGCACGCCGCCGACGCGATGGGCTGGCCCGGCGTGGACTGGCCCGTCGCCCACGCGGCGGCGATCGCCTGGAACGCCGTCAAGGCGGGCGAGCCCCTCACCGTCCTGTCGCTCGCGCCCGACCTGTACACGGGCACCGGAATCACCCCGCTCAACCCCACCTGAGCGCCGCCTGAGAGCCGCCGGCGACGCCGGCCGGCGGTGAGGACCCTCACCCGGCCCCCGACGCGCCGTACGAGAATCCGTACCCGGCGAAGTCGCCGACGCGGACGTACCCCAGGCGCTGGTAGAGGGCGTTGCTGGTGGGGTTGTCCGGGTCCGTGAACAGGACCACGTCCGTCGCCCCCGCGGCCCCGGAGAGGGGCCGGGGTGGAGACGGGGTCCACCCGGACCATGCCGCCGACGACCGAGGTCGAGGCAGCCATCGACACGGGGGTGCCGTTGGGGGTCTCCCAGAACGTGAAGTGCCGGTCGCCGAAACGCGAGTCCGCGAAGGAACCGGCGTCGATCAGGCCGATGGAGTGCTGCTCCCCGACGTCGACACAGAACTCACGGCACCAGCGGATGACTTGCTCACGGTCCGTCCCACCCGTGAGGCGCCCCTGGCCCTCCGGGCACGGCCGCGGTGGGGTGAGCGTGCCGAGCCGGTACAGATGCGTCCGCCAGAAGAGCACCGACGGCACGCCCGTGTGCCCCTGCCATGCCCCGGCGAACGCACGAGCGGTGGCGCGGTCCGCGACGACGTGGGCGGGAGAGTGACCGAGACCGGCCAGACGAGCAGCGAGGGCCCCGGTCTGCTCGGCGGACAGGGGCGTAAGACCCAGTCGTCCCGAGGGAGTGAGGTAGAAGACGGCGCGGACCTGGAGCAATGCTCATGACTTGTGGATCGGCCTCGGATTGGACGCGAAGGGCGTACCTTCCCGAGTGATCGACTTCTGGTCATCGAGTAGGCCGACGTTGCACCGTCGGTCGGGAAGGCACGCCCGTGCTGAGCGTAGTGAATACCGACGGAACGACCGAGACCGGCTCCCTGATCGACGACATCGTCCGGGAGGGCGCGAGGCGGATGCTGGCCGCCGCACTGGAAGCCCGAAGTCAACGCCTATATCGTCGAGTTGGCCGGCCATCGGGATGAGCACGGGCGCCGTCTGGTGGTCCGCAACGGCTACCACCAGGCGAGGAAGGTCACGATCGCGGCCGGGGCGATCGAAGTGAAGGCCCCGCGGGTCAACGACAAGCGCGTCGATGAGAGCACGGCGAGCGCAAGCGGTTCTCCTCAACGATCCTGCCGCCGTGGTGCCGCAAGTCCCCGAAGATAAGCGAGGTGCTGCCCCTGCTCTATCTGCACGGCCTGTCCTCCGGCGACTTCGTGCCCGCCCTGGAGCAGTTCCTCGGCTCGGCGGCTGGCCTCTCACCGGCGACGGTCACCCGCCTCACCCAGCAATGGCAGGCCGATCACGCCGCGTTCGGCGAGCGCGATCTGTCCACCAGCGACTACGTCTACGTCTGGGCCGACGGCATTCACCTGCGCATACGCCTGCGCGAGGCGAAGTCGTGCGTGCTCGTGCTGATGGGCGTGCGCGCGGACGGCACCAAAGAGCTGATCGCCATGAACGACGGCTACCGCGAATCCGCCGACTCGTGGGCCGACCTGCTGCGGGACTGTGCACGCCGGGGCATGCGCGCTCCCCTCCTCGCCATCAGCGACGGCGCACTCGGGTTCTGGAAAGCTCTGGCCGAGGCATTCCCCGAGACCCGGCATCAGAGGTGCTGGGTTCACAAGATCGCCAACGTCGCGAACGCCCTGCCGAAATCCGCCCAGCCCGGCGCGAAGAAGGCCCTGCAGGAGATCTACAACGCCGAGGACCGCGACCACGCGCTCAAGGCCGTCGCCGGGTTCGCCAAGACCTACGGCGCGAAGTTCCCCAAGGCCGTCAAGAAGATCACCGACGACATCGACGAGCTGCTGGCGTTCTACGACTTCCCCGCCGAGCACTGGATCCACCTGCGGACGACCAACCCGATCGAGTCGACCTTCGCCACTGTCCGCCTGCGGACCAAGGTCACCCGGGGCGCCGGCAGTCCGGCCGCCGCCTTGGCCATGGTCTTCAAGCTCGTCGAGTCTGCCCAGCAGCGGTGGCGAGCTGTGAACGCACCCCACCTCGTCGCTCTCGTCCGCGCCGGAGCCCGCTTCGAACGCGGCCTCCTGGTGGAGCGGCCGAAGGCGGCGGCGTGATGTGGCAGGGGCGGTCGTGGTCGCGAGAAGACCGCGGCTACGTTCTGCTCAAGGTGGACACCGTCGAAGACGACGCCTGGATGTCCCAGCCAGAAGCCGCCCGCCACCTGGGCGTCACGCTCATCCGGGTCGGGATGCTCCTCGCCAACCGCCGCCTGATACCGGCGGAGAACCCGGCCGGCCAGGCTGGAGTCACAGTCGCCAGCGTTCAAGCCGAGGAAACCTGGCGAGCGAACGCGAAAGGGAGGGCGAAGTTCGCTCGCCTCCTGAAGGACACGATCAACTGGTTCTGATCACTGAGCCACAAGTCTTGACGATAGCTCGCGGACCTGACCCTCCGACTCCAGCCGGCCGAAAACGGCGCTGCCGGTGCGGCGGCCGGCCGCCCCGCCGTTCCGCAGCTTCTCGATGTCCGTCAGCGGCGTGTTGTGCAGGGCGGCGCGTGAGCGGAGGAAGTCCCTGGCTCGGGCGAGGAAGCCGTCGACGTCTTGGGTGAGGTGCCAGCAGTCCGGGAGCATGCTTCATGGTCGGTCGGCGCACGGGGAGGCAACAGTGAAGTGCCCGGACATGGCGCGCGATGCACGCCTGAGAGCCCACGGCGCGGTCTCCGCATCCCTCGCCTCGTACAGTGACCAGGCCCTGCACGAGCTCCTGAACACGACCTGGAGCGGCGACCCGGGCACGTCCTGTCCACGGCGAACCTGTTCGATCTGATGCACCACTGGCGTGTACTGCCGGACTCGACCCCACTGCCCGAGGAACTGGCCGACGCCGAACGGGCCGTCGCCTACTGGGCCGGCGCACCGCAGGTGCGCAGGCGGATCCACGCCCTCCAGCGGGCCTCGGCGAGCGCCGCGCTCTTCCTGGAGTACATTCCGCAGAACCTGCACCAGTGGCTCGGTGCCCAGGTCGAAGCGGGAGATGAGAGCACCGACCGGGCGTCCGTCATGGTGGAGTCGGCGCTGGAGACCGGCACCTCGTTCATGAACAGCCGCGGGCTCCTGCACTTCGACGCCCACTTCGAGAACATCCTGACCGATGGCCGACGCCTCTACTTCGCGGACTTCGGCCTCGCCCTGTCGCCGGCCGAGACCGCCTTTTTCGACCGGCATCAGACCTACGACTGCTCGTACACCCACCGCCACGTATCTGGTCAACTGGCTCGTCACCGCTCTGCACGGCTGCTCGAAGCAGGACCGGGAAGGCCGCCACGCCCTGGTGCGGGCCTACGCCGAAGACCGGCGCCCTCCAGGCCTCCCGGAGGCGACCGAGGCGCTCCTCGCCCGCAACGCTCCCGCAGCTGCTGTGATGTCCGACTTCATCAGCCGACTCCGGGAGCGAAGCAGACAGACTCCGTACCCGCGTTGAGCACAGCTGATCACTGCTTTGTGGTGTGCGGGAGCTTGGTGTCCGGCTGCTTCGGCGGGGGTGGGTGGGGTCCAGGCAGACGTGATCGTCCTCGGGCCCGCCGGCTGTGTGCATCCTGCGGCCCGGATGTCGGTCCATGTCACCCGGCGGTGATCGTGTAGGCGACGGATACGGTGCCCCGGATGCCGCAGAGCGTCACGACGGGGTGAGCCGTCCGGTTGTCGTGCTGTATCGCCACCCAGGTTGTCTGCCGGAATTCCCTTCCCATTGCGTCTCCTAGGCACCGTCTGATGACTGACGTGACGAGTGGCACCGAGGCTGGGAAGGCCGTTGTGAGCGGGACGGGCGCCGTGGATGACGGGCTGGTCGCCGAGTTGGTTGCCCGGGCTCAGGCCGGCGGGGTGAAGCTCACCGGGGAGGGCGGCCTCCTGCAGCAGTTGACCAAGCGGGTGCTGGAGTCCGCGCTGGAGGGCGAACTCACCGATCATCTGGGGCACAAGCCCGGTGAGCGGGCCGAGGGCGGCCGGGAGAACTACCGCAACGGGCACCGGTCCAAGACGGTGATCACCGAGTCTGGGCCGGTCGAGATCGCGGTGCCGCGGGACAGGGCCGGGGCGTTCGAGCCGCAGCTGGTCAAGAAGCGTCAGCGGCGTCTGGGCGGGGTGGACGAGATGGTCCTGTCGTTGTCGGCGAAGGGGCTGACGCACGGGGAGATCTCCGCACATCTCGCTGAGGTGTACGGCGCGGAGATCTCCAAGTCCACGATCTCCACGATCACCGACAGCGTGATGGCCGGCATGACGGAATGGCAGAACCGTCCGCTGGACAGCGTCTACCCGGTCGTCTTCATCGACTGTGTGAACGTGAAGGTCAGGGACGGGCAGGTCGCCAACCGGCCTGTCTATATGGCGGTGGCGGTCACCGCCGAGGGGCACCGGGACATCCTGGGTCTGTGGATCGGCGACGGCGGGGAGGGTGCGAAGTACTGGCTCCAGGTCCTGACCGAGATCAAGAACCGTGGCGCGTCCGATGTCCTTGTGCTGGTCTGCGATGGCCTGACCGGGCTCCCGGACGCCGTTAACACGGTCTGGCCTGCGACGATCGTGCAGAGCGGCGAGAACGGCGAGGGTGTGAAAGCCGTTGGCAAGACCTAGAGGTCGACCTGGTCGCTGACGGGAATGCCGGGCAGGATCCGGTCGCGTGCCTAGGGTTCAGTGCCGTGGGCGTCGATGTCAATGACTACCAGGCTGGCCAGGCCGCAGGAGACGCCGGTGCCGAACTCCGGGTGCTGCCCCCACCACTGCTGGATGCTGCCCTGATTCAGGGTGGCCGCGTGAAAGCTGTGGCACCAGCGGCCGATTCGGAGGCAGGGACAGTTGGACGGTGTGTGCACTGCCACGGCAGTTGCTGCAGTTCGCAGCTGGTGTCTTACGGCCTGGCGCAAGGGGGTGGACGGGCCAGCCTCGGCGGGCGCACGCCCGGGCTGTGGCAAGGGACGGAGCGGCTGAAGGGACAGGGATGGCAGGGTTCTTTGAGCCGCTGAGGAAAACTGCAGCTCAACAGGCATTTGCACCCCCTATCAGCGACTGAAGCGACTCGACAACGGACACACCCTGTAGTGCTTGGTCAGGTCGGTGCGGGGTTGGGGATGTCGCGGTGACAGGTGGGGCGGGCGCCGGTCCAGAGTGCGGGGAGTAACTGCACTTCGCGGACGACTCGGTAGAGGCTCAGGCCGACGCCGTCTCTTTTGGGGAGCGGCCCAGCCGTTGGAGGGTGCAGAAGGCGTGGGCGACGGAGACGAGGGTGACGTGGTGGTGCCAGCCGGGCCAGGTGCGGCCTTCGAAGTGGGCCAGGCCGAGGGCTTGTTTCATCTCCCGGTAGTCGTTCTCGATGCGCCAGCGGAGCTTCGCGGTGCGCACGAGGACGGGCAGCGGGGTGTTCTCGGGCAGGTTGGAGAGCCAGAACTGCACGGGTTCGTCTTCGGCGGCGGGCCATTCGGTCAGCAGCCAGCGCACCGGCAGTTCGGTGCCGGCCGTGGCCTTGCGGATCTCGCGTCCGGCGGGCCTGATCCGCAGGGCGACGAACCGCGAGTACATGCGCTTGTGGCCACTGCGGCCGCTGCCGGGCCGTGAGCCCTCTCGCCACTGCACCGGCCGGGCGGACCCCGCGCACGAGGTGCGGCGGGCCACCTTCACCGGATCGGCCTTCGATGCGGCGGGATCCCAGCTCTCAGGCAGGAACAGTCGCCAGTTCACCGCTGCAGAGGCGTTGTGGGAGGCCAGGTGCAGCGAGACCCCGGCCTGACAGTTGGTGACCTTACCCGCGGTGCCGGTGTACTGCCTGGTCACGCACGCGGACGCTCCGCCGTCCTTGAGGAACCCGGTGTCATCGATGATCAGCGCGGTGGGCTTGTTGACCGGCTGCATCCGCCAGGCCAGGCGGGCCCGGACATGCGCCGCATCCCACGGGCTGGTGGTGACGAAGTGGGCCAGGGCCTGCCGGTTACCGTCCTCGCCCAGGCGGGCGGCCATCGGCTCCACCGATTTCCGGCCGCCGTCCAGCAGCAGTCCGCGCAGATAGACCTCGCCCCACCGACGCTGTTCCGCCCGCGCGAACGGCTCGAACATCTCCGCCGCGAAGTCCTCCAGATCACACCGGACCGCGGCCAACTCCTCACCCAGCACACCCGATCAACGACACAACAGATCAAGCGGACACACCACCATCGAGAGAACCTGACCAAGCACTACTAGGAGCGTGCGTCAGCAACGGCTTGGCTGCTGTCGAAGAGGGGTTTCAGCTGGGCACTGTGTTGGTTAGGCTGCTGGTCATGAATCCGCCGTCGCCATCCAGCGGTGTGCATGCCGAGCTCGCGGTCCTTGGCGCCGGGGAGCTGGTCTCCGATCCGGAGCTGGAGGCCGAGTTCGTGGAGTCGGCGCACCGAATCCTGGCCACCCTGGTCCGTGGAGGTGCCGCGCTGGGCTGGATCAATCCGCCCTCCCGGGATGACGTGGCGGAGTTGCTCGGCCAGGTCGTTGCTGCGGTGCCGGCCGGGGACGCGGCCTTGCGTGTCGCCTACCTGGACCGACGGCTTGTCGGGTTGGGGTATTGGCTCCGCTACGGCCGACCGACCCACCGGCCGCACGCTGATCTGGAGAAGATCGCGGTCGATGCTGCCGCCCACGGTCGTGGTGTAGGTCGGGCATTGACGAGCGCCCTGATCGCTGACGCCCGTGAAGCGGGAATCGAGGTCCTCACTCTGGACGCCCGTGGCGACAACGCCGGCGCCCTGCACCTCTACCGGTCGCTGGGCTTCACCAAGTACGGACGTCTGCCCGACTTCGTCGCCTTCGGCGAACGTCGCTACGACAAGGTCTTCTACATGCTGGACTTCCGCCGGCAGCGCTGACCGCCCGACAGGGAAAAGCCTGGCACGACCCGCTGGCGACTTCGCGATCTTTATACGGGATGATCACGATGTATGTGGTGACGATGGACTGTTCGAGGTCGAGCCGGTCGACGGGAAAGGCCCCCGAGCCGCCCGACGGCGGTGGACAAGACGTTCCAGACCGTCGATCCGCACCAGGTGCTACTGGGGGCGGAGGCCTACCAGCGGCCACTCGATGCCTCCACCCGCTCGTTCAACTACGCGTACCAGTTCGCCCACCTGCAGTGCGAGGCGGGCCGGGCCGCGCACAAGCTGCTGCTGGCCGGCTCCCCCAGGCGTGGGAGGCCAGCGGCGAACTCATCGGCGTGCTGCACGGCGTACGGCTGTACGGCACGGGTCCGGCCGTGGCGGGCACGGGAGCGAAGTCGCGGTCAAGGTCGCGAGCGAGGTCTCGGAGGCGGTCGCGGGCACGGGCGCTGCGAGAGGGCGATCGCGGTTGAGGGCGCGCGTTGCGCGTTAGCCTCAGTCGATGATCCCTGCACGTCAACAGGACGTCGCCCACTGCCGGGGTGTGACTGAGGTGGTTCAGGCTTCAGGCCCCGGCGCTCAGCGCGGCGAGGGCAGTGGCGATCCGGTCAAGACGTGCGGGCTCAAGGGAGTAGAGGACGTAGTAGCCCTCGCGGCGGGTGGTGGTAATTCCTGCTCGGTTGAGCTGATGCAGGTGGCGGGAGATCACGGAGGGGGACAGGCCGAGGAGGGTGGAGAGTTCCCTGGTGGTGCGGCTCTGGGCGGCGAGGTGGGTCACAATCTGCAGACGCGGTGCGGCGGCCAGCGACCGTAGCGCGGTAAGCATGTCGTCCTGGCTGGTGGGGCGGACGGCAGGAGCGAGGGGCAGGGCGGGGTAGGTGATCCGCAAGGGCCAGGGGTTGTCGCACGTGACGCGGACGTGAGGCCAGACGTAGTGGCTGGCGGTGAACGTCACGGGGTGTTCGCGGGTGATGGTGATGTCGTGATCGTGCGGGCGATCGAGACGCAGGGTCCGTCTGCCGGGGTCGACACGGATCTGGGGGGCGAGGGTGCGGAGCATCGAGAACAGGCCCTCGTGGGCGATCCGGGCGCCTGCGCGGCCGATCGACTCGTACAGGGAGGGTTCGATGCGCCCCCACTCGTCGGCGAAGGCAGTGCCCCAGTAGTCCTCCAGCACAGTGAGCGCGTCCTGCAGGACGGCGAGGGGGTCAGTGAGGATGCCATCCAGCCGCGCCGCCCTGGTGGTGTCGGTCTGGCGAAGCTCGTTGAGGACCGCATCGCGGACGCTGGGGTCCTCGACGAGCCGGTGTCCGGCGTAGCGGGCGGTGTCGATGAGGGTTTGCGCAAGTTCGGCGGCCAGCAGGGCGGGCGGCAGTGCCCGTACGGCCGCAAGCTGACCCGCGAAGTCGGCGTCGTGATCACCGGCGCGGCTTTCGAAGAACGCGGGGATGTAGTCGGCCACGACGAAGGCGTGCTCGCGCATCCGCCGGCGCAGGTCAGCGGGCACCCGGCGGCATCGCCGTACCCAGGGCACGTGCAAGGCATGATGTCCGGGACCGGTCAGCACATGCCAGGAGTGGACGGCTTCGAGCAACGGCGAGACGGAGAAGGAGACATCCTCCTCGCCCGCCTCGGTGAAGCGCAGGGTGATCACGGTTGCAGGATTTCACAATCAGTTGATCGGCTCTCGCCACGTCGGCCAAGCTCAATCACGGGCCGCCTGACCACGTGGGCTTGTCCTGGGCGCCCTCCGCCCGTCGACATTGGCCCGGCGCCGTGCCTGATCGACACCACGGTCACCGAACCCCGTCCGGCTCGTCTAGGCGCGGCTGTGACTACGTTTTTTCTCTTCACATCAGGAAGTCTCACGACAGGATGATGGACAGGATGGCACTCGATTTCCGCCGGGCCGACACCGCTGACACCGTGATAGCCCAGGACGCGTATCGCCGAATCCTCAAGCACCTCGCCGAGAACGTCGACTTCCCGCACTGGCACACCGAGAACCATCCGACCTCCGAAGAGGTTCGAGACTGGATCGGCGCCGGGGAGCTGTACCTGGCCACCACCGGCGAGGGGATCGCCGGGGTCGTCGTCCTCAACCACGAGGCACCCGACGCCTACCAAACGGCCGAATGGTCTGTGAACGCCACCGACGACGAGGTGCTGGTGGTACACAAGCTCGGTGTTGTTCCCGACCACCTCGGCCAAGGAGTTGCCCGTCACCTGGTGCACTCGGCCGTCGAGGAGGCGAGAGCCCAAGGCTGCCGAGCCCTTCGGCTCGACACGTACGTCGAGAACACCCCCGCCCGTGAGCTGTACCGGCTTTACGGGTTCACAGACCTGGGTGAGCACGTGCTCCACTACGAAGGAACCGACCTCAATCGCTTCCACCTGTTCGAGCTGCTGATCTGACTACTGGACCGCTGCCGTCCGCAGGCGGTGGTCGACCGGACGGTTTGACCTTCCCGCACGGGTACCGGTCGGGGCGCACGAATCGAGGCGGCATCTGGGGCCCCGAACCAGCACTGGACCCGCAACTCGAGCCCACCACGCATGCGCACCCCGGGCTGGGGTCTGGACGAAGACCGCCGACGAGATCCTCGACAAAGTCGCCGCCTACTGCCGACGAATCTCTGACTCAGGGCACTAGTACTCCAGCAGCGTTTCGCTATCTGGCCTGGTCAGAGGCATCGTCGGGAGTGTAGTTGGCTGCTGGCACGTCAGGGGCGGTCTTGCCGGACCGCCCCTCCAACGAATGACATCGTCGTCGGTAGTGACAGTGCCCGGCCACGGCCTGACGCCTTCGCCGCCATCGCGGTCAACTCAGCGCATAGATGCGAAGGGGCGGGCGGGGCCGGTAGGCGGGGTCAGTTGCCAGCAGCCGACGGACTTCTGCCACGGTGAGCGAGACCATGGTGGAACCGTTTCTGCGTCCCCCTTTGCCGCCGTGACCGCGAGAAAGGCATGCGCGAGCATGGCCAGGGTGATGTGCCTCATCCATCCGACATAGCGGCGGACTTCGTACTGGTCGAGGCCGCACTCGTTCTTCGCCGCCTGGAAGCACTCCTCGATCGCCCACCGACGTCCGGCAACGCGCACGAGCTGGTCGACGTCGGCTCGACGCGCAGATCGGGATTGGGCAGCCAGTGCAGAATGCCGGGCCCCTCATCGCGTACGAGCTCCACCGCCAGGTTGTCGATCTTTCGGTGGTTGGGCACGACCCGCTCGAACGGGATGAGCCTCATGCGGCGCCAGAAGGCGTAGCCACCGGTGCCGACCTCGGGCCGGTGATTGCCCAGCAGCCACAGCTTGTGGGCCACGATGCGCTGACCGTGTAGTTCGGTCAGCTCGGTGGAGTGCTCGGCGAACTTTCCCTTCTCCATGAGGAATCCGGGCGGGGCGGCGTTCGCGTACTCGCCGAGGATCTGGGTCATGACGTCCAGGAGTACGGACTTGCCATTGGCACCGGAGCCGTACAGGAAGGGCAGGACCTGCGCGCCGACGTCGCCGGTGATCGAGTAGCCGAGCAGGTGTGCAGGAAGCGGGTGGTCTCCTGCCCCTTCTCGTCGTCCCCGAAGGTGTCACGCAGGAAGCTGTCCCAACGCGGGATCGGCATCTTCTGCGGGGCGAGGGTCGTGGCGCGCGAGTGCATGTCGGTGACGGGGTCCGGCTTGCCCAGGTCGCCGGTCTTGAGGTCGACCACCCCGGCGGGGGTGCACAGCGCGTAGATGTCACCGTCCAGGACGTCGGGGTCGAGGCTGAGGCCGGGTGCGGCCTGGGCCTGGTGCAGGAGCGCCTTCATCCCGGCGGTGGATTGGATGCGCCTGCGGTACTGGACCAGTTCGCGGGGGCTGAAGTGCGTGGGTCGGTGTCCGGCATCTGCTCCGCCATGTCACCGGCCGCCCACAGCGTCGCCTTCTCGCCGCCGGTGCGCTTCCAGCGGTACTGGTCCCAGCAGTACCAGCCCAGGCCCTCGACGTGCCGGAAGCGGTCGCTGTAGAGGCGGGCGAACAGCTTGGCGTTGGCACGGTCGGTCAGTTCGTCGGGCAGCAGTCCCGAACAGGCTCCACCGCCGTCCGTGACGACGACGCTCGGCCCCTCGGTCTGCTGCGCAGGCAGACTGGGTTGCCCCCGGTGACGGGGCCGGGCGGCCGGCGGGCAGCTCGAGGTCGAAACTCTGCTGCTGGATCTGCTCCGCGGCGGCGACGGCGTCGAACCGGCCGCGCTCGGCGCTGCTCATGAGCGTCCTCGGGGGTGGAACGGGCGCTGAGTGCCTGCGGACAGAGAGGATTCGATGATGGTCAGATTCCGGCCCTCCTGGTGCGGGGGCGCACCAGCAAATCTCGTACGTCGGCCTCGTTCAGGTGTCCACCCTGAACCAGTCCTCCGGCAGCGTAGGCGGCTCGGTTCAGTTTCTCGGTGAAGCTCGCCCCTTCGGGAGTCGCCGCGCACCGTGCCGCCTCGTCGAGGAGTGGGTCCAGGATGCGTGCGGCCGACTTGGCCGAGGGGCGGCGGGCCCGGGGCGGCGAGGCAGGGGCGGTCTCGGGCGGCGGAGTGTGCCCCGTGCGGGCCAACTCGGCGGCCAGCCCGTCGGGGGAGGGGAGCCGGGTGCCGGGTCTCCTCACCGGTTCGTACGCGCCCGCCGTGGTTCGGGTACTGGGGGCGACGATGTACCCGTTGTCGGACCGGACGTCGACCTGCCAGGCCAGCGCGGTCTTCGGGCTGGAACCCGTGGACGAGCGGTAGCGGGTCTGTGGGTCCGGATTGCGGTACCAGATGTGGAGTCCGCCCGAGGGGGTCCGCACCCGCAGCGTCTCCACGTCGGAAGCGGGGTTGGGCCGGCCGCGAAGCGCGGCCAGGAGCGCCAGGGTGTCGAAGCCCGTGGCGAGACCGGCGAGGTTGACCTGGGGGCCGATGGGGATGCCCGGCAGGAGCCGGGAGCGGTCGGGGACCTCGGCGGCGTGCGCGTCCACATCGATGACGACGAGGTCCGCGGGCCCACAGGACACACCTACGCCGAGCCTGGGGTGGGCGCCCCACCATGCGTCTATTCGCCCGAGGGACGTGATGGCCGCGTGGAAACCGTGACCCCAACGGCCCTCGGCGACGCACCGGCAGGTTCCCGGGGCGTGCAGGTCCCGCCTGCACGCCTCGCAGTTGGCCGCGGGAGTCTTCTGACGAGGAGCGAGGGGGTGGACCGGCCAGCCCGCCCCGGCACACCACCGGGCCACATCGACAGCACTGACCGGACCAACGGCTCTTGGAAGGGGTGGCGGGCTTGTCGCAGGCTGGCGCGCCACTGATCGTCCTTGTCGCGATTCGTCGTCAGTCATTCTCTAGCTTCAGCCCCTTCCTAAACTCCCAGTTCAGAGGGCGATTTGAACCGACCACGGGACTGAAGGGACTGAAGGGACTGAGTTTTTCATGTTGCGGCCTTGAGGCTAGCGCACCTGCTCCCGGGGCGGCGTGGGGCGCTGCCGTGTCGTGGAACTTCGGTCCCGTCAGTCCCGTGAGGAAGGGGGCCGCCGGGCGGCCGGGGCAGGGGCCGGCCGGGGCTGAGTCCCGTTCCGCTTCGGTCCCGCTTCAGTCCCGTAGACAAAACGCCAGGTCAGAGCAGGTATACTAAACGATCACGGGACTGACGGGACTGAGGGCTCCCCTTATAAGCTACGTACGTGACTGCCTTCACTAGTACACGCGTGCGCATACGCACACACGCACACGATTGAGGAGCAAGAGGGCTTAGACCGTGTCCTACGTGGAGAGGCGTCGTTGGACTCGGCATGGGGCGGGGTACGTGGAGTTGGATTGTTCCGGACGGGCTGTGGGAGATCGCGAA
>NZ_JBIVPJ010000035.1:0-57902 GCF_044754585.1 Streptomyces sp. NPDC093065 | reverse complement strand
GGCGTCACCGAGGCGGGCCCGGCCTTCCAGGGCACCATCAAGTCGGCGGTCGCCTTCGGCGCGCTCCTCTCCCAGGGCATCGGCGACACCATCCGCGTCTCCCTCTCCGCCCCGCCGGTGGAGGAGATCAAGGTCGGTATCCAGATCCTGGAGTCGCTGAACCTGCGCCGGCGCGGCCTGGAGATCGTCTCCTGCCCGTCCTGCGGCCGCGCCCAGGTCGACGTCTACAAGCTGGCCGAAGAGGTCACCGCCGGTCTGGAGGGCATGGAGGTCCCCCTCCGCGTGGCCGTCATGGGCTGCGTCGTCAACGGCCCCGGCGAGGCCCGCGAGGCCGACCTCGGCGTCGCCTCCGGCAACGGCAAGGGCCAGATCTTCGTCAAGGGCGAGGTCGTCAAGACCGTCCCCGAGTCCAAGATCGTGGAGACCCTCATCGACGAGGCCATGAAGATCGCCGAGCAGATGGAGAAGGACGGCGTGATCTCCGGCGAGCCCTCGGTCTCCGTCGCGGGCTGATCCGCCCGCCGCTGCCGCGTCGCCCTGGAGGCGGCGCGGCATATGCACGACAGGTACAGTGCGGAGACCAGCAGATCTCAGGGTGAGGCCCCCGCACGTGTTGACGCAGACCACTTCCCGCGTGCTCGAACCGAGCGACCTGGAAGCAGCGCTCGCCGTCCTCGACCGCGAGCCGGTCGCCAACGCCTTCGTGACCGCCCGCGTGCAGATCGCCGGCCTCGACCCGTGGCGCCTGGGCGGCGAGATGTGGGGCTGGTACGAGCACGGCATGCTCACGTCCCTGTGCTACGCGGGCGCCAACCTCGTCCCCATCTGCGCCACCCCGCGCGCCGTCCGCGCCTTCGCCGACCGCGCCCGCCGGGCCGGCCGCCGTTGCTCCTCGATCGTCGGCCCGGCCGGCCCGACCACCCAGCTGTGGCGGCTGCTCGAACCGGGTTGGGGCCCGGCCCGCGAGGTCCGCACCCACCAGCCCCTGATGGTCACCGACCGGCTCCCCGACGACATCGCCCCGGACCCCTACGTCCGCCGCGTCCGCAAGGACGAGATGGAACGGATCATGCCGGCCTGTGTGGCGATGTTCACCGAGGAGGTCGGCATCTCCCCGATGGCCGGCGACGGCGGACTGCTCTACCAGGCCCGGGTCGCCGAACTCGTCGGCTCCGGACGCTCCTTCGCCCGCTTCGACGCCGACGGCAGGGTCGTTTTCAAGGCCGAGATCGGCGCCGCCACCGACCGCGCCTGCCAGATCCAGGGCGTGTGGGTACACCCCGAGTACCGCGGCAAGGGCCTGGCGGCACCCGGCATGGCGGCGGTCCTGCGCTACGCCCTCGCGGACGTCTCCCCGGTGGCGAGCCTCTACGTCAACGACTTCAACACGGCGGCACGACGGACGTACCTGCGCGTCGGGTTCCGGGAAGTCGGTGCCTTCATGAGCGTCCTGTTCTGATCCCGCGGCGGTTCCCGGCACACCACCTGCACCGGCACCGCAACCGGAACGCCCCTGTAGGCTCCCCGGCATGGACCTCGTGATCGGCCCACTGGACCTCTCCGCGCACGTGGACGAGGCCCTGGCGGTCCAAGCCGCCGCGTTCGGCCTCGGCCCCGACGAGGTGGCCGTCCGCCGTCAGATCGTCCTGCGCCACATGACCCACCCCGGAGCCAGAGCCCTCGGCGCCACCGTCCGGGACCGGCTCGTCGGCTTCGTCTACGGCATGCCCAACGACCGCGCCCACTGGTGGTCCACGGTGGTCGAGCCCTACCTGCGCGCCCAGGACACCGACGCCTGGCTCGACGACTCCTTCGTCATCACCGAGCTGCACGTCCACCCGGCGCACCAGAACCACGGCGCGGGCCGCGCCCTGATCACCACGATCACCGACGCCGCCACCGAACCCCGCTCGATCCTCTCCGCGATCGACACCGAGAGCCCCGCCCGCGGCCTCTACCGCTCCCTCGGCTACCAGGACCTCGCCCGCCGGGTCCTCTTCCCGAGCGCCCCCAAGCCGTACGCGGTGATGGGCGCCACGCTCCCGCTGCACCGGCCGGCCGGTCGATAACCGATTTCCACCGCACCGGACCACCCGGCTAACCTCCTAGCACCACCCTTACGCAGCAGGAGACACGAGAACCATGGCCAACGCACCGGTCCAGCGCATGTCGAAGTTGATGGCGAAGACGCTGCGCGACGACCCGGCGGACGCCGAGGTCCTCAGCCACAAGCTGCTGGTCCGCGCCGGCTACGTGCGCCGCACCGCCGCCGGTCTGTGGAGCTGGCTGCCGCTGGGCAAGAAGGTCCTCGGCAACATCGAGCGCATCGTCCGCGAGGAGATGGACGCCATCGGCGCCCAGGAGGTCCAGCTCCCCGCCCTGCTGCCGCGCGAGCCGTACGAGGCCACCGGCCGCTGGGACGAGTACGGCCCCGAACTCTTCCGGCTCCAGGACCGCAAGGGCGGCGACTACCTCCTCGGCCCGACCCACGAGGAGATCTTCACCCTCCTCGTCAAGGACCAGGCGTCCTCCTACAAGGACCTGCCGGTCATCCTCTACCAGATCCAGAACAAGTACCGCGACGAGGCCCGCCCCCGGGCCGGCATCCTGCGCGGCCGCGAGTTCCTCATGAAGGACTCCTACTCCTTCGACGTCGCAGACGAGGGCCTCGCCGAGTCCTACGCCCTGCACCGCGCCGCCTACCAGCGCATCTTCGAGCGGCTGGGCCTCGACTACCGCATCGTCGCGGCCACCGCCGGCGCCATGGGCGGCTCCAAGTCGGAGGAGTTCCTGGCCCCCGCGGAGGCCGGCGAGGACACCTTCGCGGACTGCCCGAACTGCGACTTCGCCGCCAACACCGAGGCGATCACCTACGGCCTCGCGCCGGTGGACGCGACCGGCGTCCCCGCCGCCGAGGACATCCCGACCCCCGACACCCCCACCATCGAGACCCTGGCCGCCTCCCTCGGCGTCGAGGCATCCGCCACGCTCAAGAACCTCCTCGTCAAGGTGGGCGGCGAGATCGTCGCCGTGGGCGTGCCCGGCGACCGCGAGGTCGACATGGACAAGGTCGAGGCGCACTTCGCCCCCGCCGCCGTCGACCTGGTCACCGCCGAGGACTTCGTCGGCCGCCCCGACCTGGTCCGCGGCTACGTCGGACCGCAGGGCCTGGGCGAGAAGGTCACGTACATCGCCGACCCCCGCGTCGCGCCGGGCACCGCGTGGATCACGGGCGCCAACAAGGCCGACACCCACGCCAAGAACGTCGTGGCGGGCCGCGACTTCGAGGTCGACGCCTACGTCGACGTCGTGGTCGTCCGGGAGGGCGACCCCTGCCCCAAGTGCGGCACCGGCCTGAAGCTGGACCGCGCCATCGAGATCGGCCACATCTTCCAGCTGGGCCGCAAGTACGCCGACGCCCTCAAGCTCGACGTCCTCGGCCAGAACGGCAAGCCGGCCCGGGTCACCATGGGCTCCTACGGCATCGGCGTCTCCCGCGCGGTGGCCGCCCTCGCCGAGCAGCACGCCGACGACAAGGGCCTCGTCTGGTCCAAGGAGGTCGCCCCGGCCGACGTCCACGTCGTCGCGGCGGGCAAGGCCCTGCAGACCGAGCTGGCCCTGGAGGTCTCCGACAAGCTGGCCGCGGCCGGGGTCCGCGTCCTGGTCGACGACCGCGCGGGGGTCTCTCCCGGCGTGAAGTTCACCGACGCGGAACTCATCGGCGTCCCGCAGATCCTGGTGGCGGGCCGCCGCTCCGCGGAGGGCGTCGTCGAACTGAAGGACCGCCGCACGGGGGAGCGCGAGGAAGTAACGGTCGAGGAGGCCGTCACCCGCCTCACCAGCTGAACGCGGGGCGTTGCGGCGCGGGTTGCCGGGCGTGGGCCCAACGGCCCGGGGTTTCCTCGCCCCCGGCGCGGGTGGGCCATGCGGCCCGGCGCCGCCTTGGGTGCGGGCGCGGGGTGAGGTGCGCGGCCCGGCGCTGACGGGGTGCCGCTGCGCCCACCCGTGCCGCCATGGGGGCACCCCCTCTGGGGGAGGCACGACTGCCCGCAGCGGCGGGCGGCGTGGCGCTGTTCGCCGCGACGGCGGGGGGCCGCGAGCGGCGAGGAGGGGCAGTGGCGCGTTGGCGGCCGGCAGCCGCGTACGGCGGGAAGGGAGGGCGTGTCGGGGGGTGTCGCCCGCAGCGGTTGGCGCGTCCGCGCCGGGAAGTTCTGTGGCCGACCGATTCCGCGCCGTTCCGAGGACGGACACCCCCCCGGCGCGGCCCCGACCCACTCACCGAACCCAAGCCGCTACCCACACCCCCACCGAACCCGCGCAGGCGCCGCAGGCACCCGCACCACATTCGCGCAGGCGCCGCAGGCACCCGCACCACATTCGCGCAGGCGCCGCAGGCACCCGCACCACACCCGCGCAGGCGCCGCCAGGCACCCCGCGCCACCGCCGGAGGCCGCGTCACAGCCAGTCCGCGAACTCCAGCAGCAGCTCCGCGTCCTGCTCCCGCCCCACCTGTCGGGCCCGTACCCCCGACTCCACCGCCCGGAACAGCGTCCAGCCGCGCAGCCGCTCCTGATCGACCTCCAGCGACTCCGCGAGCCGCTTGATCCGCCGCCGCGTGGTGGACGCCCCCGAAGGCTGGGCGATCAGATCCTCCACCCGGTCCCGCACCAGCCGTGCCAGGTCGAACGCGCTCTCCCCGACCACCGGATCGGGCCCCACCGCCAGCCACGGCATCCGGTCCCCGGCGAGCACCTTGCTCTGCCGGAACGTGCCGTGCAGCAGCCGCTTCTCCGGCGGATCGGCCAGCAGCTCCTCGCGAGCCGCGAGCGCCGCGTCGACCAGCGGCGCCACCTCCGCGTCGGCCGCCGCGCCCGCCCGCATGGCCTCGGCCTGCCGCCCGGTCCGCTCGGCCACGGTCTCGAAGCAATGCGAGGGGGGCGGCTCCACCCACAGCCGCCGCAACGTCCCCGCGGCCTCCAGCAACGCCTTCGCCTCCGGCAACGACCGTACCGACACGTCCGGATGCAGCCGCTCGAGCAGCAGCACGCCGTCCTCGGCCTTCTCCACGGCCCCCTCGTCGCGCACCTGCACGGCACCCAGCCCACCCCAGTGCGCGAGTGCGGCCCGCTCGCTCTCCGGGCGCGCCCGGCGCGGGGCGAGCTTCAGCACCGCGGGCGCCCCCTCGGCCGTCCGCACCAGCACCACCAGGCTGCTGCGCCCGCCGGGCACCTGCACCCGCTCCACGGCCAACTCCCGCACCGCCACGGCCCGCTCCGCCGCTTCGGGCAGCTTCGCCAGCCAGTCGTCACCCTCCGGTGCCGTCTCGCCGAGCGCCCTGATCAAACGCCGCGGCGGTTCGAATGCCATGCGCGAGCCGTTCCCTTCCCGTACGGAAAGCCGTACGCGTTACGCAGTCGGTGAAGCCGTCGCCGACGAAGCCGCCGGTCCCGTCGCCGTGCCGGAGGCATCCGGTGCAGGACCCCGCCCGGCAGGCGTGCCGGCCGCCCGCTCGGCGAGCCCTGGGAAGGCTACGCTCCCGCCCCGCCAGCGTGCCGCGCGGACCGCCGCCTCCCGCAGCGCACCGGCCGCCGCGGCCCGCCCGTCACCCTCGGCCGCCCGCACCAGGTCGGAGTAGACCCCCGCCACCCGGTCCTCCAGCTCGGCCGCCAGCCGCACCGCCGCCGCCGGGTCCGGCACCGAGAACGGGAGCGCGTACCCCGCCGCCGCGGCGACCGGTTCACCACCCACGTCCCGTACGTCGCGCGCCAGCGCGTCCCGCCGCGCCCGGTGCGCGTCGTACGCCGCCCGTGCCTCGGTGCGCCGTTCCTCGCCGATCCGCCCGCCGACGACCCCGTAGCCGTAGACCGCCGCGTGCTCCGCCGCCAGCGCCGCCTGGAGGGCGTCCAGCCGCCCGTCCTCCGCCTTGCTCACCCGTCACCCTCCGTCAGCAGAAACACGTGGGCCGCCCCGGCCGCCGCGACCGAGGCCAGCAGCCGAGCCGACTCGCCCGGCACGTCGAGCAGCTCCTCGGCCCGCCGGTCGGCCAGTTTCCGCTCGGCGTCGACGAGGAGGGCCAGGGCGCCCTTCTCGTCCGCCGGCACGGCACCGGCGTCACCGGCCGTCGGCCCGGCGGCCCGCGCGGAGGCGGAGACCGGGGGCGAGGGCGAGGGCGAGACAGAAGGAGACGCAGTCGACGACGCCTGAGGCGAGGCCGCCCGCACTCCACCGAACGCCTCCGCGTGCCGTACGACCTCCTCCCGCAGCGGTCCCAGCCGCTCCGCCAGCCCGGGATGGGCCGCGATCACCGCCGCGTACCGCCCGGCCAGCGCTTCGCTGTCCCGGGCCGCACGCGCGCGTGCCCGGTCGGCGGCCGACGGGACGGTCCCGGGACCGTCGGAGTCCGAACCTCCGGTGCAGCCGACGAGCAGGGCGGCCCCGGCGGCCGACGTGAGCAGGCTCCTTCTGCGCGGCCCCCGGGGCGGGCGCGGCGATGGGGGAAGCGACACGGCAGACGTCCTCGACAGGCTCGTACGGAAGCGGAGGCAAAGCGACGGCGGAGCGACGGGCGACGCGCCGGGAACCCGCGGTGCGGCCTGCGGCCCGTCCGTGATCACGGTACCCGTGTGCCGCCCGGGCACCACTCACCGGCAGCAGCACGGGCCCGAACCGGCGCCTTTGAACCCGGACGGGCCCCACCGGCCCCGGACCGGCCCGCCGCACGGGGTGGACGGCAACACCCCCCGGGACCGGATACCCTTTGACCAGACACGCGCACCGTCCCACAACAGCACACGCGGCCGAGGAGTCACCCGGATGAGCACCACCCAGAGCGAGAGGCTGCGAGAGCTGCTGGAGCCGCTCGTCGCCTCCCAGGGACTGGACCTCGAAGAGATCGCGGTGGACTCGGTCGGCCGCAGGCGTGTACTGAGCGTGGTCGTCGACTCCGACACCGGAGCGGACCTGGACCGGATCGCCGATGTGAGCCGCGCGCTCTCGGTGAAGCTCGACGAGACCGACGCGATGGGCGACGGGGAGTACACCCTCGAGGTCGGCACTCCGGGCGCGGAGCGCGCACTCACCCAGCACCGCCACTACGTGCGCGCCACGGACCGCCTGGTCCGGTTCCAGCTGCGCGAGGGCGGCGAACTGGTCGCCCGCATCCTCGCCGTGGACGAGGACGGACTCGACCTCGAGGTGCCGGGCGTCAAGGGCCGCAAGGCCACCACCCGCAGACTTCCCTTCGGCGACATCGACAGGGCACGCGTCCAGGTCGAGTTCAACCGCAAGGACGCCAAGAACCCCGGAAACCCCGGGGACACGGACAGCGACACCGACGACAACACGAAAGAGGAGGAGGCGTAGCCGTGGACATCGACATGAGCGCCCTGCGGGGCTTGGTACGGGAGAAGGAGATCTCCTTCGAGCTGCTGGTCGAAGCGATCGAGTCGGCCCTCCTCATCGCCTACCACCGCACCGAGGGAAGCCGCCGGCACGCGCGCGTGGAGCTCGACCGGAACACCGGCCATGTGACCGTGTGGGCGAAGGAGGACCCCGACGACCTCGAGGAGGGCCAGGCGGCCCGCGAGTTCGACGACACCCCGTCCGACTTCGGCCGCATCGCCGCCACCACCGCCAAGCAGGTCATCCTGCAGCGGCTGCGGGACGCCGAGGACGACGCGACGCTCGGCGAGTACGCAGGCCGTGAGGGCGACATCGTCACCGGCGTGGTCCAGCAGGGCCGCGACCCGAAGAACGTGCTGGTCGACATCGGCAAGCTGGAGGCCATCCTGCCGGTGCAGGAGCAGGTGCCGGGCGAGGACTACCCGCACGGCGCGCGGCTGCGGTCCTACGTCGTCCGCGTGGCCAAGGGCGTGCGCGGCCCGTCCGTGACGCTGTCGCGCACGCACCCCAACCTGGTGAAGAAGCTGTTCGCCCTCGAGGTGCCGGAGATCGCAGACGGGTCCGTCGAGATCTCCGCGATCGCCCGTGAGGCCGGCCACCGCACCAAGATCGCCGTACGCTCCACCCGCTCGGGCCTGAACGCCAAGGGCGCCTGCATCGGCCCCATGGGCGGCCGGGTGCGCAACGTCATGGGTGAGCTGAACGGCGAGAAGATCGACATCGTCGACTGGTCGGACGACCCGGCCGAGATGGTGGCGAACGCGCTCTCCCCGGCCCGCGTCTCCAAGGTGGAGATCGTGGACCTGGCGGCCCGCTCCGCACGCGTGATCGTGCCCGACTACCAGTTGTCGCTGGCCATCGGCAAGGAGGGCCAGAACGCCCGGCTCGCGGCCCGGCTGACCGGCTGGCGGATCGACATCCGCCCGGACACCGAGCAGCCTGACGAGCGGCCGTCGGACCCGTCGTCCGGCGGTCACGGGGAATAGATCCAAGCCGCACGCCGCTGAGATCACGACAGCTTTGCGTGCGGCACGTGTTCGATTCTTGCCCCGAAGGGGTGAGGTCGGTCCGGGGAGGTAGACTTAGCGGTGTCTGGCCGGACACGTACCCGAGCATGCCCCGAGCGCACCTGCGTGGGGTGCCGGGAGCGAGCGGTCAAGAGCGAGCTGCTGCGCACCGTCGCGGTCGAGGGTCATTGCACCCCTGATCCACGCGGTACGCTGCCCGGCCGGGGTGCGTACGTACATCCCGTTCCGGTCTGTGTCGACCAGGCAGTGCGCCGCAAGGCGTTCCCGCGGGCGCTCCGCGTCCCGGGTCCGCTCGACGTAAAGGCGTTGCGCCACTACGTCGAGCAGGCACAAGGTTGCAGCAACGCCGCCGAAGGCGGCGTGTGAGCAACGTGGTAAGGAAGACACGCCGCGCGGAACCCCGCGCGGTCTGGTACCTCGCGAGTCGAAAGCAGGTCGAGATTGCGATGAGCACTCGATGAGTACGCGATGAGTACGCCCATGAACTAGCGACGGTCCGGACGCAACCCGGACCTCAGAGGAGCGAAGTGGCTAAGGTCCGGGTCTACGAACTCGCCAAGGAGTTCGGTGTCGAGAGCAAGGTCGTCATGGCCAAGCTCCAGGAACTCGGTGAATTCGTCCGTTCGGCGTCTTCGACGATCGAAGCGCCCGTAGTACGCAAGCTGACAGACGCCTTCCAGCAGGGTGGCGGAAACGGCCGGTCCGCCGGTCGTCCCGCGGCCCCCAAGAAGGCTGCCCCCAGGCCGTCGGCGCCCGCCCCGGCGCAGGCGGCCCGCCCGGCCGCGCCCCGTCCGGGTCCCGCGGCTCCGGCGGCTCCCAAGCCTCCGGCCGCCCAGCAGCCCGAGGCCCCGTCGGCCCCCGCGCCGGCACCCTCCCAGGGTCCGCGCCCGACGCCGGGCCCCAAGCCCGCGCCGCGTCCGGCCCCGGCCGCCCCGGAGTTCACCGCTCCGCCGGCCGCCCCGGCCGCTTCGTCCCAGGCTCCGGCCGGTCCGAAGCCCGGTGGCGCGCGTCCCGGTGCCCCCAAGCCCGGCGGCGCCCGTCCGTCCGGTCCGGGTCAGGACCGCGGTCAGCAGGGCGGCCAGGGCCGTCCCGGTGGCCAGCGTCCCGGCGGTCGTCCCGGCGGTCCGCGTCCGGGCAACAACCCCTTCACCTCCGGCGGCAACGCCGGTATGGCCCGCCCGCAGGCGCCCCGTCCGCAGGGCGGTCCCCGTCCGGGCGGTCCCGGTGCTCCCGGCGGCGGCCCGCGTCCGCAGGGTCCCGGCGGCCAGGGCGGCGGTCCCCGTCCCCAGGCTCCGGGCGGCAACCGCCCGACCCCGGGCTCGATGCCGCGTCCGCAGGGCGGCCAGGGCGGTCCCCGTCCCGGTGGTCCGCGTCCGAACCCCGGCATGATGCCGCAGCGTCCCGCTGCCGGCCCGCGTCCCGGCCCCGGTGGCGGCGGTCGCGGTCCCGGCGGTGCCGGTCGTCCCGGCGGCGGCGGTCGTCCGGGTGGCGGCGGCGGCTTCGCCGGCCGTCCCGGTGGTGGCGGCGGCGGTCGTCCGGGTGGCGGCGGCGGTTTCGCCGGCCGTCCCGGTGGTGGCTTCGGTGGCGGCGGTGGCCGTCCCGGCTTCGGCGGTCGTCCCGGTGGTCCGGGTGGCCGCGGTGGCACGCAGGGCGCCTTCGGCCGCCCCGGCGGTCCCGCGCGTCGCGGTCGCAAGTCGAAGCGGCAGAGGCGCCAGGAGTACGAGGCCATGCAGGCCCCGTCGGTCGGCGGCGTGATGCTGCCCCGCGGCAACGGCGAGACCATTCGCCTGTCGCGCGGTGCGTCGCTCACCGACTTCGCGGAGAAGATCAACGCCAACCCGGCGTCGCTCGTCGCGGTCATGATGAACCTCGGCGAGATGGTCACCGCGACCCAGTCCGTCTCCGACGAGACGCTCCAGCTCCTCGCCGGCGAGATGAACTACACGGTTCAGATCGTCAGCCCGGAGGAGGAGGACCGCGAGCTGCTCGAGTCCTTCGACCTGGAGTTCGGCGAGGACGAGGGCTCCGAGGAGGACCTGGTCGTCCGTCCGCCGGTCGTGACCGTCATGGGTCACGTCGACCACGGTAAGACCCGACTGCTCGACGCCATCCGCAAGACGAACGTCATCGCGGGCGAGGCCGGCGGCATCACCCAGCACATCGGTGCCTACCAGGTCGCGACCGAGGTCAACGAAGAAGAGCGCAAGATCACCTTCATCGACACCCCGGGTCACGAGGCGTTCACCGCCATGCGTGCCCGCGGTGCCCGGTCGACCGACATCGCGATCCTGGTCGTCGCGGCCAACGACGGCGTCATGCCGCAGACGGTCGAGGCGCTCAACCACGCCAAGGCGGCCGAGGTCCCGATCGTCGTCGCGGTCAACAAGATCGACGTCGAGGGTGCCGACCCGACCAAGGTGCGCGGTCAGCTGACCGAGTACGGTCTGGTGGCCGAGGAGTACGGCGGCGACACCATGTTCGTCGACATCTCCGCCAAGCAGGGTCTGCACATCGACTCCCTGCTGGAGGCCGTGGTCCTCACCGCGGACGCCTCGCTCGACCTGCGGGCCAACCCGAACCAGGACGCGCAGGGCATCTCCATCGAGTCCCGTCTCGACCGCGGCCGCGGTGCCGTGGCGACGGTCCTCGTGCAGCGAGGCACCCTGCGGGTCGGCGACACGATGGTGGTGGGCGACGCCTACGGCCGCGTCCGCGCCATGCTCGACGACAACGGCAACAACGTCGCCGAGGCGGGTCCGTCCACGCCGGTCCAGGTGCTGGGTCTGACCAACGTCCCGGGCGCCGGTGACAACTTCATCGTGGTCGAGGAGGACCGTACGGCCCGCCAGATCGCGGAGAAGCGCGCCGCCCGCGAGCGCAACGCCGCGTTCGCCAAGCGCACGCGCCGCGTGTCGCTGGAGGACCTGGACAAGGTGCTGAAGGCCGGCGAGGTCCAGCAGCTCAACCTGATCATCAAGGGCGACGCGTCCGGATCGGTCGAGGCGCTGGAATCCTCCCTGCTCCAGCTGGACGTCGGCGAAGAGGTCGACATCCGCGTCCTGCACCGCGGCGTCGGTGCGGTCACGGAGTCCGACATCGACCTGGCGATGGGCTCCGACGCCATCGTGATCGGCTTCAACGTGCGCGCCGCCGGGCGTGCCGCGCAGATGGCCGAGCGCGAGGGTGTGGACGTCCGGTACTACTCGGTCATCTACCAGGCGATCGAGGAGATCGAGGCGGCCCTCAAGGGCATGCTCAAGCCGGAGTACGAAGAGGTCGAGCTGGGCACGGCGGAGATCCGCGAGGTCTTCCGCTCCTCCAAGCTGGGCAACATCGCGGGTGTTCTCATCCGCTCCGGCGAGGTCAAGCGCAACACCAAGGCGCGCCTCCTGCGCGATGGCAAGGTCATCGCGGAGAGCCTCAACATCGAGGGGCTGCGTCGCTTCAAGGACGACGTCACCGAGATCCGCGAAGGCTTCGAAGGCGGTATCAACCTCGGAAACTTCAACGACATCAAGGTCGACGACGTCATCGCGACGTACGAGATGCGCGAGAAGCCGCGGGTGTAAGTACCGCGACTTCCGGGAGTGACCGGTCCGGGGCCGTCGGCGGAGCACAATATCCGTCGATCGGCCCCGGCCGTTCGTTGTACGGTTCTGATGTCCCCGCCCGTTCGCGGCGGGGCCATCGATCCCGGACCGGCGGGTGAACCGGTTGCACATGTATGTGGGGACGCTGTCCTTCGACCTCCTCCTCGGCGACGTACATTCGCTGAAGGAGAAGCGCTCCGTCGTCCGCCCGATCGTCGCCGAACTCCAGCGGAAGTACGCGGTGAGCGCGGCGGAGGTGGAGCACATGAACCTCCATCGCCGGGCGGTCGTCGGCCTGGCCGTGGTGTCCGGCGACGCGGGCCACCTCAGCGACGTGCTCGACCGGTGCGAGCGGCTGGTGGCCGGCCGCCCCGAGGTGGAACTGCTGTCCGTCAGACGGCGCCTCCACGGCGACGACGACTGACCAGATCGGGCAGAAGGCCAGATCAGGCAAGAGAAGAAAGAACGGGAGACGGACCAGTGGCCGACAACGCGCGGGCGAAAAGGCTGGCGGACCTCATCCGAGAGGTGGTGGCCCAGAAGCTGCAGCGCGGGATCAAGGACCCGCGGCTCGGCTCGCACGTCACCATCACGGACACCCGGGTCACCGGTGACCTGCGGGAGGCGACCGTCTTCTACACGGTCTACGGGGACGACGAGGAGCGGAAGGCCGCCTCCGCCGGACTGGAGAGCGCCAAGGGCATCCTGCGCTCCGAGGTCGGCAAGGCGGCGGGTGTGAAGTTCACGCCGACCCTGACCTTCGTCATGGACGCCCTGCCGGACACCGCCCGCAACATCGAGGACCTCCTCGACAAGGCGCGGCAGTCCGACGAGAAGGTGCGCGAGGCGTCCGCGGGCGCCGCGTACGCGGGCGAGGCGGACCCGTACCGCAAGCCGGGCGAGGACGAGACCGAGGCCGAGGCCGACGAGACGGACGACACCGCTAAATGACCGAGAAGCACACCACGCCCGACGGCCTTGTCATCGTCGACAAGCCGTCGGGCTTCACTTCGCACGACGTCGTCGCCAAGATGCGGGGCATCGCCCGCACCCGGCGCGTCGGGCACGCCGGCACGCTCGACCCGATGGCGACGGGCGTCCTGGTCCTCGGTGTGGAGCGGGCGACCAAGCTCCTCGGGCACCTCGCCCTCACCGAGAAGGAGTACCTGGGCACCATCAGGCTCGGGCAGACGACGCTCACGGACGACGCCGAGGGCGAGATCACGGGGTCGCAGGACGCCTCGAAGGTCACCCGGGAGGCGATCGACGCGGGCGTCGCCGAGCTGAGCGGCGCCATCATGCAGGTGCCGTCCAAGGTCAGCGCCATCAAGATCAAGGGCGTGCGCTCCTACAAGCGGGCGCGCGAGGGCGAGGACTTCGAGATCCCCGCCCGCCCGGTCACCGTCTCCTCCTTCGCGGTGCACGACGTCCGGGACGCCGTCGCCGACGACGGCACCCCGGTGCTCGACCTGGTGGTCTCCGTGACCTGCTCCTCCGGCACCTACATCCGGGCCCTCGCCCGCGACCTGGGCGCCGGCCTCGGTGTCGGAGGGCACCTCACGGCGCTGCGCCGCACCCGCGTCGGGCCGTACAAGCTGGACGCGGCGAAGACCCTCGACCAGCTCCAGCAGGAGCTGACCGTCATGCCCGTCGCGGACGCGGCCGGTGCCGCCTTCCCGCGCTGGGACGTGGACACCAGGCGGGCCCGGCTGCTCACCAACGGCGTACGCCTGGAGATGCCCGGGGAGTACACGGGCGTCGGTGCCGTCGCCGTCTTCGATCCCGACGGGCGCCTGCTCGCGCTCGTGGAGGAGCACAAGGGCAAGGCGAAGAGCCTGGCCGTCTTCGGCTGAGCCGGCCCACCGACGGCCCCGCCCGTGGAGCGGCGATCACGGGGACTACCACAGTCGCCGCTCCACGGTCCCCCCTCGGTTCCCCCACCCCCTAGGTTGTATCCAACCCACCCCTTCTGTTCACCCGTCCGGGCAGGCGCTCGGAGTGAACCGGGGGAGTGGAAGGGGGCGCGTTCGCCAGGAGATCTGTCCCGCTGATCATCACGCGCCTACCGTCGAACACACAGCACGGGTGTACGGCGGGGAGGTTCGACGATGGCGTCGCGCAACCGGTCCCGGGAGGCGACGGGCGGCACGGTGGGGGAGCGGCCCGGGGACGGTTCCCGGCAGGCGCGGGGCGGCCCCCCGGCCGTCCGGGAGACGGCTCCCGCAGGGTACGCGCCCGACGCCGCCCTGATCCGCGTCCACGACCTCGCCGGCCGGCCCCGCGGCACCGGGTTCGTCGCCGACCACCACGGCACGGTGCTCACCAGCCACGAAGCCGTCGACGGCCTGTCCCGGCTGGTCGTCAGCACCGCCGGGGACCGCCGCCGCGTCGTGGCCGCCGCCGACGTGACCCCGCTGCCCGCCCTCGGCCTGGCCCTGGTGCGCACCGGGGGCCTGGGCGTCGAGCCGCTGCCCCTGACAGCGCGGGACCGCGTCGAGGCCGGGACCTACGTCCGCATCGCGGCGGGCGGCTGGCGCGAGGCCCGGGTCCTGGGCGCCACCGACGTCACCTACGCGGCCACCGACCGCTTCCACCTCCTCGGCGACGCCCTGGAACTCGCCGTCGGCACGGCCGGGCGGGACGCCCTGCGACTGGGCGGCGGCGCGGCCGGCGGGCCCGTCCTCGACGTGACCACGGGCGCCGTGCTCGGCGTCCTCGGCACCGCCCTCAGCTCCGGCCACAGCGACGTCGGCTTCGCCGTACCGCTGCGCCGCGCGGCGGCCACGGGCCCGCTCGCCGGCCTCCTCGCCGAGAACGCGGCGACGGTCCCGGCGTACGGCGCCGACCTCAACCTGGCCGGTGTACTCGCCCTCACGGCGACATCGGTCACGGAGGGGAACCCCGCCGCCGGTCCGGGCGGTGGAGCCGGCCGGGTGCAGCCGGTGGAACGCGCCGGGACGGCCCGCGAGTTCGCCGCCTTCGCCGCGAGTCCCGCCCGCGTCCTCGGCCTGGTCGGCGCGCCGGGCAGCGGCCGAACGACCGAGCTGGCGGCCCTCGCCGCCCGCCGGTCCCGGGGCCCGGAAGCGGCGCCCACGCTCTGGCTGCGCGGGGCCGACCTGCACGACGACGACATGTCGCTGGCGGACGCGGCTCGCCGGACGCTGGCCAGGGCGGCCCGCATCGTGGCCGCCTCGGACCCCACCCGCCCCGCCGGCCTCGGCGACATCGGCCCGGAGCGCCTCGCCCGGCTGGCCCGCACCGCCGGACGGCCTCTCCTGATCCTCCTCGACGGCCCCGAGGAGATGCCGCCCGTCCTGGCCCACCGCCTCCCCGAGTGGACCGAGGGCACGGCGGGCTGGCTGCGGGAGACGGAAACACGGCTCGTGGTGGCCTGCCGCGCGGAGTACTGGGAGCACGCGGGGGCGGAATTTCCGAGGGAGCTGCTGTACGGAGCGGACGCCGGGGGGCCGGGGCCCGGCGCCGCCGGTGCCGGCGGCCGAGCGGCGGGGGCAGCGGGGGCAGGGTGGCTGCCCGGAGCTTCCGCCGGGGGCGGGCGGGGGCTCCGGGAGCCGGTGTCGGGGACGACCCGCGCCGTGCCGCCGCTCGGCGCGGTCGGCAGGGCGCCGGGGCCGGAACCGGCCGGCGGCGCGCCGGCAGCCGGGGCGACCCCCGGGGCGCCCTGGCCGCCTCCCGCCGTCGGTGCGGCCGGAGCGGGGCCAACGCCCGGCACACCGGACGGGTTCCCGCCCTGCGTCCGTCTCGGCGAGCTGCGCGGCGACGAGGCCCGACAGGCGCGCGCCCGCCACCGCGTACCGGAAGGCGTCCTGGCGGAACCGGACGCCGGTCACCCCCTCACCCTCCGCCTCCTCTCGGAGGTGCAGGCCGCCCTCCCCGGCACCCCGGCCCCGGTGCCCGTCGCCCGCGACGCGGTCTTCGCGGCCCACCTGGACCTGATGTGCCTGCGCGTCGCCGACCGCCTGGCCGGGGAGAACGGCCTGCACGGCACCGCCGTGCGCCGGCTCGCGGCAAAGGTCTCCGGGCAGGTCCACGAGGCGGCCCGGCGCATCCTCGGGCCCGGCCGGGGCGGCCTCGACCGGGAGTCCTTCGAGGCGCTGTTCCCCTGGGGGCCGGCCCCGGCCCGGCTGGGCGGCGGCACCGGCTGGGCGCCGGCCGTGCTCGCCGAGGGCCTGTTCGTCCCGGCGGGCAGCGGCTACCGCTTCGCGCACGAGGGACTCGCCGACTGGATCCAGGGCACCCACCTCGACCTGGACGAGGCCCTGCGCGCCCTCGTCCACCGTCGCGACACCCCGCACGGCACCCACACCCTCCCCGTCCCGCACCACCGCATCGGCTCCGTCGTCGAGGCCGTCCTGCTCCTCGGCCGACTGCACGGCGTGCCCCAACTCGCCCTGACCCTCGAAGAGCTGGTGCACGCCCTGGATCTCGACCCGCACTCCTGGTGGGCCGCCCGGCTGCTGGCCGAGGTGCTGACCCGCGTGCCCGATCCGACGCCCTGCACGGAGGTGCTGCGCCTGCTCGCCGACGGCATCGCGGAACGGGAAGGGGAGGGCCGGCCGGCGCCACGGGTGTTCGGGCCCGGGTTCTGGACGTCCCTGCGCCTGCCCGAAAGCACCCGGCTCGACCTGCTGCGCCGCCTCGTCCTCGCCGACGGCCCCCCGCACGCGCCCGGCCCCCGCCACCTCGACACCGTGGCCGCACTGCTCACCGCCGACCCCGCGGCCGTACAACCGCTGCTCGTCCGCTGGTTCGACGACGAGCGGCCACTGCCCGCCACGCCGCACGCCACCGTCGCGACGGCCGCGCAGGCGCTGCTGCACACCCACCGCCACCGCGGCCTGGACGGACTCACCGAGGTACTCGTCGACAGCACGCACCGACGCGCCGACGAACTGCTCGCCGTCCTGGCCGAGGAGGAGCCGTCGGCGCTCTGCCGCGCGGTGGAGCGGTGGGCGCGCGACGAACGCCCGGCACGGCAGAGCGCGGCGGTCACCCACGGCCTGCGCGCCGCCCCGCACGCACGCACCGGCGCCGACCGCACCCTGCTCCGCCACGCCGCCCTGGTGCTGCTCGCCGGCCCCTCCGACAGCCCCCTGCGAGGCGGCGCACTGGCCCTGCTCGTCCAGGACCCGGACTGCCGGGACCGGCACCTCCCGAGGGCCCTCGACCACTTCGCCGCCTGCGACCCGTACCTCCCGCCGAGCGCGGTGGCCGCCGCCCTGCCGACCCACCCCGAGCCCGTCCTCGAGGCCTTCCGGGCCCGCCTGCTCGGCCCGGACGCCGGTGAGGCGCTGCGCAGGCTCGCCGACGCCACCACGCCCGCGCTGGCCCACCGGGTGGCCGCGCTCGTCGGGCGGGGCGTGGCGGAGCGCCCCGAGACCGCCGGGCACCTGGCCGCGTACGTCGACCGCCGCCTCGACCGGGACCCCGCACCCCGCGCCGTACTCCTTCCCCTGGTCACCCGACTCCTGGACGAGGGTCCCGAGCCGGTGCGGGCCGCGCTCGCCGGGGTGCTCGCCGCCGACGGGGCCGCGGCGGGCGCGCCGCTCCGCCGCGAACTGCGGGAGCACCTGCTCGCCCGCGAGCACGAACCCGCCGTCCTGGACGCGTTGCTGCACGCCGCCGCCCGCTGCGAGGGCGAGGAGCTGCGGGCGCTCGTCCACCGCACCGGGCTGCTCCTGGTGCGCACCCCGGACGGCGCCACCCGCTTCGACCGTGCCCTGGTCGACCTGGCCCGCCACCTCCCCGGGTTCGCCACCGGGCTGACCGGTTGGCTCACCGAGGCGCCCCAGGACTGGGCCGCACTGGTGGGCCCGAGCACCCGCCGCACGATCGAGCACCTGGCGGGCGTCCGCGTCCCCGCCTGACCAGGCCCCCGGCCCCCGCCACCGGCCGTCGGTCCCGACCCCTGCTCCCACCACGACCCCGGCCCGGCCCGCACGGCGTGCACCCGGTCACAGCGCCGATGCCGATGCGGGCGGGAGCCGGACGGCATGGCACCCTTAGACCTGCGCAAGGGTCACCACGGAAACCATGGAAACCACGGAAGCACCAAGGAGCGGACACAGTGCAGCGCTGGCGTGGCTTGGAGGACATCCCCGAGGACTGGGGACGCAGCGTCGTCACCATCGGCTCCTACGACGGCGTCCACCGCGGGCACCAGCTGATCATCAGGCACGCCGTGGACCGCGCCCGCGAGCTGGGCGTCCCCGCCGTCGTCGTCACCTTCGACCCGCACCCCAGCGAGGTCGTCCGCCCCGGCAGCCACCCGCCGCTGCTCGCCCCGCACCACCGCCGGGCCGAACTGATGGCGGACCTGGGCGTGGACGCGGTGCTGATCCTGCCCTTCACCAAGGAGTTCTCCAAGCTCTCCGCGGCCGACTTCGTGGTCAAGGTCCTGGTCGACCGGCTGCGCGCCAAGGCGGTCGTCGAGGGCCCCAACTTCCGCTTCGGCCACAAGGCCGCCGGTAACGTGGACTTCCTCACCGAGCAGGGCAAGGTCTACGACTTCGAGGTCGAGGTCGTCGACCTGTACGTCACCGGCGAGGCGGGCGGCGGCGAGCCGTTCTCCTCCACCCTGACCCGCCGCCTGGTCGCCGAGGGCGACGTGGCGGGCGCCGCCGAGATCCTGGGCCGCCCGCACCGCGTCGAGGGCGTGGTCGTGCGCGGTGCCCAGCGCGGCCGCGAGATGGGCTTCCCGACGGCCAACGTCGAGACCCTCCCGCACACCGCGATCCCCGCCGACGGCGTCTACGCCGGCTGGCTGCACGCCCAGGGCGAGGCGATGCCGGCCGCGATCTCCGTCGGCACCAACCCGCAGTTCGAGGGCACCGAGCGCACGGTCGAGGCGTACGCCATCGACCGCGTGGACCTCGAGTTGTACGGCCTGCACGTCGCCGTGGACTTCGTGGCCTTCGTCCGCGGACAGGCCAAGTTCGAGACGCTGGACGCGCTGCTCGTGCAGATGGCCGCGGACGTGGACAGGTGCCGCGAGATCACCGCGACGGACGCCCCCGGGCACTGATGCCGACGGCCCGGGCGGCGGCTCCCTCCGCAGCCCGGGCCCGATTTCCCTCCGGCCTCCGTCTCCGTCCCCCCCCCGCCCCCGTCAGCCCGGCCGTCCGGCCGCCGGACGCTCCGCCCGGGCCCAGTGGCAGGCGACCTGCGACTCGTCGCCGCCGCGCAGGATCTCCAGCTCCCGGTGACGGCAGGCGTCCGCGACGCCGGCCCGTTCGGCCTCGCCACCCGACAGGACCGGGCAGCGGACGTGGAAGCGACAGCCGCCGGGAATGTACGACGGGTCCGGCGGCTCGCCGGTGAGCACGACCGGCGAGCCGGGCGCCTCCGGAAGCACGGACAGCAGCGCCTGGGTGTACGGGTGCCGCGGGGCCGTCAGCACCTGCTCCACCGCGCCCGTCTCGACGATCCGGCCGAGGTACATCACCGCGACCCGGTCGGCGATGTTCCAGGCCAGCCCCAGGTCGTGCGTCACCACCAGCGCGGACAGGTCCAGCTCGGCGCGCAGCCGCAGCAGCAGCGCGAGGATCTCGCCGCGCACCGACGCGTCGAGCGACGCCACCGGTTCGTCGGCGACGAGGAGCTCCGGCCGCAGGACCAGAGCGCCCGCGATGACGACCCGCTGGCGCTGGCCGCCGGACAGCTCGTGCGGGTAACGCAGGAAGAACCGCTCCGGAGGCCGCAGACCGGCCCGCGCCAGCGCCTCGGCGACCGCCGTCCGCTCGTCCCCGGTGTGGCCGTGGATGCGCAGACCCTCGGCGACGATGTCGTACACCGTGTGCCGCGGGTTCAGCGAGCCGCTCGGATCCTGCAGGACCAGCTGAGCCCGCCTGCGATACGCCTTGAGCGCCCTGGCCGAGTACGCCAGGGGCGCGCCGTCGAAGGTGACGCGCCCCCCGGTCGGCCTGACCAGACCGAGCAGCGAGCGGGCCAGCGTCGTCTTGCCGCAACCCGACTCGCCGACCAGGGCGACGATCTCGCCCCGCCGGATGTCGAGGTCGACGCCGTCCACGGCTCGCGCGGCGGCCGCCCCGCGCCGCCCGGGAAAGGTGACGTGCAGCCCCTGGACGCTCAGCAGCGGGGGTGCGGCGCCGGGCGCTCCGCCGGACGTGGTGCTGCTCATGGCGCACTGCTCCTCACTCCGTCGTCCGGGGACGCTGTCCCGTCACCGGCTCCGCCCGCACGGTCACCGGCATCCTCGGCCTGTGCTCCGTCACCGTCGGTGTCCCCGGCCGGCCCGGCACCGCCGCCGGCCTCGGTTCCGGCGGTCCCGACACCGGAGGTCCCGGCGGTCCCGGTGCCCTCGCCGGGCGTGCCGCCGCCGATGGCGTTCGCGTCGGGCTCCCCGCTCCCGGGGACCCCGCTGCCGGCCGGCTCCGCGCCCCCGCCCGGCATCCCGCCGCCGACGGCCGTCCCGCCGCCCGCCGCACCGGGGCCGCCTTCCGCCCCCACGTGCACGCAGGCCGCCAGCCGCCGCGGGCCCGCATCCCGCAACGCCGGGTCCTCGGTGGCACAGAGGTCCAGCGCGACCGGGCAGCGCGGATGGAACGCGCACCCGGACGGCACCGCCGCCGGGTCGGGGGGATCACCGGGCAGCCCGCGAGGCGCGAACCGCGAGGCCGGGTCCCCGATCGTGGGGAACGCCTCCGACAGGGCCCGGCCGTAGGGATGCCCGGCGTCGTCGTACACCTGCCGGGCCGGGCCCTCCTCGACCACGCGGCCCGCGTACATCACCGCGAGCCGGTCGCAGGTGTCGGCCAGCACCGCGAGGTCGTGGCTGATCATGACCAGGCCGACGTCCTGCGCGCCCACCAGACCTTCGATCAGCCGCAGGATCTGCGCCTGGATCATCACGTCGAGCGCCGTGGTCGGCTCGTCGGCCACGATCAGGCGTGGGTCGCAGGCCAGCGCCATCGCGATCATCACCCGCTGCCGCTGGCCACCGGAGAGCTCGTGCGGGTAGGCACTCGCCCGGGCGGCCGGCAGACCCACCTGCTCCAGCAGCTCCCCGACCCGCCTGCGGGCGCCGGCCGGCGCGGCCGCGCGGTGCAGCAGGATCGGCTCGGCGATCTGGTCGCCGATGCGGTGGACGGCGTTCAGGGAGTGCATCGCGCCCTGGAAGACGATCGACGCCCCCGCCCACCGGACCGCCCGCAGCCGGCCCCACTTCATCGTGAGCACGTCCTCGCCGTCCAGCAGGATCTCCCCGCCCACCCGGGCACCGGGCGGCAGCAGCCGCAGCAGCGCCAGTGCCAGCGTGGACTTGCCGCAGCCGGACTCGCCCGCGATGCCGAGCTTCTCGCCCGCCTCCAGGGTCACGTCGACCCCGCGCACCGCGGCCGCACCGCCGGGATACGTCACCTTCAGGTCCCGGACCTCCAGCAGACTCAACGGGACACCCCCAGCCTGGGATTGAGAACGGCCTCCACCGCACGCCCGCACAGCGTGAACGCCAGCGCCACGGCCGCGATCCCGATGCCCGGCGGCACCAGGTACCACCAGTCGCCCGAACTGACCGAGCCCGCCTCCCGCGCATCCTGCAGCAGCCCGCCCCAGGACACCACCATCGGATCCCCGAGCCCGAGGAAGGCCAGGGTCGCCTCGGCCAGGATCGCGGAGGAGATGATCAGGGTGGTCTGCGCGAGGATCAGCGGCATGACGTTGGGCAGCACGTGCCGCGACATGACGTGCCAGTGCCCGCCCCCGAGCGCCTTGGCGCGTTCGATGTACGGCCGCGACTCCACCGCCAGCGTCTGCGCCCGCACCAGGCGCGCCGTGGTGGGCCAGGTGGTCACGCCGATCGCGAGCACGACCGTGCCCAGCGACCGGGACAGCACCGTCGCCAGCACGATCGCGAGCACCAGCGTCGGCATCACCAGGAACCAGTCCGTGATCCGCATCATCACCGTGGCGTACCAGCCGCGGAAATGCCCGGCCGTGATCCCGATGAGCGCGCCGATCAGCACCGACAGCGCCGCCGCGAGCAGTCCGACCAGGAGCGAGACGCGCGAGCCCCAGATCAGCAGTCCCAGCAGGTTCCGCCCGAACTGGTCGGTGCCCAGCGGGAACCGCCCGCTCGGGCTCTCCAGCGGCTTCCCCGGAGCGTCGGTCACGCTGTCGACGTCCGACCCGACGGTCAGCGGCGCGGTCAGCGCCACGAGCACGAACAGCACCAGCGCCGCCAGCCCGAACACCCCCGCACGGTGCCGCCGGTACTCCCTCCAGAAACGGACGACGGAGGCACGGCGCCGCCGCCGGGCGAGCGCACGCGGACCCGGCGCGCCGGACTTCGCGAAAGCCCCGGCCGCGGAGTCTCCGCCCCCGGAGTCCCCGGCGGTTTCGGAGGGATCGGTGGTCTCGGCGGTCATCGGCCCACCCTCGGATCGAGCATCGGATACAACAGGTCGGCCAGCGTGTTCATCAGGATCACCGCGGCGGCGAAGACGAAGAACAGCCCCTGCACCAGCGGGAGATCGGGCACACTGAGTGCCTGGTAGAACAGCCCGCCGAGACCGGGCCAGGAGAAGACCGTCTCGACGAGGATGACCCCCGCCACGGTCCGCCCGAGATTGACGAAGACCAGCGTCACCGTCGGCAGCAGCGCGTTGGGCACCGCGTGCCGGCGCCGCACCAGGTCGTCCCTGAGCCCCTTCGCCCGCGCCGTCGTCAGATAGTCGCTGCCCATCTCGTCCAGCAGCGCCGACCGGGTGACCAGCAGCGTCTGCCCGTACTCCACGGCGACCAGCGTCACCACCGGCAGCACGAGATGGTGCGCCACGTCGAGCACATGGGCGAGGCCCTCCTCACGGCCCGACTCCATCCCCCCGGTCGGGAAGAGACCCGGGACCGGGTCCACCCCCACCGACAGCACGATGATGAGCAGCAGCCCCAGCCAGAATGAGGGGATGGAGTACAGCGTCAGCGCCAGACCGGTGTTGAGCCGGTCGCCGGCCCTGCCGTGCCGCCACGCGGAGCGGGTGCCGAGGAAGGCACCCAGCGCGGTGTACAGCACGAAGGCCGTGCCGGTCAGCAGCAGCGTGTTCGGCAGCGCCTCGGTGATCTTGTCGACGACGGGCGCGTGGAACTGGTACGACGTGCCCAGGTCCCCGGTCAGCGCCTTGACGCAGTAGTCCGTGAACTGCTCCCACAGCGGCAGGTCGAGCCCGAACTCCTCCCTGTACACGGCGAGCTGCTCGGCCGAGACCGGACGGCCACCGGTCATGAACTTCACCGGATCGCCGGGGATCAGCCGGAAGAGGAAGAAGCTCGTCACGAGGACGGCGAACAGCGAGACGACCGCGCCCCCCAGCCTGCCCGCCACATACCGCGGGTACGCGCTGCGGGTGCGCCCCCGCGGTGCCGCGGGGGCGGCCCGCTTCCCGGCCGCGGAGACGCTCGCGGGGCCGGTCGCGCTACTCACGGTCGTCGGCCGACGACCGGCGGCGGACGGCGAAGAGCACGCCGATGCCGACGAGGACGACGACGCCCGCGGCGATCCCGATCACGGTCCCGGTCGAGGACGAACTCCCGGAGGAGTCACCGGAGTCGGCGGGCACCGCCGACCACCAGCTCCAGTAGCCGTCCTGCCCGTAGATGTTGCCCGCGTCGGACGGCATCGTCGTGATCGACTCGATCTGGTCCGTACGGTAGGCCTCGACGGCGTTCGGGTAGGCCATGACGTTCATGTACCCGGTGTCGTACAGCCGGGACTCCATCCGCTTGACGATCTCAGCGCGTCTGCCGGCGTCGTACTCGCCCAACTGCTGCGCGTACAGCTCGTCGTACTTCTCGTCGCAGATGAAGTCGTCGGTGGCCCCGGTGTCCTCGGGCGTCGCCGGGAGCGCGTCGCAGGTGTGGATGGAGAGCACGAAGTCCGGGTCCGGGTTGACGGACCAGCCGTCGAAGGCGAGGTCGTACTCGCCGGCCAGCCACGGGTCGGTCACGTTGTCCAGGCAGTCGAGGGTGATCGAGATGCCCAGCTTCCCCCACCACTCCTGGAGGTACTTGCCGACCGCCTTGTCGTTGGGGTCGGTGGCGTGGCACAGGACGCGGTAGTCCAGCGGCTTGCCGTCCTTGCCGAGGCGCTTGCCGTCGGCGTCGGTCCGGTAGCCCGCCTCGTCGAGCAGCCGGGCGGCCGCCTGCGGGTCGTAGGCGAGCTTCTGGTCGGCCGACGGCTCGAAGAAGTACGAGGAGAAGCGCGGCGGGATGTAGCCCGCGCCCTCGACCGCGTGCCCCTGGAAGACCTTGTCGACGATCGCCTTGCGGTCCACCGCCATGAACAGCGCGTTGCGTACCCTCTGGTCCAGCAGGGAGGGGTCGCCGTCACCGAACTTCGTCCGGTCCTTCGCCCGCGCGCCCGGGTTGGTGGCTAGGGCGTAGAAGCGGCGGCCGGGGGCGTCGTTGACGCGGATGTTCTCCTGGCCCTTGAGCGAGTCGGCCTGGGCCGGGGTCAGTGAGGGCGAGCCGGCGACGAACGACACCTCTCCCTTGCGCAGGGCGGCGACGGCGGCGTCCTGGTCCTTGTAGTACCGGAAGACCAGCTCGTCGAACTTCGGGGCGCCGCGCCAGAAGTCCTTGTTGGCCTTCAGGCGCACATAGCTGTCCGGCTTGTAGTCGGTGAGCACGAACGGCCCGTTGCCCACGACCGGGAAGTCCTTGTCGTTGTTGAACTTCGAGAAGTCGTCGACCTTCTCCCAGACGTGCTTGGGCACGATCGGCACGTCCAGCGCCGTCATCGTGGCCTGCGGCTTCTTCAGCCGGATCACCAGCTGGGTGGGGCTCGGCGCGGTGACCTTCGCGAAGTTGCCGACGAAGCTGCCGTTGGCGGTGGCGGCGCCCGGGTCGGTCATCATCTTGTTGAACGTCCACGCCGCGTCCTCGGCGGTGGCCTGCTCGCCGTCCGACCACTTGGAGTCGGAGCGGATCGTGTACGTCCAGGTCAGCTTGTCCGACGAGGGCTTCCACGCGGTGGCGAGCCCGGGTATGACGTGGTTGTCCTTGGCGTCGTAGTTGGTCAGGTACTCGTACGTCAGCCGGTGAATGCTCGTGCTGAGCAGCCGGACCGCCAGGAACGGACTGAGCGAGTCCACGCTCTGCGCCACGGCGACGGTGAGCACCTTGTCGCCGCCGTCACCCGTGTCGCCCTCCCTCGCCGAGACGGAGGGGGCGACCGCGCCCGACGCGAGGAGCAGCGCGCCGGCGCCCGCTGCCGCGAGGACGCGGGTTCTCCACCGTCGGTGGGAGGTACGTCCGCTGCCGTGCTGATCGTGTCTGCTCATGACTACCTGACCTCGCGTCATCGCACGCGCAGACGCCGGGCGCCCTCGCGTGAGGCGGGCTTGAACGGTGGTGAACGCGGAATGAAGTGTGTGTCTACCAACGGCAGTCTGCGCGCGTCAACGGTATGTCAAACACCATGTGGCCTGCGGAAACGACTAGTTGACCAACGTGTGACCCTCATTGGCACAGACCACTGGCGCCTTCCTGGTGAGAGCGTGACGCCTGGGGCGGGCGTTACCGTTCGCACACGCTCGAAGGCCCGCACCGTCGGGACGGCGCGGGCCTTCGGAGGCGGGTGGAGCTACTGCTGCGGCGGGGGAGGGGGCGCCTGTCCGGGCTGCCCCGGGTGTCCTTGCTGTCCTTGCTGTCCCTGCTGTCCTTGTTGCGGGTATCCGTAGCCGGGCTGGGCGTAGGGCTGCTGCCCGTAGCCGGGCTGCGGATACGGCTGCTGCCCTGCTGCGGGCCCGGGCTGCGGCGGGTACGGCTGTCCGGGCATCGGCTGTCCGGGGACCGGCTGGCCGGGTGCGGCCTGGCCCGGCATGGGCGGGGCGGCGACCGGCGGCGGGTTGCCGTCGGACGTCCACAGGCCGTGCGACTGCTGGTGGCGGACGAAGTCCTCGGCGACCATCGCCGCGAGGTTGAAGTACGCCTCCCGCACCTTCGGCCGCATCATGTCGAGGTCGACCTCGGCACCGGCGGCCAGGTGCTCGTCGAACGGCACCACGACCACACCCCGGCACCGGGTCTGGAAGTGCCCGACGATGTCGTCCACCTTGATCATCTTGCCGGTCTCGCGGACCCCGGAGATGACCGTGATCGACCGGGAGACGAGGTCGGCGTACCCGTGCGCGGACAGCCAGTCCAAGGTCGTACTGGCGCTGCTCGCACCGTCCACGGACGGCGTCGAGATGATGATGAGCTGGTCGGCGAGGTCGAGCACGCCGCGCATGGCGCTGTAGAGCAGACCGGTGCCCGAGTCGGTGAGGATGATCGGGTACTGCTGCCCGAGCACGTCGATCGCGCGCCGGTAGTCCTCGTCGTTGAAGGTCGTGGACACGGCCGGGTCCACGTCGTTGGCGATGATCTCCAGACCGGACGAGGCCTGCGAGGTGAACCGCCTGATGTCCATGTACGAGTTGAGATACGGGATCGCCTGGACCAGGTCCCGGATGGTCGCCCCGGTCTCCCGGCGCACCCGGCGGCCGAGCGTACCGGCGTCCGGGTTGGCGTCGATCGCGAGGATCTTGTCCTGCCGCTCGGTGGCGAGCGTGGAGCCGAGCGCCGTGGTGGTCGTCGTCTTGCCGACACCGCCCTTGAGGCTGATGACGGCGATGCGGTAGCAGGACAGCACCGGGGTGCGGATCAGGTCCAGCTTCCGCTGCCGCTCGGCCTCCTCCTTCTTCCCGCCCAGCTTGAAGCGCGAACCGCCGGCCGCCGGGCGGCTGCTCTTCGCCTTCTGCCGCTTGTTGTTGAGCAGCCGGTCGGACGACAGCTCCACGGCCGCCGTGTAACCGAGCGGCGCGGCCCCCGGGTTGGTGGGCTGCCGCTGGTCGTGCTGCATGGGCTGCGGCCACGCGGCACCGAGGCGGGGGTCGGCGGGCTGCTGGGGTTGCTGCGGCTGTGGCTGCGGAGCCTGCTGCGGTGCTTGTGCTTGTGCCTGTGGCTGCGGCTGGTGTTGGTACTCCGGCTGCTGTGCCGGGGGTACGGGGTGCTGCCCCGGCTGCTGCGTCGGCTGGGGCGACTGGGGCGTGTGGGGCGTGTGGGGCGTGTGGGGCGGAACCTGGCCCGGCTGGGCAGGCGGTGCCTGCTGCGCCTGTTGCGGCACGCCGGGGTACGGCTGCTGCGGCGACGGCCCGTGCGGGGCCTGCGGGAAGCCGTAGGCGCCGGGCTGGGCGGGGGAGTGCGGCTGGGCCGGAGGCGGAGGCTGGTGAGCCTGGACACCGGGCTGGGGGAAGCCGTATCCGGTCGGCGGCACCGGCGGAGCGACCGGCTGGTCGGGCGGGACCGGCGCGGCGGCGGGCTGGTTCCACGCGGCGGGGGCCGGCTGCGGAGCCTGCGGCTGGAAGGGAGGTTGCTGGGCCGGCACCGCCGGCTGCTCGGGAGCGGCGGGGGCGGGCTGCGGCTGTGCGGGCCACTGCTGGGCCGGCGCGGGCGCGACCGGCGGGTACGACGGAGGCAGCGGAGGCATCCCGCCGGGTGCCGGGGGCGGCGCGTCCTGCGGTACGGCGTCCTGCGGCACGGCGTCGGCCGGCGGCGCGGCTTCGGAGGGCACCGCGTCCTTGGGCTCGTCCTCCGCCGGAAGGCTGTCCGCGGGCTCGTCCCCGGACGCGTCCTCGGACACGGGGTCGGGGCCGGGGACGGGGTCGGGTACGACGGTCAGGGCGACCGGATCCGGCTCGGCGTCCGGGGCCGGGCCGTCGGGACGGGGGCCGTCCGCGTCGCCGGTCCCGGCGCCGGTGGCCTCGTCGGGAGCCTCGTCGGAGGCCGGACCGGAAACGGCGCCGGTGTCGGCCTCGTCGTCCGGCGTAGTGGACTCCGGGCCGTCGGCGCCGCCCTCGCGCTCCGCGCTGTCGGCAGCGTTCGAGGAGGCCTCGGCCGGGGCGTCGTCGACCTCGTCGGAACCGGTGGCCGGCTCCTCCTCGGCGGCCTCCTCAACGGCGGCACGTTCGGCGATCTCCCGCTTGAGGGCGACCGCGGAGAAGCGCATGGTGGCGCCGCTTTCGAGATCGCCGTTGCCGAGGTCCCCGGTGTCGGACCCGGGGTCTCCGGCAGTCGCGGGCTCCGCGACCGCCTCGGGCTCCTCGGCCGGCGGCGGCGGGGCGGGAGCCTGGAGCTGGAATCCGCCGGCCGGGAACGCCGGCAGGGCTGTGGGAGACGCGGGGTCCGCGGCAGGCTCCGGGTCGGCCGCAGGCTCGGGCTCCGACGCCCGGACCTGTGGTTCCGGCTCGGCCTCGGGCCCGGTCGGGGCAGACGGCTGCGGAGCCGACGGCTGCGGCTCGAACCCGCTCCCCACCGGCAGCCTGGGCACCCCCGCCGGGCTCCCGCTCGGCGGTGCGGGCGGCGTGAACGGCGCACCCGGCCCCGGCGGCGGAGGCGGCGTGAACGCGGCCCCCGGAGCGGGCGCCGGTGGCGGCGGCGTGAACGGTGCCCCGGGAGCGGGAGCGGGAGCCGGAACGGAGGAAGCCCCGTCGGGCGTCGCGTGCGGCGGCGGCGTCAACCCCGGCAACGGCGGAACGGGACCACGAGGAACAGGCGGAACGGCCGGACCCGGAGAGGAAGTAGAGGCGGCCGAACCGGGGGCGGCAGCGGGCGAAGCAGACGACCCGGAAGACGACCCGGCCCCCTCTCCCTCGCCCTGACCGCTGTCGCCGGACGCGTTCTGCGTGTACCAGGCGGGTGGCGCGTAGTCGATGGTGAACTCGCCGGTCGTCTCGATGGAGGACTCCGCGTCGGGCTGGTCATCGCCGGGTGTAGCCCAGCCCCCGCGGATCCCGTCCCGATCGCTGCTCACAGTTCCTCCTGGTGTGGTCGAGCACCCTCAAGCCGTGCTGGGGCGACCTTTGCCTGTCATTCGAAATTGTCCGAGGTCGTCCGATCCACCGGTTCTCCCCCTGAGACGCCGACGCCCGCTCACGGGTTCTGGTGTCGCGCCCGACACCAGCCTAATCATCACGAGCCCCGCCCCGGCAGCCCCCGCCCTCCCTCGAAGTCCCGCCCATCGCGTCACAGGCGCCCCGGAAGCGTCCCGCCGCTTCATCTGCCCGCCCCCGTACGGAGGATGACCCCGTGCGTCACTACCCGGTTCCGACGAGTGATCGTGAGCCCGGCATAGTTGGTGGCAATCTCCGCCGTCCCGTCGCAGGAATGCCCGGGAACCGTCCGAATTCCCCAGGAACAGGAAGAGGCCCCGAGTGAGCTTCGGCCCGCCCCCGTCCATGCCCTCAGGGCCTCCGGCCGCCGCCGAGCCCACCGAGGGCCGGCACGGCCCCGACGGCGGCGGCACAGGACGGAAGGGTCCCGGAAGGCTCCTGACCGGGCTGCTCGCGGTGGTCCTCGCTGGGGCCCTTGGCGCCGGCGGCTGGCTGTTGTGGGGGCGCGGCGGCGGAGCCTCCGACGCGTCGGGCAAGTCGCGGGATCCAGTCGCACAGGGACCGCTCGACGTCCGCGAGACGGTCGAGAAGCCGCCCGCGGGCACTAGTGGCAAGATGGCGTTCCGCTTCTCCGTGGACGACATGAAGCCCGGAGAGCACGTCGAAATGCCCGGAACGTGGGCCACGGACCGCATCCTCGCCAAGGGCATCAACAAGACGCTCGTCGGCCTGAGCATCGGCACCGACGCCGCGCCGGGCGACGAGAAGTGGCGGCTCGAACTCGACGGCCCGATCTGCGGCTACACCCGCCACGTCACCGGCGACAACCGCACCGCCGTCCTCTTCCGGGCCAACGACTGGGCGGACGAGGCCCTCTGCAACCAGGTCGCCTTCGTCGACCTCGACGACGGCCGCCTGGTCTGGGAGGAGCGATTCCCCGTCTCCCAGGCCGGGCCCGAGTCGGCCGACGCCACGGGCACCGACAAGGACCGGCCCGGCGTGGCCCTCGCACACGGCACGGTCGCCGTCACCTGGGGCGGCGGCACCATCGGGTACGACATGGAGAAGGGCGCCACCCGTTGGTCCACGACGACCACCGCGCCCTGCCAGGACATGGGCGTCGCGGGCGGCCGCGGACTGATCGTCCGGGAACAGTGCTCGACCGGCGAGAACAGCCCCGCCGGATCCTGGCGGGACGTCACGTTCAAGCTGCGCAAGCTGGACCCGGCCACGGGCGAGGCCGCGTGGACGTACGCCGTCGACAAGGGCGTCCGCAGCGTCAACGTGCCCTCCACCGTCCCTGCGGTCGTCGCCGTCTCCGCCGGTGACAGCAAGATCACCGACCTCGTCTCACTCGACGACCAGGGCCGGAACCGAGCCACGATCAGTCTCCGCAACGGCGCCTACGTCGCCGAGTGTGCCCTCGACGACTATTCGCTGATCGACGACTGCCCGACCGTCACCGTGGGGAAGGACCAGGTCTTCATCCGGAGCAAGGACCAAGCGGAGATCCCGACATGGAACTGGATCATCGGCTTCGACCTCGCCACGGGAAAGACCACCAAGAAGTTCGACTCCGGCCCGGGCGCACTTCTCTACCCGGTGCGCATGAGCGGCGACCAACTCCTTGCCCTGAGCCTGAGCGAGGACCACATCGCACCGAACGCGCTGCTCGCCCTGGACCCAGAGACGGACGAGGCAATTCCGTATCTCTTCTTCGAAGTGCCTGACGAAGCGAGGCTGATGACGATGACGGAGCACAACGACATCGTCGTCCAGAACGGCCGCCTCTTCTTCGGCGTCAAGTCCGCGGAAGGCCCCGCCGATGCCAAGACCAAGCAGTGGAGCTACCTCGTACTGGGCATCGCAAGCAGCGCACCGCAGAAGTCCTGACGGGCGGGCGGGGCCGACGCGCCCGGTGTCAGTCCATCCGGCGCGGCATGCCCAGGAGCCCGGTCTCTCCGTCCGTGGGCTGCGTCATCACGTACTGGCGGTCCCGGTCCGCGCACCAGAGGGTCATGCCGTCGGCGAGCGTCGGCAAGGACTCCGTCTCGGCCCGGGAGAGCGCAAGGACGCGCCCCAGCTCCGCGGCCTCGTCCGGCGACACCCGCTGGACACCCGTCAGACGTGCCTGACGCATCAGCCGCGGAGCGACCGGGCTGAGATACGGCAACAGTGTGAGCACCGACTGCCACGGGCCGGAGACGACGCGCCCACGCGGCGGCCGCATGCCGCAGTCCCGCACCACCAGCACCGGCGTGCCCGCCGAGGCGCCCTGCGGAGGCACGCGCCCGACGTCGTACACCGCCAGCCCGTTCTGCCCGCCGCCCATGGCATGGATCAGCTGCACCCACGCCTGGGGGCGCCCCGTCTCCACCGCGACCCGCGCGCCGGTCGCGGCAGCGCGCAGGGCGATCACCTGAGCGGTCCACAGACCGGCGATGAGAACCACGTCGTACGGGGTGGGTCTGTTCACACCCAGCACGGCGGGACGGCCCTCCGCGTCCACACCGATGACGACACCGTCGTCACCGAGAGGCAGCGCGAGCGCGTCCAGTTCGGCGGCAGGGACCGTGTGGGCGCCGTGTCGCGGGCCCAGCAGCCCGAAGCCCTTCAGGAGACGCCGGGGACCGCGCCGGCTGCCCGGCGCCGGGCCGGCCCCGGGCTCGCTCCGCGCAGTCCCGTCCGCGCCGTCGGCCGGCAGGGTGGAGGGAGAACTCATCGCGCGCCTCCCAGGGGCAGTGTGGCCAGAACGCCCGGCAGTTGCTCACGGTCGAGCCGGGCCAGTCCGGTGCCCGACCGCCGGGCCGTGTCCTGCAGCGCCCGCCGGGCGGCGACCAGTTCGTCGTCACTGCGGCCGGTCACCCGCAGATGCCCGCACAGCGAGACCTCCTGTCCGACGTGCGACAGGCGGAGACTGAAGGTGGTCGCCAGCGCGGGCACCGACGTCACGTCCGCCACGAACTGTGGCAGCGAGGACGCCTGATCGCCGCCCAGGTGGGGCCACCGGCGGATCCAGTAGGTGGTGTGCCGACGGTTGTCGCACCGCCAGCTGCGCGCCGACTCTCGGGTGCGCGGCTGACGCTGCTCGGTCCGACCGGCTTCCGCGGTCACCAGTGGGTTGGCGCACATGGAGGTGGCGAGAGCCGTGACGAGTTCCTCCTCGCCGAGGACGGTGGTGCGGAAACCGGCGCCGGTGAGCCTGCTGGCCAGGTGGTGGGCGGCGCGCGCCACACACTTCTGTGCTCCGAGGAGTCCGCCCCCGCGCGCCGCCACGGCTTCCGGGCACAACTCCGGGTCCAGTTTCAGGGCGACCCAGGTGAGCCGTACGGCGGGTGTGCCCGTCCGTTCCTGCAGGGGCGCGTAGTTGGCGACCGCCACCGACTGCCGCGGCAGGTGCAGCGCCGGCGCCGGCTGGGTGTGGAGCACGATCTGCGCCGACTCGAGCCGGATCCCGTCCACCTCAAGGGCATCGCGCACGATCCCCAGCGGCAGCGGCTGCCGGCTCCGTTCGGCCCGCAGAGCGGTGGCGTCTGCCTCGACCTGGACGACGGCCGTGACGAAGGTGCCGTCCCCGACGATGCCCACCGGCCGCCGGTCGCGTGCCCCGCACGAGTAGGTGCGCAGCGCGGGCTCGCACTCGAGAGCCGGCACCAGAGCCGGTTCCGTCCCGTGCGGGATCTCCAGGGCGCCGGCCCGCCTGAGCCGGCGCCGCAGACCCCGGGCGGTGGACAACCAGTCGGGGACCGACCGGCCGCGCCGGCGGGCGAAGGCGACCAGTACCAGCGCGACGGCGAACACGGCGGCCGGCACCATGGCCACCCGGCCCACGAGCCAGCCGACGAGCAAGGTGGCCAGGGCGAGTTCGACCAGCAGCAGCCGTTGCAGCCCGGACGACCTGCCGCGTCCGGGGCGCGACCTCGGGTGTGCGGTGCCGGGAGAGGCCCCGCGCGCCGACGCGGGCAGCCGCCTGCCCCGGTCCGGCGAGTTCGGCGCCCGCGTCCGGCCGCGGTTCGGCGGACGTGTCCCGGAAGCCATCATTCAGTTCCCCCGAATCTGCCGAGCCGCAGCTGCAATGCGGTTAGTGCGCACGGCTCTTGAAGACCCGAACACCCTACCCGCCGATCATGGCGGCGCCGTAAGCAGGCATAGTAGGGGCCGGTCTGTCAGCACGGGGTGGGCGAGGGAGTCGTCCCGGACCGGCACGGGGAGAGACGGTCACTCATGACATCACGGCGGGACGAGCTCAACGCCTACACCTTCGCGAAGCGGCGTCTGCTGGCGGCCTTCCTTCAGCCATCACCGTCGGGAACGGAGGAGGGCGCCCCCAAACCGTTGCGCACGGTGGTGCCGACACTGGTCGCGGGGGCGCTGACCCTGGCCGTCTTCGGCGCCTGGGGCATGTTCCAGCCGACGGCACCGTCCGGCTGGGACGAACCCGGTGCACGGGTCATCGTGGGCAAGGAGTCGACAACGCGCTATGTCGTCCTCAAGACGGACGGCGACAGGCGCCTGCACCCCGTGCTGAACCTGGCCTCCGCCCGGCTGCTCATGAAGGACGGCACCTACGAGGTCGTCCAGGTGGGCGACGATGTCCTCGACTCGGGGGAGATCCCGCGCGGCCCGATCCTGGGCATCCCGTACGCGCCCGACCGGATGCCCTCCGCCGAAGAGGCCGGCCGGGCCAAACGGTGGGCGGTGTGCGAACAGCCCGGCGGCAAGGGGGAGACCGTTCAGGAGGCCACCTTCGTCCTCGCCCCGCAGGAGGCCGCGAAGACGGAGGGCGCCGGTCGGCTCAAGGGCGGCGACACCCTGTACGTCGCCACCCGCACGGGCGAGCGATACCTGGTCGACGCAGAGGGAAGCGCCTACCGCGTCACCGGGAACGAGTCCGACGCACTGACCACCGCACTCGTCGGCTCCCGCAAGCCGCAACTGGTCACCAAGGAGTGGCTCGCGACGCTCCATCAGGGCGATCCGATCCGATTCCCCCCGCTGCCGCCCGCCGTCGGCACCCCGGCGGGCGTGTCCGGCGCCCTGTCGGCGCAGGAGAACAAGGTGGGCACGGTCCTCAAGACGGAGACCGGCGAGGGGACGAAGTACTACGTGGTCCTCCAGGGCAAGGTGCAGCCCATCACCGAGTTCACCGCCTGGCTCCTGATCACCTCGCCGCAGACGGCCACGCTGAACATGAACGGCGAGGCCCGCACCGTGGGCCTGCAGGACTTCACCGCCGAGCCCGACCCCTTCGGGGGCCAGCCCGACGACTGGCCCCGCCAACGCGTCCACCAGGTCAACTCCACCGCCGACGGGACCGGGCGCGACACCGTGTGCAGCGTCCTCACGAAGGTGGACACGGACGGCGACACCACGCTCAGCACCTGGGCCGGAACGCGGTACCCGGCCGAGATCACCTCCGACGGCACCAGCACGTACGTCACCCCGGGCACGGGTCTGCTGTACACCCAGATCCAGGGCAGCGGCACGGACTCGGGTTCGCTGTTCCTCGTCGCCGACACCGGACTGAGGTACGCCGTGCAGGCCAACGGGGACAGCGACGCCGACAAGTCGGACATCGGTGCCGACGGCCGGAAGAAGACATCGGACGGCAGCCCGGAGCCCAGCGAGGCACAGGTGAAGCTCGGCTACGAGAACGTACGCCCGGTGAAGGTGCCGCTGGCGTGGTCGGAGTTCCTGGCCAAGGGGCCCAGGCTCGACACCAACAGCGCCCGGCAGCCGCAGGGTTCCTGACCACGCCGGTCCGAAGTCACGACTTCTTGGAACCCCAGAACCACAGCAGCCCAGACCCCAGAACCGCAGTGACAAGGACAGGAAAGACGGGGAAGACGTGCAGCAGCCGCTGACGAAGGCACCCACGCTGGCCGCCGCCGTGCTGCTGACGGCGCTGAGCACCTGCGCGCCGGGTCCCCTGACCGCGCACTCCGCGGCGGCCACGCGCACACCCCTCCAGCTGGCCGGCAGCGGCTCGTGCACGTTCCCCAGTGAGCAACAGTTCAAGGCCCGGCCGTGGCCCCTCCAGCGGGTCCTGCTCGACGAACTCTGGCAGGGCACCCGCAAGGGCAAAGGCGTACGCGTAGCGGTGATCGACACGGGCGTGGACGACGAGAACCCCCAACTGACCGATGCCGTGGACAAGGCCGCCGGCCTCGACCTGCTCACCAAGGGCAAGGGCGGCGACCCGACCCACGACGAGGTGGGCCACGGCACCAAGGTCGCGGGCATCATCGCCGCCCGCCCGGCCGAGGGGACGGGCTTCGTGGGCCTCGCCCCGGGCGCCACCGTCATCCCCGTCCGCCAGAACGACGCGGACAGCAACGGTGACTCGGACTCGATGGCCGTGGCCATCAGACACGCGGTCGCCAAGGGCGCCGACGTCATCAACATCTCCCAGGACACCACCAAGCCCCTGGCCGCCACCTCCGAGCTGGCCGAGGCGGTACGCGAGGCCCTCGCCCGGGACGTCGTCGTCGTGGCCTCCGCGGGCAACGACGGCCTGGACGGCAAGACCAAGGACACCTACCCCGCCGCCTTCGAGGGTGTCCTCGCCGTGGCCTCCTCGGACCGCAACAACGAGCGTGCCGCGTTCTCCCAGGCAGGTGACTCCGTGGGGGTGGCCGCACCCGGCGTCGACATCGTCTCCACCGTGCCCGGAGGCGGCCAGTGCACGGACAGCGGCACCAGCTTCTCGGCCCCGTTCGTCGCCGGGGTGGCGGCTCTCCTGAAGGAGAAGCACCCCGACTGGACCCCGGCTCAGATCGTGACCCGAATCGAGCAGACGGCCGAACGCTCCGTCAACGGCCACGACGACTTCGTCGGCTGGGGAGTGGTCGACCCCGTCCGCGCGGTCCAGGAGACGGACACCGGCCGGGCACCTTCGTCCCCGACCCCCGACCCGGGGGTGACGAGCGCCGAGGCACCGGACGTGGCGCCGTTCTCGCTGGCGGAAACCCCCGAGGAACGCGATCGGCGCTACGCCGTCTACACCCTGTCCGTCGGCGCCGTCCTCGTCGTGATCATCTCGGGCACGGCAGTGGTCCTGCGCGACCTGCGCCGCCGCCGGAACTCATGACCCCGCGGCGGCGGCACGGACTCGGGCGTCACTCGGCGGCGACGCCCGAGTCGTCCGGCGCCGGCTCCAGGTCGAACTCCCCGTCCCGTGCCCCCAGGACGAAGGCCCGCCACTCCGCCTCGGTGTACCGCAGTACGGTCTCCGGGTCCAGCGACGACCGCATGGCCACGGCACCGTCGGGCAGATAGGCGATCTCCACCCGTTCCTCGTGGTCCTCCGTCCCCGGCGCGCCGTGCCACTCCACACCCGAGATGTCGAGCGCGTACAGCTCGTCCCGCTCGCGCTCCTTGCGGGCTTTGACGTCCTCGTCCGGCACCTGGGCCATGGTGGAGGGGTCCTTTCAGGCGGCTCACCAACGATCCCTGACAACCTTACTGGCCTGCCCCGGCCCTTGGCGGCGGAAGCCGGCGATCGCTCCGACCGCTCCCTCGAACTGCCCGAAACCACTCCGCCGTTGGAACCTTTCGATCAACTGACTAGAGTGATCCCGGGTATCACGTGTGTGCGTGGTACTGCACGGGGGCGGTGCGACGTTGCGACCACGCGTCGCGTGGGAGTCGGAGCGGTTCTTGCCCGCCAGGAGAGCCTGAACACCGGTTCAGGCGGACCCGCCACGGTGGTGACAGCCACCAGTGCTTCAACAGGAGGGGCAGGACGACATGGGTGTCGATTACAGCGACCAGGACCTCACGGACCTCGCTGACAAGATCCGTACCTTCCACACGGACGTGAGCAGCCGGGTGACGTCGCTCAACGCCGTCGTGGACACGATCCAGGCGGGCTGGAAGGGCGCCGCGGGCAAGGAGTTCGACACCGTTCAGCGCGGTGTGAACAAGCACCTGCGGAAGCTCCAGGACGACCTCGTCGACCTCGAAGAGGTCATGCGCATGAGCGTCAAGGGCTTCACCCAGCACGAGCAGGACCGGGTCTCGGAGATCCGCAAGGTGGACAACTCCTACCCGGTGACCAGCCGTATCACCGACCTCGCCTGATCTGCAGCGACCCACGCACCCGAGGAGAACGCACAGTGAATTTCGACCGCACAGCCGTCAACTACGACACGGTCACCCAGGCCGCCATCGACGTGCGCAAGACGACCCAGGAGCTCTCCGAGGGCCTGGAAACCCTCATGCGCAAGGTCGCCGCCGTCGCCGAGACCTGGCAGGGCGAGGCGAAGACGGCCTACGGCGAGATCCAGCGCAGCAGCACCACGGAGATGGACCAGATGTGCCAGAAGCTGGCCCGCATCGCCCAGCTCCTGGACGACTCGGTCATCGGCTACCAGGACACGGACAAGGGCAACGCGGCCCGCTTCCGCATGCTGATGAGCTGAGCCGCAAGCACCGAAGCAGTGGGGAGACAGCCACGGACGGCCGTCTCCCCACTCGCCGGCCCGCCTCGCACCACCCCGACGGAGACCAGGCCTGTGCGGCACGTCTTCTGCCAGTCGGGCGGACGCATGCATGCATGAGTCAGCGATGACTCACGGCAAGGGGCGTGCCCCGCATGTGCAACCGGCGCGGTTCTACAGTTCGCGTCTCTCTCGGTCTCTGCCTCCGTGCGGCCTGAGCATGGAGTGCTGGTGTGCCTCTTGCAGTGCAGACTCGTTCCTCTAGAGGGTGTAGGAGGAGCAAGTGGAGATGCGCACTCATGAGGAATCCGACGGCAACTGTGGCCGCGGCAGGTCCGATGAGGGCGCGCATGGAAATTGGCAGAGGACCCAATGGAGGCCCGAACCTGCGTTTCCTTCGAAGGGGGCGAGCTGGTTCAGTTGCATGCTGCTGTGCCGGCGCGCGGCGGCGCTGCGGGCCTGGCCCCACATCTCGTCGAATGACACGGCGATCCTCTTCTGGCGTCACTGACGACTGACTCGTTGGCATACCGGGCGCCCGGTCCGGCCTCAGCCCTGCTCTCCCGGGCCCGGTGTCCCATGGGGCGAGTACTGCTGCGGAGAGGCGTTCCGCGGGCGTCGCCGGCTGCTAGGTGCGTCGGCGGCGGGTGCGGAGTAGGGCGAAGGCGATCGCGGCACCGAGGACCGCGGCCGCAGCGAAGCCCAGGGCGATCCAGAGTGACGTGTTGCCGTCGTCCTCCGAAGCGGGCGCCGCTGCCTGGGACATGTCCGGAGCGGGATTCTCCGCGCCGGCTTCACCGGAGGCGGACGCGGACGCCCCCGGCGACGGGGGCTCGGAGGCCGCCGCGGCCAGGTCCGGCAGGGGGTACTCGTCGGCGGGGCCCGGGTCGCCGGGGTTCTGCAGGGCGGCCCGGGGACGCACGATGCCGTAACCGAAGGACTCGTTGTGAGTCCACTTCTCCTCGTTGCCCTTCATCGTGTTGAGCAGGACCCGGAGGACCTGGTTGTTGGTCCAGGTCGGGTGCTTCGACCAGATGAGGGCGGCGGACGCCGAGGCGATGGCTGTGGCGTCACTGGTGCCGCTGGTCCTGCACACTCCGGTGCCGCCGATGCACGCGTGGACCATGTCCTCCCCGGGAGCGGTGACGTCGATCTCCGGTCCCCACTCCGAGAACGCGCTGCGCTTGACCTTCTCGTTGATCGATCCGACGGCCACGACGCCTGGTGTGGAGGCGGGAAAGCGGGGGCGGTTGGCTCCGTCGCCCTCGTTGCCGGCGGACGCGAAGATCAGTTTCCCCTTGTCGACGGCGTACTTCACGGCGGCGTCCAGCTCAGGGGTGGTGACGCTGCCCTTTGCGGCGGACGCTGCCTGTCCCATCGAGATGTTGATGACTTTCGCATCCGAGTCCGCCGCGAATCGAATGGCCTTGCTGAAGTCCCGTGCGGCGTTGTGACCCGAGCTGAAGTCCCACCCCTCGATCTTCTCGGGCATCCGGATGGGAAGGATCTTCGCACCCGGAGCGAGGCCGTAAGCCCCGCTCTTGCTCCCGTGCTTCCCAGTGCCTGCGATGAGCGCGGCCATGCCGGAGCCGTGGCCCTCTTGGTCGGTTCGCTCGTCGCCCGACTGGTCCGAGTAGTCCTTGCCCTTCAGGACTTGTCCCTTGAGATCGGGCAGCGAATCGTCGACTCCCGTGTCGATGACAGCGACAGTGATGCCGCGGCCGGTGCTCACCTTCCACATCTCTTCGGCGTGCATCGCGTCAAGATGCCATTGGAGGTCGCGAACCGACTCGGCATGCGCCGGAGTGGCGGCGACGCCGACCAGCAACAGGCCGAGGGCAGCCGAGAGCACTGAGGCAGGGCGCAAGTTTCGTCTATTGCTGGCACGCATGACTTTCCTGGGGTTGGCCGGGGCGGGGGTCACTCCACGACTGGCGGCAACGTGCGGCGTCCGCGCTGCCAGGTCTCTTCGTCCTCGGAGAGATAGTCGGGTCGGTCGGTTTCACGCTGATCCTGCTGTCGCGAGCCGGTGCCGCCGGTACGAGGAACGACCCCCGTCGGCCGGCCCTGCACCGCTGCACGGGGCGACTGAGAAGAGCTTCCGGGCCGCGGCAGCCCCGTCCCTCCCGGCGTCATGGGACGACCCATGGGAAGACGACCGTTCTGGCTCGCCACGGCACCGGCCGCCCCACCTGTCTGGGAGGCAAGGCGCCGACCGCCGATTGTGCCGCCCTGTCCGCTGCCGCCAGGACCACCGGGAAGGCCGGGAGTGAGGCCGCGGACCATGGGAGCACGGCCTTGAGGGCCCTGCCCACCGATGACCGTTCCGCGGGGGATGCCCCCGGAAGGACGTCCGGTCGTCGGCGTGACGGGCTTCCCTCCCGCAATTCCGCTGTCGCGCAGCGGTGGAACCCGGACACCTCCTGAGCCCGGCCCTTGTGAAGGGGGAAGCGGTGAACGGGGGACCACCGGCATCCGGCCACTCGCCGGGTTGTTCGTGCCACCACCGCTGCTCTGCAGGACCGGCGGACCGACGACGGGTTGCCCGGGCGGTGCCTCGGACCGAGGAAGAAGCGTGTTCGGCCCGGGTTGCGGAGCCGGTGCCGGCCGTTCCGGCAGGGTCGTCAGCCCGTCGATGTCCATGGCGACGGGACGACGGCTTTCGGCGGACGTGCTGCTGAGCCCGGGCGAGGCCCCTTCGGGGGCACCGCTGTACGGGTGCGGCTGAGATCCGACACGCGAGCCACTGTCTTGGCCGCCTTGGACCACCGCGGCCGCACCTGAGCCGCCTCCGGCGCCGGAAACGCCGTGGGACGGGACGGAAACGTACTCGGACTCGCCGGGCTTCCAGTCCGTGTCGCCGAAGTGAGTGCTCGGCGGCGAAAACGTAGGCGGATCCACGCTGTTCACCTGCTGCGCCGAGTACTCGTACGTCTGCGCCAGCTTCCGCAGCTGCTGAATGGCCTCCCCCCGGGCCGCATCCATGCGCTGCTGCGCCGACGTCGCGTCGGCCTGCGCGGTCTGGGCCAGCTTGCGGGCGTCGGGGTCGTTGCGGGCTCCCGGGTCCTGCGTCGCCGCCAGTGTCTTCTTCGCAGAGGCCAGGTCCGCCTTGGCCTGGGTCGTCTCCGAGGTGTCCGGCAGGGCCGCCTTCGCCTCGACCACCGCCTGGGCCACCGTGGCCATCCAACGCGAGGCCACCTCGGCGTACTGACCGAGACGGAGCGTGGAACTCGCCGCCTGGCCGCCCCAGTCGCGGAAGGTGTCGCCGGCCTCGCCCTGCCATTCGAGGCCCTTGGTGTGCGTCATCAGGTCGTCGCCGATCTTGGTGATCGTCGAGGCGGCCTTGGTGAGCTTGGTCGCGAGGTGGGAGGCGCTCTCCGGGCTGGCCGAGTCGAGCAGGGCCGCGAGCTGCTCGTGGGTCATGGACTCGAAGTCGGTGCGGGCAAGTTTCGGCTGCCGCGGTCCGGGCTGCTCACCCATCACAGGCCCTCATCGCTCGAGTCGGCCGCCGGCGGTGGCCCGCCGCGTCGTTCGGCATACGGATCCCTGCCCGCCACGTAGTACTTCTCCGCCTCCGCGTTGACCGCCCGCATCCGCGCGCGGATGTCGCCGTCGAGGTTCTCGTAGCCGACCCGCGACGCGTGCACCGCCAGTCCCATGCCCTCGATCTGCGCGCTGAGCGCCTTGGACAGCTTCTCCAGCTCCTCGTGGACGACGGCGTACGAGTCGTAGAGGAACTGTGCCTCTTTGAAGTCCGACGAGCCCAGGTGAGCGCGGGTCAGCTTGTCCTGGCCGACCTTGCCCGGTGCCGCCTCGGACCTGTCGAGCTCCAGCAGCAGTTCGTCGACACGCTTCTTGAAGCCCTTCATGGCGTCGTGCTGGATGTCCAGCGCCATCGCCGGATTCACATGGGACAGGTTGTCGAATGACGTACCCGTGTCCGGTGCGCCGCCCCCGTTCGAACCCACCTCAACCGCCTCCCCGTTCAGTCAAGTTGTGTCACGTTGTGTCACGCCGAGTCACCACTCGGACGATCACTCTAATGCCGTTGTGGAAGCAGGCCCACCTGAATCAGCGGTGTCCCGCGCTTGCGGGACACGAACACGCCACGTCCCGGCGGCATGGGCCGCCCCCGCACATTGCCGAGGATGTCGCCCTCGCCGGGGTCGCCCGACAGGATCACGCCCTGCGCGCCCAGTTCCTTCAGACGCTGAAGGAACGACTCGTACATCGCCCGGGACGCGCCCGCCGAGCTGCGCGCGACGATGAACTTCACACCCACGTCGCGGGCGAACGGCAGGTGCTCCACGAGCTGCGCCAGCGGGTTGCCGGAGCCGGCCGCGACCAGTTCGTAGTCGTCGACGACTACGAACAGCTGCGGGCCGCTCCACCAGCTGCGGTCGCGCAACTGCTGCGGGGTGATGTCCGGCTTGGGAGCGCGCATCTCCATGAACTGGTTGATGGCGTCCATGTGGACCTGCATCGCCGACGCCATGGGGGCGTACTCCAGCAGGTGCTCCTCCGACACCGCCTCCAGCATGGTGCGCCGGTAGTCACCGACGACGATCCGGGCCTCGGCGGGGGTGTAGCGCTCCGCGATCTGCTTGGCGATCAGCCGGAGCAGGTTCGTCTTCCCGGACTCGCTGTCGCCGAAGACCAGAAGGAACGGGTCGGTGTCCAGGTCGACGAAGACCGGCTCCAGGTTCGCCTCGTCGATACCGATGGCGATGCCGTGCTGCGGGAACTCGAAGCCCTTGGGCAACTGGTCGGCCGGGAGCTTGCGCGGCAGCAGCCGCACCGTGGGCGCCGGCGGGCCGGGCCAGTTGCCCTTGACCGCCTGCACCAGCTGCGCCGTGGCCTCCGAGAGACTCTCGACGTCCGGGACCGAGTCGATCCGCGGCAGCGCGGTCATGAAGTGGAGCTTCTGCGGCACCTGCCCCCGGCCGGGCACCCCCGTCGGCACGTTCAGCGCGACCTTGCGGTCGAACTCGGAGTCCATGGCGTCGCCCAGCCGCAGTTCCAGGCGGCCGAGGACCTGGTCCTTCAGAGCGGCGCGCACCTCCATGTAGCGCGAGGCGGAGAGCACCACGTGGACGCCGTAGCCCAGCCCGCGCCCGGCGATGTCGTGGACGACCCCCTCCAGGCCCTCGTAGTCGTTGCGGAAGTTGCCCCATCCGTCGACGACCAGGAAGACGTCGCCCCACTGCTCGCCGGGAAGCTCTCCCGCCGCGCGGCGCCGGCGGTAGGTGGCGACGGAGTCGATGCCGTGCGTCCGGAAGAACTGCTCGCGGCGGTTGAGAATGCCGGCCACCTCCGCGACCGTACGACGCACCCGCTCGGGATCCAGACGGGAGGCCACGCCGCCCACGTGGGGCAGGTCGTTCATCGAGGCGAGTCCTCCACCACCGAAGTCCAGGCAGTAGAACTGCACTTCGTACGGCGTGTGGGTGAGCGCGAACGACGCGATCAGCGTACGCAGCAGAGTCGACTTGCCCGACTGGGGGCCGCCCACCACCAGCATGTGCCCGGCGGCCGCCGAGAAGTCCTGGTACAGAACCTCCCGCTTCTGCTCGAAAGGCTTGTCGATCAGGCCGAGCGCCACCGTCAGCCCGCCCAGCCGCGTGTACTCCCGCGCGTGGACGCCGCGTTCGGGCGTGACCGCGAGCGCGGGCAGCAACTGGTCCATGGTGGGGGCCTCGTCCAGGGGCGGAAGCCATACCTGGTGCGCTGACACCCCCTGCCCCTCCAGACGCTGCACGACGACGTCCAGGACGGTGTCGGCCAGGGCGTCGTCCTCCTGCCGCCCCGGGGCGGCAGGCTCGTCCCCCTCCGGACCGGGCACGGCGTACGTGACCGGCACGGGCACAGCGGTGAACAGGGCCGGCCTGCGCTCGACGGGCGCCAGGCTCGCGGTGGTCTCCGGGCCGCCCCTGCGGTAGGGGCCGGACACGTAGGCGGCCTTGAACCGGACCATCTCTTCCGTGCCGAACTTCAGGTAGCCCGAACCGGGCACGGACGGCAGGTGGTACGCGTCCGGCACCCCCAGCGCCGCACGCGACTCGGCCGCCGAGAAGGTGCGGAGACCGACCCGGTACGACAGGTAGGTGTCGAGACCGCGCAGACGCCCCTCCTCCAGGCGCTGCGAGGCGAGCAGCAGGTGCACACCCAGGGAGCGGCCGATCCGGCCGATCTGGATGAACATGTCGATGAAGTCGGGCTTGGCGGTGAGCAGTTCGCTGAACTCGTCGATCACGAGGACGAGGGAGGCCAACGGCTCCAGCGGGGCGCCAGCGGCACGGGCCTTCTCGTAGTCGTGGAGGTTGGCGTAGTTGCCGGCCGAGCGCAGCAGCTCCTGGCGGCGCTGCAACTCACCGCGGATCGCGTCGCCCATGCGGTCGACCAGGGTCAGGTCGTCGGCGAGGTTGGTGATCACCGCGGCGACGTGCGGCATCTGCGACATGCCGGCGAAGGTCGCACCGCCCTTGAAGTCCGCCAGCACGAAGTTGAGCGTCTCGGAGGAGTGGGTGACGGCCAGGCCCAGCACCAGGGTGCGCAGCAGCTCGGACTTGCCGGAACCGGTCGCGCCCACGCACAGTCCGTGCGGGCCCATACCGTCCTGCGCGGCCTCCTTGAGGTCCAGCATCACGGGCCTGCCGTCCTCGCCGACGCCGATCGGCACGCGCAGCCGCTCCGGTGTGGACCGGGGGCGCCAGGTGCGCCGTACGTCCACCGAGGCGGCGTCGCCCAGCCCGAGCAGCTCGGTGAAGTCCAGGTTGGCCAGGAGCGGTTCGTCGTCGTCACCGCCGCCCGTGTGCAGGGGCGCGAGCTGCCGGGCCAGCGCCTCGGCGGCGGGCAGGGGCATCACGTCGGGCGCCCCCTCGTAGGCGACACCGCCGCCCGAGTCCAGCCAGAGCCGATCCGGACGTACGACCACCGACAGGTCCCCCCTCGGCTGGTCGAGTTCACCGGCGACCACCTCGACGACGGTGACGCCCTGCAGGCCCTCCGCGGCGGCGAAGGCCGAGGTCGGCGGCACCATGCCGCCGTCCAGCACCACGAGGATGTGGGGCTGGTCGAGGAGCGGCCGGCCGTCACGGCTGAAACGCGGACGTCCGTCGAGGTGGGCGGCGAGCAGCGGTTCCAGCTCGCCCAGGTCGTCCCCGAACAGACGCCGGCTGCCGGCACCGTCCAGCTGACCCGCCACCTGGCAGTGCGGCAGCCACTTCGTCCAGTCCCAGCGGCTCACCGCTCCGGGCGCGGTGACGACCGCGACGACCAGGTCGTCGGGGGAGTGCAGGGTCGTCGCCTGGGCCACCAGCGCACGGGCCGTGGACCGGGCCTGCTCCGGATCACCGGACACCGTCACGTGGTAGAAGGCGCGCAGCGACACCGCCACCGGCAGGGCGTCCAACTGGCCGTGCACGGCGAGGAAACGCTGCATGGCGCCCGCGCACAGCGGTTCCAGCTCGTCCACCGGTGCGGTGTCCGGTGCGACGAGAGGGGTCGACAGCTGCTGCGGCCCGAGGCCGAGACGGACCTGACCGAAGTCGCCGTCGCCGACCCGCCTCTCCCACACCCGGCTGCCCTCGGCGACCACGGCCCACAACTGGTCGGGGGCCGGGTGCAGATACAGCTGCGCGTCCCGCTGCCGCAGGGCCGTCCGGCGGATCCGGCGCCGCGTCTGGGCGAGATAGCGGAGGTAGTCACGGCGTACATCGGCCATTTGGCCCTGTGTGCCCCGGCGATAGCGGACGAGCTGCGCGATCACCATCGCCGCCGTCGACATCAGCATGACCACGCCCATGATCCGCATGAAGGGATGAGCGTTGGGCGACGCGAAGTAGAACACCACCGACGAGCCCATTCCGAGCGTCGGCAGCACCTGCATCAGCACACCCTCCTGCTGCCCGCGGGGCAGTTCGGGAGGGGCTTCCAGGCGCAACTCGTCCGAGGGCACGTCGGGCGGCAGCGTACGAGGCGGGCGCTTGATGACGATCTGGCTCACCGAAGCTTCAATCCCCCTATACGGAGCGGCCATTCGCCACCGGCACCCCCGTGGTACCGGCCGTTCTCCGCTGCTCGGGGATCCTACGCGTCGTGACGGACGGTGCCTGTCGGTAGGGTGACCGACGCAGCGCACACATCAGCGAAACAGGGGGTCAGTGAAGGTGAGTTCGACCACGGCAACAGGTTTCTGCCGAGTCACGGTCGTGGCGCCGGACGCCCGTATCGACGTCGCACTGCCGGTGGACCTGCCCGTGGCCGACCTCTATCCGGAGATCCTGCGCCTGGCTGAGCAGACCCAGTCCGCCGGTACGCCGACCGGCTACCACCTGGTGCGCAGGGACGGCCGCGTCATCGACGGCGCACGCACGCTCGCCGAAGAGAGGGTCCTCGACGGGGAAGTGCTGAGCCTGCGCCCCTTCGCCGAGTCGCTCCCGCCGGCCGTCTACGACGACGTGTCCGACGCCGTCGCCTCCGCGGTCGTCCGCGACCGCCACCTCTGGAGTGACGACCTGCTGCGCGTCGCCGGGCTGGTCGGCGGCGCGCTGATGATGCTGATGACCGGCTTCGTCCTCTGGTTCGCCGACCCCCTGCGCCACGACATGCACGGCCTGCCCGGCATCGTCGCGGGCGGTCTCGGCGTGCTGCTCACCGCGTTCGCGGGCGTACGGGTACGGGTGTACGCGGACCGGGCCTCGGCGACCGCGCTCGGCCTGCCGGGCCTGGCGCTGCTGCTGATCGCCGGATCGGGCATCGTCGGCCCGGACGCGGGGCAGGGGCCGGGAAGGCTGCAGTTCCTGCTGGGCTGTGTGACCGTGCTGGTGGCCTCGGTGGTCCTGGTGGCGCTGGCCCCGGGTTCGGACGCCCCGTTCGTGGCGGCCACGTTCCTCGCGGCCGTCGGCTCCCTCGCGACCTTCCTCGCCATCGTCGCGGACGCGACCGCGACCGAGAGCGCCGCCGTGTGCGCCCCCTGCGCGATCGGCCTGGTCGCTTTCCTGCCGGGCATGTCGGCGCGGTTCGCCCGCCTGCCCATCGGCTACGCGGCGCCGCGCTCCGCCGCCCAGGACGACTTCGACCCGGACCTGGCGCACGGTCCCGAGATCGAGCCGCTCGACGCCGAGCGCATCGCGGCCCAGGCCCGGCGAGGTCACGAACTGCTGCTGGGGCTGGTCGGCGGCACCGCCGCGGTCGTGGTCGGCTCCGGGGCCGTACTCGGCTTCTCGGACGACGTTTGGGCCCAGCTCCTGGCCCTGGCGGCCGGTTTGTCCATGCTGATCCGGGCGCGCCTGTTCCGCTACACGTCCCAGGTGACGTGTGTGCTGGTGGCGGGCCTGGCGGCGATCGTCCTGCTCCTGCTCGGCCTCGCGCTGAACCCGCCCGTGGCCGCCCTGACCGAGTACGTCCTGCACGGCGACAGGGGAGCGCTCGACCTGCGGACCATCTGGCTGACCGGGGCGATCGCCGCGGGCGCCGCACTGATCACCGCTGTCGGACTCGTCATCCCGCGCAAGGGCCTGTCCCCGTTCTGGGGCAGACTGCTCGACCTGACCGAGGGAGCCGTCCTGCTGACGCTGGTTCCCCTCTGCCTCGCGGTGCTGGGCGTGCTCGCCGAGGTCCGCTCCATGACCGGCTGAGCGGCTGCCCCCGGAGCGCGGGGAAGGCGGTGCCCCCGGACTGGTACCCTGTGTGACGGCCGTTCGTGTACGCGCCCCCGGAGCCCCGAGCCCTGGAGGTCGCGCCCAGCGGATCCCTGCCTTCCGAGTCGTGGAAGATCCCCCGAGACGTAGACCGGGGGCACTCGGTGGCCAGTCACAGACCAAGAGGAGTACGCGTGTCGCTCGACGCCGCAGTGAAGAAGCAGATCATCACCGAGTTCGGTACCAAGGAGGGCGACACCGGCTCCCCCGAGGTCCAGGTCGCTCTGCTGTCCCGTCGGATCTCCGACCTGACCGAGCACCTCAAGACCCACAAGCACGACCACCACTCCCGTCGTGGTCTGCTCATCCTGGTCGGCCAGCGTCGCCGGCTGCTGCAGTACCTCGCCAAGAAGGACATCCAGCGCTTCCGTGCGCTGGTCGAGCGCCTCGGCATCCGCCGTGGTGCGGCGGGCGCCCGCTAGGACGCCGTGAAGGGAGCGGTTCCCATCGTTCGGGGGCCGCTCCCTTTGCTGTACGTGCGCGCAGTCGCCGCCCCTTTGTAGTGTGGTAACTGAACACAAGACGCACGACGCACCAGCACGACGCGTCGGTACGACGCACGACGAGTACGAACGAGACGAACGAACCAAGGAGAAGCGGACCTCACGCCGCCGCCGGTCCTCGGTAGTGGCCCCCGGGGGCAGAACCCCGGGTGCTTCGATCGAAGACCGGCCCGCATTGCACGGAACGCTTCTCCGGCACCGTCCCCTCCGCCACACGGGCGGGCGGGACAAAAGACGACAAGTATCGGAGAAATCACTAGTGGAGAACGAGACCCACTACGCCGAAGCCGTGATCGACAACGGCGCTTTCGGCACCCGCACCATCCGCTTCGAGACGGGCCGTCTGGCCCGTCAGGCCGCCGGTTCCGCCGTGGCGTACCTGGACGACGACACCATGGTGCTGTCGGCCACCAGCGCCTCGAAGAACCCGAAGGACCAGCTCGACTTCTTCCCGCTCACGGTGGACGTCGAGGAGCGGATGTACGCCGCCGGCAAGATCCCCGGCAGCTTCTTCCGCCGTGAGGGCCGGCCCTCCGAGGACGCGATCCTCACCTGCCGCCTGATCGACCGCCCCCTGCGCCCGTCCTTCAAGAAGGGCCTGCGCAACGAGATCCAGGTCGTCGCGACGATCATGGCCCTCAACCCCGACCACCTGTACGACGTCGTGGCGATCAACGCCGCCTCCGCGTCCACGCAGCTGGCCGGCCTGCCCTTCTCCGGCCCGATCGGCGGCGTCCGCGTCGCGCTGATCCGCGGCCAGTGGGTGGCCTTCCCGACACACACCGAGCTCGAGGACGCCGTCTTCGACATGGTCGTCGCGGGCCGCGTCCTGGAGGACGGCGACGTCGCGATCATGATGGTCGAGGCCGAGGCCACCGACAAGACCGTCAAGCTGGTCGAGGGCGGCGCCGAGGCCCCCACCGAGGAGGTCGTCGCCGCCGGTCTCGAGGCCGCGAAGCCCTTCATCAAGGTGCTCTGCCGCGCCCAGGCCGACCTCGCCGCCAAGGCCGCCAAGCCGACCGGCGAGTTCCCGATCTTCCTGGACTACCAGGACGACGTCCTGGAGGCGCTCAGCGCCGCCGTCCGCCCCGAGCTCGGCCAGGCGCTCACCATCGCCGGCAAGCAGGAGCGCGAGGCCGAGCTGGACCGCGTCAAGGGCATCGCCGCCGAGAAGCTCCTGCCGGAGTTCGAGGGCCGCGAGAAGGAGATCTCCGCCGCGTACCGCGCGCTGACCAAGTCCCTGGTCCGCGAGCGCGTCATCAAGGAGAAGAAGCGCATCGACGGCCGCGGTGTCACCGACATCCGCACCCTGGCCGCCGAGGTCGAGGCCATCCCGCGCGTGCACGGCTCCGCCCTGTTCGAGCGCGGTGAGACCCAGATCCTGGGCGTCACCACCCTCAACATGCTCCGCATGGAGCAGCAGCTGGACACCCTCTCCCCGGTGACCCGCAAGCGCTACATGCACAACTACAACTTCCCGCCGTACTCCGTCGGCGAGACCGGCCGCGTCGGCTCCCCGAAGCGCCGCGAGATCGGCCACGGCGCCCTCGCCGAGCGCGCCATCGTGCCGGTGCTGCCGACGCGCGAGGAGTTCCCCTACGCGATCCGCCAGGTGTCCGAGGCCCTCGGCTCCAACGGCTCGACGTCCATGGGCTCGGTCTGCGCCTCCACCATGTCGCTGCTGAACGCCGGTGTGCCGCTCAAGGCCCCCGTCGCCGGTATCGCCATGGGCCTGATCTCCCAGGAGAGCAACGGCGAGACGCACTACGTCGCCCTCACCGACATCCTCGGTGCGGAGGACGCCTTCGGCGACATGGACTTCAAGGTCGCCGGCACCAAGGAGTTCGTGACCGCCCTCCAGCTCGACACCAAGCTGGACGGCATCCCCGCCTCCGTCCTGGCCGCCGCCCTCAAGCAGGCCCGTGACGCCCGCCTCCACATCCTCGACGTGATGATGGAAGCGATCGACACGCCGGACGAGATGTCCCCGAACGCGCCGCGGATCATCACCGTGAAGATCCCCGTCGACAAGATCGGTGAGGTCATCGGCCCCAAGGGCAAGATGATCAACCAGATCCAGGAGGACACGGGCGCCGACATCACGATCGAGGACGACGGCACCATCTACATCGGTGCCGCCGACGGCCCGGCCGCCGAGGCCGCCCGCGCCACGATCAACGGCATCGCCAACCCGACCATGCCCGAGGTCGGCGAGCGCTACCTGGGCACGGTCGTCAAGACGACCACCTTCGGTGCGTTCGTCTCCCTGCTGCCCGGCAAGGACGGTCTGCTGCACATCTCGCAGATCCGCAAGCTCGCCGGCGGCAAGCGCGTGGAGAACGTCGAGGACGTCCTCGGCGTGGGCCAGAAGGTCCAGGTCGAGATCGCCGAGATCGACTCCCGCGGCAAGCTCTCCCTGATCCCCGTGATCGAGGGCGAAGAGGGCGACGACAAGAAGGACGACGCCGACAAGTGACGTCCCGTAGCGCCACGGCGACGGCCCGCACCTCCTCGGAGGCGCGGGCCGTCGCCCGTACCCAAACCCTCATCAAGGGCGAGAACGGCATCGGCACGGTCCGCAAGACCACCCTCCCCGGCGGCCTGCGCATCGTCACCGAGACGCTCCCCTCGGTCCGCTCGGCGACCTTCGGCATCTGGGCCCACGTCGGCTCCCGCGACGAGACCCCGGCCCTGAACGGCGCCACCCACTACCTGGAGCACCTGCTCTTCAAGGGCACCCGCAAGCGCAGCGCCCTGGACATCTCCTCCGCCATCGACGCGGTCGGCGGCGAGATGAACGCCTTCACGGCGAAGGAGTACACGTGCTACTACGCGCGCGTGCTCGACACCGACCTGCCGCTCGCCATCGACGTCGTCTGCGACATGCTGACCGGCTCGCTGATCCGGGAGGAGGACGTCGACGTCGAACGCGGCGCCATCCTCGAGGAGATCGCGATGACCGAGGACGACCCCGGCGACTGCGTGCACGACCTGTTCGCGCACACCATGTTCGGCGACAACGCCCTCGGCCGTCCCGTCCTCGGCACCGTCGACACGGTCAACGCCCTCACCGCGGACCGCATCCGCCGGTTCTACAAGAAGCACTACGACCCCACGCACCTAGTGGTGGCCGCGGCCGGCAACGTCGACCACGACAAGGTCGTACGGCAGGTCCGCGCCGCCTTCGAGAAGGCCGGCGCCCTGGGGGACCCGGTGGCCCAGCCGCTCGCCCCGCGCGACGGCAGGCGCACCGTCCGGGCCGCCGGACGCGTGGAGCTCGTCGGCCGCAAGACCGAGCAGGCCCACGTCATCCTCGGCATGCCGGGCCTGGCCCGCACCGACGAGCGCCGCTGGGCGATGGGCGTGCTCAACACCGCCCTCGGCGGCGGCATGTCCTCGCGCCTGTTCCAGGAGGTCCGGGAGAAGCGGGGCCTTGCGTACAGCGTGTACTCGTACACCTCGGGCTTCGCCGACTGCGGCCTCTTCGGCGTCTACGCGGGCTGCCGGCCCTCCCAGGTGCACGACGTGCTGGCAATCTGCCGCGACGAGCTGAACCACGTCGCCGAGCACGGCCTCACCGACGACGAGATCGGCCGCGCCGTCGGCCAGCTCCAGGGCTCCACGGTCCTCGGCCTGGAGGACACGGGCGCGCTGATGAACCGTATCGGCAAGAGCGAGCTGTGCTGGGGCGAGCAGATGTCCGTCGACGACATGCTGGCCCGGATAGCCTCGGTCACACCGGACGACGTCCGCGCCGTCGCCCGCGACGTCCTGGGCCGCCGGCCGTCCCTGTCGGTCATCGGCCCGCTCAAGGACAAGCAGGCGGCCCGGCTGCACGACGCCGTCGCCTGACCCCCTCCGGTAAGGAAGACAGAAGACATGAGCAAGCTGCGCGTGGCCGTCCTCGGTGCCAAGGGCCGGATCGGTTCCGAGGCGGTACGGGCGGTCGAGGCCGCCGAGGACATGGAGCTGGTCGCCGCCCTCGGCCGGGGCGACGGCCTGGAGTCGCTGGCCGAGTCCGGCGCCCAGGTCGCCGTCGAGCTGACCACCCCCGACTCGGTGATGGACAACCTCGACTACTGCGTACGCCACGGCATCCACGCCGTCGTCGGCACCACCGGCTGGACCGACGAGCGGCTCGCGCGGCTGAACTCATGGCTCGACGCCTCCCCGGAGACCGGCGTGCTCATCGCGCCGAACTTCTCCATCGGCGCCGTGCTGACCATGAAGTTCGCGCAGATCGCCGCCCCGTACTTCGAGTCCGTCGAGGTCGTCGAGCTGCACCACCCGAACAAGGTGGACGCCCCCAGCGGCACCGCCACCCGCACCGCCCAGCTGATCGCTGCGGCCCGGCAGAAGGCAGGCTCCGCACCGGCGCCCGACGCCACTGCCACCGCCCTGGACGGCGCCCGCGGCGCGAACGTCGACGGTGTCCCGGTCCACGCGATCCGGCTGCGCGGCCTGCTCGCCCACCAGGAGGTCCTCCTCGGCGGCGAGGGCGAGACCCTCACCGTCCGGCACGATTCCCTGCACCACAGCAGCTTCATGCCGGGCATCCTGCTGGGTGCCCGCCGGGTGGTGACCACGCCGGGCCTCACCTTCGGCCTGGAACACTTCCTGGACCTGAACTGAGGCCCTCACCCCGATGCGCGCGAAGATCACCTACCTCGTCACGGCCGCCGTCCTGGTCTTCTACTTCGTCCTGGTCGGCAGCCGCGGCGTGCTGCTCATCAAGACCGGCACCCTGCTCACCGTCACCTTCGGCGTCGCGGTGCTGATCCTGCCGGTGATCGGCCTGTGGTTCCTCTGGAAGAACACCGAGTTCGTCCGCAGAGCCAACCAGCTCGCCGCCGAACTCGACGCCGAGGGCGGACTGCCCGTCGACGAGCTGAAGCGCACCCCCAGCGGCCGGGTCGACCGGGAGTCGGCCGACGCCGTCTTCGCCCTGCGCAAGGCCGAGACGGAGGACACTCCCGGCGACTGGCGCACCTGGTTCCGCCTCGCCGTCGCCTACCACGACGCCCGCGACACCCCGCGCGCCCGCAAGGCGATGCAACGGGCGATCGCCCTCCACGACGGCAAGCAGGCCGAGACCGCCTGAGCGGGCCGAAGACGCGAAAGGCCGGGGCCCGGACCGCTCAACTGCGGTCCGGGCCCCGGCCTTTCGCGTGCTCGGAGGCTCAGCCCCGCCGGTACTCGTCGGCCCACGCCTCCACCGCGTCGGCCGCCCGGTTGAAGGCACCGTCGCGCGCGAGGAAGTCGGAGTTGTGCGTGGTCAGCAGCGGGGCCATGGGCTCCGCGGACCGGCCCTTGCGCACGAGCAGCAGCGCCTGCCCCTGCACCGTGCGCGGCATTCCGAGCCAGCGCACCGGCTGCTGCACGGTGCGCACGCTGGCGACCTGCTGCCAGGCCACCGTGCGCGTGGTCAGGAAGCCCACCTGCCGCACCCCGTGCGCGCTCACCCACGCGCCCATGCGCAGCATCCGCAGGGCGCAGAGGATGACGACGACCGCGATGCCGAAGACCACCCCGGCGGAGGAGGGTCCTCCCGTCGCCGCGATGATGACCGCCGCGAACAGGATGAACGAGGCGAGCAGCAGCATCAGCGCCGCCGTCCCCACGCGCCACGGCCCCGGCCGGTAGGGCCGGCGCCACAGTTCGCGGTCGTCGTACGGCAGCGCGACGTCGTCGGCCGTGTCAAAGGCGCGGTCGGCCGTCAGGAAGGGCAGGGGCACGGCTGGTCCTCACTCGTTCCATGGCAAGTGTTGTGCCCGGTGAGGCTACCGACCTGTGTCTCCGGTCACCACCCTCGGGGGCCCGGACGGAGTCGGGCCGGCCGTCCCCGTGGCGCTCCTAGCGTCCCTCGGAGGCCTGGGAGGGCTGCTTGTGCGGGGAGGGCTGGTCGGCCGACAGGGCGGGCATCCCGATCACCAGGGATCCCACGAGACCGGCGACGACGGTGACGCCGAGAAGCCAGCGTCCGGCCAGCTGGCCGAAGGACGCCCGCTCACGCGGCGGGGGTGTGACATTGCTGCGGAACCTGTCGGCTTCGGCGACGAAGGCGAACGGCACGGGTTCACGCCGGCGGATCATAGGGGCTGCGTCTCCCTTCAGGGACTGGAATGAAGTGCTGTTACTCATACAGACGAACGAACGCCCCTCCAGGTGCCCTGTTTCACCGACTTCATTGCGGCACGGCATCGAACGCCCGATTCGGCGCCACTTGGCGGGCCGTAGAGTGGCCTCGCCAAGCGACGAGATGGGCGCCAAGCGACGAGATGGGAAGGCCCTCCACCCGTGACCGACACCCCCGCCGACGATTTCAAGATCGACCTCCGCAGTGACATCACCGTGGAGCTGGTCAAGAACGCCGCGACCGACTCCGACGTGCTGTTCGCGGCCCGTGTCTCGACCGCCGGGGAGCAGTCCCTGGACGAGCTGAAGAAGGACCCGGAGCGCTCCAAGGGCCTCATCAACTACCTCATGCGGGACCGGCACGGCAGCCCGTTCGAGCACAACTCGATGACCTTCTTCGTCAGCGCCCCGATCTTCGTCTTCCGGGAGTTCATGCGGCACCGCGTCGGCTGGTCCTACAACGAGGAGTCGGGCCGCTACCGGGAGCTCCAGCCCGTCTTCTACGTGCCGGGCGCCTCCCGCAAGCTGGTGCAGCAGGGCCGCCCCGGCAAGTACGTCTTCGTCGAGGGCACCCCGGAACAGCACGAGCTGGTCGGCGGCGCGATGGAGGACTCCTACCGCCAGGCCTACGCGACGTACCAGAAGATGCTCGCCGCCGGCGTCGCCCGCGAGGTGGCCCGCGCGGTGCTCCCCGTCGGTCTGTACTCGTCGATGTACGCCACGTGCAACGCCCGCTCGCTGATGCACTTCCTGGGCCTGCGCACCCAGCACGAGCTGGCGAAGGTGCCCTCCTTCCCGCAGCGGGAGATCGAGATGGTCGGCGAGCGGATGGAGGAGGAGTGGGCCCGCCTCATGCCGCTCACCCACGCCGCCTTCAACGCCAACGGCCGCGTGGCGCCGTAAGGCGTGCGACCTGCGACGCGGCCAGACCGGGCACAGATGTACGCATCAACCATGCGAAGTGTCCGGTTTGCGGCGTTTGGAGAAGTTCATCTAGCCTGATCAAAGGGACCCGGCACTGCCTGAACCCCCGAGCAGGCAGTGCCGGGCTCCACTTCCGTTCCGACCTGCCGCCTCCCCCGAGGGCAGACCCCGCCCTGAGCAACGAGTAGCGTGTAACCCATGGCTCCGACCTCCACTCCGCAGACCCCCTTCGGGCGGGTCCTCACCGCCATGGTCACGCCCCTCACGGCGGACGGCGCACTCGACCTCGACGGCGCCCAGCGGCTCGCCACCCACCTGGTGGACGCAGGCAACGACGGCCTGATCGTCAACGGCACCACCGGCGAGTCCCCCACCACCAGCGACGCGGAGAAAGCGGACCTCGTACGAGCCGTCCTGGAGGCCGTCGGCGACCGGGCCCACGTCGTCGCCGGAGTGGGCACGAACAACACCCAGCACAGCATCGAGCTGGCCCGCGCCGCCGAGCGCGTCGGCGCCCACGGCCTGCTGCTGGTCACGCCGTACTACAACAAGCCCCCGCAGGAGGGCCTCTACCAGCACTTCACGGCCATCGCCGACGCCAGCCGGCTCCCGGTCATGCTCTACGACATCCCCGGCCGCAGCGGCGTCCCGATCAACACCGAGACCCTGGTCCGACTCGCCGAGCACCCGCGGATCGTCGCCAACAAGGACGCCAAGGGCGACCTCGGCCGCGCCAGCTGGGCCATCGCACGCTCCGGCCTCGCCTGGTACTCCGGCGACGACATGCTGAACCTGCCGCTGCTCGCCGTCGGTGCGGTCGGCTTCGTCTCCGTCGTCGGCCATGTCGTCACCCCGGAACTGCGCGCCATGGTGGACGCGCACGTCGCCGGTGACGTACAGAAGGCACTGGAGATCCATCAGAAGCTGCTCCCGGTCTTCACCGGCATGTTCCGCACCCAGGGCGTCATGACCACCAAGGCCGCGCTCGCCCTCCAGGGGCTGCCCGCGGGACCGCTGCGCGCCCCCATGGTCGGCCTCACGCCCGAGGAAACCGAGCAGCTCAAGATCGATCTTGCCGCCGGCGGGGTACAGCTCTGACATCAGACTTCGCACCACCGTACGGCCGCACGGACTTCACAACTGAATAGGCGGGCCACCGGTGCCCGCACCCACTACGACAACTGCTTCTGCACGAACGTCACGCGCGCCACGTGCCCACCGGTACGTGGCGCGTGTGGTGAGGAGAGTCTTTTGAGTCATCCGCATCCTGAACTGGGCCGGCCCCCGGTGCTTCCCAAGGGTGGCCTCCGGGTCACGCCGCTGGGCGGCCTCGGCGAAATCGGCCGCAACATGACGGTCTTCGAGTACGGCGGCCGTCTGCTGATCGTCGACTGCGGCGTGCTCTTCCCGGAGGAGGAGCAGCCCGGCATCGACCTGATCCTGCCGGACTTCACGTCCATCCGGGACCGCCTCGACGACATCGAGGGCATCGTCCTCACCCACGGCCACGAGGACCACATCGGCGGCGTCCCCTTCCTCCTCCGGGAGAAGCCGGACATCCCACTGATCGGCTCCAAGCTGACCCTCGCGCTCATCGAGGCCAAGCTCCAGGAGCACCGCATCCGTCCGTACACCCTCGAGGTGGCGGAGGGGCACCGCGAACGCGTCGGCCCCTTCGACTGCGAGTTCGTCGCGGTCAACCACTCCATCCCGGACGCGCTGGCCGTCGCCATCCGCACCCCGGCGGGCATGGTCGTGCACACCGGCGACTTCAAGATGGACCAGCTTCCGCTGGACGGCCGCCTCACGGACCTGCACGCGTTCGCGCGGCTCAGCGAAGAGGGCATCGACCTGCTCCTCGCCGACTCGACCAACGCCGAGGTCCCGGGCTTCGTCCCGCCCGAGCGGGACATCTCGAACGTCCTGCGGCAGGTCTTCGCGAGCGCCCGCAAGCGCATCATCGTGGCGAGCTTCGCCAGCCACGTCCACCGCATCCAGCAGATCCTGGACGCCGCTCACGAGTACGGCCGCCGGGTCGCCTTCGTCGGCCGCTCCATGGTCCGCAACATGGGCATCGCCAGAGACCTCGGCTACCTGAAGGTCCCGCCGGGCCTGGTGGTCGACGTCAAGACGCTGGACGACCTGCCCGACAGCGAAGTGGTCCTGGTCTGCACGGGCTCCCAGGGCGAACCGATGGCCGCCCTGTCCCGCATGGCCAACCGCGACCACCAGATCCGCATCGTCAACGGCGACACGGTGATCCTGGCCTCGTCCCTCATCCCGGGCAACGAGAACGCGGTGTACCGGGTGATCAACGGCCTGACCCGCTGGGGCGCCAACGTCGTCCACAAGGGCAACGCCAAGGTCCACGTCTCGGGCCACGCCTCGGCCGGCGAGCTGCTGTACTTCTACAACATCTGCCGCCCGAAGAACCTGATGCCGGTCCACGGCGAATGGCGCCACCTGCGGGCCAACGCCGAGCTGGGCGCCCTGACCGGCGTTCCGCACGACCGCATCGTCATCGCCGAGGACGGCGTGGTCGTCGACCTCGTCGAGGGCAAGGCGAAGATCACCGGCAAGGTCCAGGCGGGATACGTCTACGTGGACGGCCTCTCGGTCGGCGACGTCGGCGAGCCGGCCCTCAAGGACCGCAAGATCCTCGGTGACGAGGGCATCATCTCGGTCTTCGTGGTCATGGACTCCTCCACCGGCAAGATCACCGGAGGACCCCACGTACAGGCCCGCGGCTCAGGCATCGAGGACTCGGCCTTCTCCGCGGTGCTCCCCAAGATCACCGAGGCACTGGAACGCTCGGCCCAGGACGGGGTCGTCGAGCCGCATCAGCTCCAGCAACTGGTGCGCAGGACCCTCGGCAAGTGGGTGTCCGACACGTACCGGCGGCGGCCGATGATCCTGCCCGTCGTCGTGGAGGTCTGACGGACCGTCGGACCACCGGCAGCGCCAACCAGGAGCGGGGCGCCCCGATTTGCATCGGGGCGCCCCGCTCCAGTACGTTTACATCTCCGCTCGGACGGACACCCGATCACTTCGTGGTTCGGAGCCGCCCCGGAGGGTGGAAATACCGACTCAGAATCTCTGATAAAGTCGGAATCGCTGGAAAGGGAAACGCGAAAGCGTGAACCTGGAAAGCACCGAAGAAATCGGATCGGAAAGATCTGATAGAGTCGGAAACGCAAGACAGCAAGACCGAAGGGAAGCGCCCGGAGGAAAGCCCGAGAGGGTGAGTACAAAGGAAGCGTCCGTTCCTTGAGAAC
>NZ_JBIVPJ010000034.1:0-63350 GCF_044754585.1 Streptomyces sp. NPDC093065 | reverse complement strand
CGCCACCGGCTCGTCCCGGCCGGGCAACTTCGCCCTCGGCACCGTCGACGACGCGGAGCTGACCGAGGCCGTCGCCGCCGACCTCGGCCGGCAGCCGCCCCGGGGCGCGTCACGCACGGTCAGGGGGAACACATGGGGACGTCCGACCCGTTCTCGTGGGACGGCGCGCAGGTGGACCCCACGCTCCACGACGGCGCGGGCCGTTCCGACCGCACCGCCGCGGCACGCGGCACCGGCGGGGCGGTCGCCTGACGGCATGGACGACGCCATCGACCCGGCCTGGCTGCCGGACACCGCCTTCCGCGCCCTCGGTACCCGGCGCACACTGGTGCGCGGCACCGGACCGCTCGCCGGGACGGTGCGCGGTGAAGTGGCGGCGGCCTGCCGGCGGTTCGGGGGTGCCCTCGTGCACGACGACGCCGCAGCCCCGGCCGATCTCGTGCTGGAGCTGACCGGCGGTGACGGGTCCGGGGCCGTCGGGGACTTCGACGACGAGGGCTTCGTGTACGCCCGTGCGGACGGCCGGGCCACCGTCACGGCGTCGGGCGGGCGCGGTCTGCTGTACGGCCTGTTCCACGTCGTGCGGCTCGGCGAGGCGGCGTTCCTGGGCGGTCCGGTCCGCGAGGAGCACCGCCCGGCCCTCGCTCTGCGGATGCTGGACCACTGGGACAACGTGGCCGTGCACCCGGTGATGGGCCAGGTCGAGCGGGGTTACGCGGGCGGTTCGCTGTTCTGGTCCGGCGGCCGGGCCCGCGACGGCCTGGACCGCGTGCGGGCCTACGGCAGGCTGCTCGCGGCCTGCGGGATCAACGCGGTCTGCGTCAACAACGTCAACGTCCACGAGGCCGAGGCGCACCTGCTCACCGACCGGATCGGCGAGGTGGCGGCGATCGCCGGCGCGCTGCGGCCCTACGGCGTGCGCACGCACCTGTCGGTCACCTTCGCCGCGCCGGTCGTCCTCGGCCCGCTGTCCACCGCCGACCCGCTGGACGCACGGGTGCGGGACTGGTGGGCGGGGGCGACGCGACGGGTGTACGAGGCGATACCGGACTTCGGCGGGTACGTGGTCAAGGCCGACTCGGAGGGCCGGCCGGGCCCGTTCGCGTACGGCCGCACCCACGCGGACGGCGCCAACCTGCTGGCCGCCGCGCTGGCGCCGTACGGCGGCACCGTGCACTGGCGGGCGTTCGTCTACGACCACCGGCAGGACTGGCGGGACCGCTCGACGGACCGCGCCCGGGCCGCGTACGACCACTTCGTGCCGCTGGAGGGCGCCTTCGCCGCGAACGCGGTGCTCCAGGTCAAGCACGGCCCGATGGACTTCCAGGTGCGCGAGCCCGTCTCGCCGCTGATCGGTGCGATGCCCGGCACCCGGCTCGCGGTGGAGGTGCAGGCCACGCAGGAGTACACGGGGCAGCAGCGGCACGTGTGCTGGCTGGGCCCGATGTGGAGCGAGGCGCTGCGCTTCCGGCCGGACGGCGGGACGGCCGTCGGGCGGCTGGCGGACGCCCTGGTGGCGGTGTCCAACGTGGGCGACGACCCCTTCTGGACCGGCCACCCGCTCGCCCAGGCCAACCTGTACACCTTCGGGCGGCTCGCCTGGAACCCGGCGGCGGAACCGCACGCGGTCCTCGACGAGTGGATCGCGCTGACCCATCCGGGCGCCGGGCGGCGGCTGGCCGGGGGCCTGCACACCGTGCTCGACGGCTCCTGGCCGACGTACGAGAAGTACACCGCCCCGCTCGGCGTGGGCTTCATGGTGCAGCCCGGGCACCACTACGGGCCGGGCGTGGACGGCTACGAGTACAGCCCGTGGGGCACCTACCACTTCGCCGACCGGGACGGTGTCGGCGTGGACCGCAGCGCCGCGACCGGCACCGGGTACGCGGCCCAGTACGCCAAGCCCTGGTCGGAGCTGTACGAGTCGCCCGGCAGCTGCCCCGACGAACTGCTGCTCTTCTTCCACCACGTGCCCTACGGCCATGTGCTGCACAGCGGGAAGACCGTGATCCAGCATATCTACGACACGCACTTCGAGGGTGTCGAGGAGGCCGAGGAGGCCCGCCGGGTGTGGGCGGGCCTCGTGGACCTGGTCGGGCCGGCCCGGCACGCACGGGTGGCGGAGCGGTTCGAGGAGCAGGTGCGGTCCGCCCGGGAGTGGCGCGACCAGGTCAACAGCTACTTCCTGCGCAAGTCCGGGGTGCCGGACGAGCGGGGGCGGACGATCTACTGAAGGCGCAGGACCGCCACCCCGTGCGGGCCGAGGGCGAACGGCTCGCCCCGGTCCGTGCGTTCACCGGTGAGCAGGTCCTCGGCGGTGAAGTGGGCGGTCAGGCGGGCCGGTTCGGGGGCGTGGTTGAGGAGGAAGAGCAGCCGGGTGCCGTCGGGGGCGACGCGGGTCGCGGTCTCGACGGCGGGGTGGTCCGCGTAGGGGCCGACCAGCCCGTGCCGGGCCAGGACGCGGCGGACCACGTGGTCGACGCCCGGCTGGTCGAGGGCGGTGGCGACGTACCAGGCCTCGCCCGCGCCGACGCGGTGGCGGGTGACGGCCGGGGTGCCGGCGTAGAAGTCGGCGCCGTACGTGCCGACGGGCTCCGCGCCGCGCGGCAGCACGATCTCGAAGACGTGCCGGGCCGTGGTCCGGAACTCCCCCAGTCCGACGGGTTGTACGACGTCGGGCGGGCGGGAGTCCCACTCGTCGATCCGGATGCCCATGAGCGGGGCGAGCGGGCCGGGCACGTCGGTGAGGAAGGCGCGGTCGTGCTCGTCGCAGCGCGCGGTGAGGAAGGTGGCGAGGACGCTGCCGCCCCGGCGGGCCACCCCTGTGAGGCGGTCCGCCAGATCGCCCTTGACCAGGTGCAGCACGGGGACGAGGACGACGTCGTACGGGGTCAGGTCGGCGGTGACCGGGACGACGTCCACGTCGGCGCCGGCCTCGCGGGCGGCCCGGTAGTAGGCGTGGACGACGTCGGGGTAGCGGACCGCGCGGGAGGGGCCGTCGGAGATCTCCAGGGCCCACCAGCTGTCCCAGTCGAAGAGCAGCGCGGTGCGGGCGGGGGTGCGGGCGCCGAGGGTGGCGGCGCCGGTGCCGGCCAGTTCCCGGCCCAGTGCGGCGACCTCGCGGAAGACGCGGGTGTCGGCGCGGCCGGCGTGCCCGATGACGGCGCCGTGGTACTTCTCGCAGGCGCCGCGTGAGGCCCGCAGCTGGAAGTAGAGGGCGGCGTCGGCGCCGTGGGCGATCGCCTGCCAGGTGGCCAGGCGCAGCTCGCCGGGGCGGCGCAGGGGGTTCACGTCGCGGCAGGCCGTGGTGGACGGCGTCTGCTCCATCAGCCAGAACGGGGCGCCGTCCCTCAGGCCCCGGATCAGGTCGTGTCCGAGGGCGGCCCGGGTCGGCGGGGCGTCCGGGGGCGGGTAGTTGTCCCAGGAGGCGAAGTCGAGGTGGGGCGCCCAGCGGTGGTAGTCGAGGGGCCGGTACGGGCCCATCATGTTGGTGGTGACGGGGGTGTCCGGGTCGTGGGCGCGGATCGCCTCCTTCTCGGCGAGGAAGCAGCCGAGCAGCGCGTCGGTGGTGAAGCGGTGGTAGTCCAGGGTGATGCCCTGGAAGGCGGTGTGGTCGGGGCCGCGCCAGTGTTCGGTGAGCGCGCTGGGCGGCTCGATCTGGTCCCAGTCGGTGTAGCGGTGCGACCAGAAGGTGGTCCACCAGGCGTCGTTGAGGGCGTCCAGGGTTGTGTAACGCTCGCGCAGCCAGGTCCGGAAGGCGTCCGCGCACAGGTCGCAGTAGCAGGCGCCGCCGTACTCGTTGTTGACGTGCCAGGCGAGCAGGGCGGGGTGATCGGCGTAGCGCTCGGCGAGACGGCCTGCCAGGGCGGTGGCGGCGCGCTTGTACTCCGCAGAGCTGGGGCAGAAGTCGTGGCGCTGTCCGTAGCGGTGGCGGCGGCCCTCGAAGTCGGTGCGGTTGACCTCGGGATGGTGCCGGGCGAGCCAGGGCGGGAGGGCGGCGGTGCCGGTGGCCAGGCAGACCCGGCGGTCTTCGGCGGCCGCGCGGTCGAGGGTGCGGTCGAGGGCGGTGAAGTCGTGGGTGCCGGGGCCGGGCTGGATGAGGGACCAGGAGAAGACGCCGACGGTGAGGGTGTCGATGCCCGCCTCCGTGAACAGGCGGTGGTCGTCGTCCCGGACGTGCTCCGGCCACTGCTCGGGGTTGTAGTCGCCGCCGTACGGGATCTTCGGGGTGCGGGGCGCCGTCATGCCGTGAACTCCTCCTCGGTCTCGGTGATCACCGATCGGCCGCTGTGCAGCAGGGAGAGCAGCAGGGGCGCGGCCAGCAGGGCGGGCAGGGCCTCGGTCAGCAGGGCGGTCAGGGCGGCCGCCAGGAGCAGCAGGGAGGCGGCGCCGAGGGTGGCGCGGCCGTGCCGGAGCAGGAAGTACGCGGCGAGGCGGGCGGCGTCGCGGGCGCGGAAGGTGAACAGGGAGGTCAGGAGGAGGGCGTGCGCGCCCCACAGGAGGGAGCCGGCGCCCACGAGCGCGAGCAGCGCGGCCCACCAGCCGGGCAGGCCGGTGGCGGTGAAGTGGGTGAGGGTGAAGGCGATGACGGTGAGCCAGGCCAGCAGGGGCGCCCACAGCCGGAGTGCCGGGAGGGCGTTCAGCCGCCAGCCGCGTGCGTAGGCGCGGGCCGGGTGGAGGGCGGTGAGGTCGGCGCTGCGGTGGTGCAGGGCGTAGACGGCGGCGGACAGGGCGGGGCCCAGGGGCAGCAGGCAGAGGGCGGCGAGGGGGAGGTTGGCGGGGTCGGGGGCGAGCAGGAACAGTCCGGCGAGGCCCGGTGCCGAGGCGAGGAGCAGCAGGGCCTCGACGGTGAGCAGGGTGTGGACGAGGGCGGCGGCGCGGGAGAGGACACCAGTGCCGAAGTCGGCGGTACGTGCGGTGCTCACTCCGGGTCCCGGCCGGGCTCCGGGTCCGGTCCGGGCTCCGGGTCCCGGCCGAGCAGGCGGCGCTCGTCCCACCAGGTGGGGGTCTCGTCCTCGACGGGGCTCAGCTCGACGAAGGCGACCTCGTGCCGGGCGAGGGTGAGGGGCAGGTCCACGCGGCCGCCCTCGATGGGCAGGCTCCGGTGGGCGCGGGCGGGCTCGGCGGCCTCGTGGAGGACGTCGAGCTGGTGCGGGCGGGGCGAGCGGGGGCTGCCCATGCGGCGCCAGGCGGTGTACGCGTTGCCGTGTTCCTCGTCGACGGTGAGGCGCCGGACGAACGCCTCGCCCCGTCCGCCGGCCGCGTCCTGTGCGCCGACCGGCACGGACAGCCGCAGGGCGTGTGACTCCGGTCCCGGTGTGGCGCCGGTCGGGTCGACGGGCGCCCAGGCCAGGACGGTGACCCGGCCGTCCGGGTGCCGGGTGACGAGGTGGTCGTCGCCGCGGGTCAGCAGGGCGCGGCCCATGCGGGCCAGGAAGGCGTACAGGTGGTACGTCGGTTTCCTGACCTGCCGGTGGGTGAGCAGCCCGAAGCCGCCGTGGAAGAGGGCGGTGGGGACGCCGGCCTCCTCGAAGACGTCGCTGAACGTCCAGTACGAGAAGGAGTCGACGAGGTCGCCGCCGCCCGCCAGGACCGGGGCGAGGTAGGCGGCGTGGAAGGCGGTGTCGTGGACGTGGTTGTCGGGCCGGTAGGAGGAGTTGAACTCGGTGATGTGCACGGGCGCGACCGCGAGCCGGGTGCCCTTGAGGGTGCGGCGGGGTTCGGCGAACTGGTCGAGCAGCCCGGCGGCCGGGGCGAGCGTCTGGTGCACGCCGAAGGGGACGTGCTGGGAGGGCCCGGAGCTGTAGGCGTGGCGGGAGACGAAGTCCACGGGCACGTCACGGCGTTCGGTGAACTCGGCGAACCGCTCCAGCCAGTCCGGCCCCGCGCCGGGCGACACCGCCGGGCCGCCCACCTGGAGGTCCGCGTCCACCTCCTTCACTGCGTGCGCGGTGGCCTCGTAGAGGCGGTGGTAGGCGTCCTGGTCCGCGTGCTGCCAGAAGTCGGGCAGGTCGGGTTCGTTCCACACCTCGACGGGCCAGGTGCGTACCTCGTCCAGGCCGTGGCGGTCGACGAGGTGGGCGAGGGTCGCCCGGACGAGCGAGGTCCACTCGGCGAGGTCGCGGGGCGGGGTGACGTTGCCGCGCCACCAGAACACGGTCTGTTCGCCGCTCGCCAGGCCGCCCGGCATGAAGCCGAGTTCGAGGAAGGGGCGTACTCCCGCGGCCAGGTAGGCGTCGACGACCTGGTCGACGTGGGTGAAGGAGTGGTGGACGTGGCGGCTGCCCCGGTGGGTGTAGGGGCGGTGGACGGCCATGTGGTCGCTGAACAGACCGTGGCCGCGGATGTGCCGGAAGCCGATCTCGCGCTGGAGCAGGGCGAGGGAGTCCTGGTAGTCCCGGCGCAGGGCGAGGTCGAGGCGGCCGGTGCCGACGCAGTGGCGCCAGGCGTCGGGAAAGGCGCCGGCCGGTTCGGCGGGGACGTGGACGCGGGTCACCCCTGCTCCTTCCGGAACCGCTCGTAGGCCTTGTTGTGGACCTCGACCAGCCGGTCCATGTTCTTGGCCTTCAGCTCGGTCAGGTAGGCGTCCCACTCGGACAGGGGGCGCTTGCCGAGGATGAACTGGAGGGTGTTCTGCCGTACGTGGTCCTTGAGGGGGGTGTCCCAGAGGGTGGCCTGCTCCTGCTCCACGGACTGCAGGGGGTGGGCCGGGTCGACGGGGAGCTCCTTGCGCCGCGACATGGCCTCCTGGAACTTCTTCTCGTCGGGGCTGAAGGACGAGGAGACCAGTTCCCAGCTGCCGCCGTAGGAGAAGACGCCGTTGTAGAAGCCGTAGTCCTTCTGGAGGTCCTTGGGGGCGTCCGGGTCGGAACCCATGAGGCTGATGCCGTCGGCGACCCGGTAGGTGCCGCCGGACCGGGTGTAAGTGACGCCCTCCACACCCCACTTGGTGAACTTCTGGCCCTCGTCGGAGTACCAGAGCCAGTCCACGAACTGCATGAGGGCGACGAAGTCGTCCCGGTCGAGGGCGTCGCCGGCGATCATCATGCCGTTCTCCAGGCGGGAGCCGCCGAGCACGACCGGTCCCGCGGGCCCGAGCGGCACCGGGATCATCTCGATCTTCGCGCCCTCGACCTGCCGCTGGAGGTTGTAGCGGTAGTTCTGGACCAGTTCCTGCGGGTTGGCACTGATCGCGAAGGACTTCTCGGAGAGCAGCTTCTTGACCGCCTCGTCGTCGCTCTGGGTGAAGCCCTCGGGGTCCACCAGCTTCTCGTCCACGAGTCCGCGCAGGTACTCGATCATCTGCCGGTAGCCGTCCGTCGCACCGGTGAAGACGAACGTGCCGGCCTTCGCGTCCCAGCTGGTGTTCAGGTACGACCAGCCGGCCCGGACGCCGTGGGCCTGCCCGATGTAGCCCAGCAGGGCGCCGCCCGGCTCGGGCTGGTTCCAGCGGTCGGAGAAGGGGTGGCTGCCGGGGTACTCCGACTTGAGCGCCCGGAAGACGTCGGCCGTCTCCTCCAGGGTGGACGGCGCCTCCACGCCCAGCCTGCCGAGGACGTCGGTGCGCAGCGCGAGGGAGTAGCCGGACTTGGCCCTCTCGTGCAGTCCGGGCAGCAGGTAGTACTTGCCGTCGGACTGGCGCAGCGAGTCCACCTCCGGCTGCAGCTTCCATCTCCGGACCTTGTCGCGGAAGTTGGGCATCAGCTTCACGTACTCGCTGACGGCGAGGACGGAGCCGGACGACACGAACGGGGTCTCCTGACCGGGGTAGGTCTTGGGCAGGAGCAGGGGTGCGTCGCCCGCGCCGATGAGCAGGCTGCGCTTCTTCTCGTAGTCGCTGAGGGGCACGTCGGTGCGCTTGAAGGTGACGCCGGTGCGCTTGCCCAGCTCCTTCCAGAGCAGCCAGTCGTCCTTCGGCGGGTAGTTGGGGTTGCTGAGGTGCAGGAGTGCGAAGGTGAGCGGTTCGGCGGCCTTGAACTGCTGGCCGGTCCGGTACTCCTTCATCGCGCCGTCCCGCTTCTTCGACAGGTCCTTGGCGTCCCCGCCGTCGTCGCCGCTGCCGCAGCCGGTGAGCGCGGCGAGGCCGGCGAAGCCGGCGGCTGCCAGGACCTGACGCCGCGAAAGGTGCCCTGTGTTGTTCACGGTTACTCCCTCGGTGTGGCTGGGGTTCAGCCCTTGACGGCGCCGAGCATCACGCCCGACACGAAGTAGCGCTGGACGAACGGGTACACGCAGAGGATGGGCAGTGCGGTGAGCACGATGGTGACGGCCTGGATGTTGGCCGCGACCTGGGTGAGCTGCTCGGTGCCCGCGCCCGCGCCGGTGCCTCCGGTGGCGCCCGCGATGAGGTTGCGCAGGTAGACCGTGACCGGCATCAGCTCGATGCGGTCCATGTAGAGGAAGGCACCGAACCAGGAGTTCCAGAAGGACACCGAGTAGAACAGCACCATGGTCGCGACGACCGCCTTGGACAGCGGCAGCACGATCCGGAACAGGATGCCGTAGGTGTTGAGGCCGTCGATCTGGGCGGCCTCCTCCAACTCGTCCGGCAGGCTCTCGAAGAAGGCCTTCATCACCAGCAGGTTGAAGACGCTGATCGCGTTCGGGAGGGCCAGCGCCCACACGGTGTTCTTCAGGTCGAGGCTGGTGACGAGCACGTAGGTGGGAATGAGTCCGCCGGAGAAGAACATGGTGAACACGGCGACGCCGACGAGGACTCCGCGCCCCCTGAGGTGCTTCTTGGACAGGACGTAGGCGTAGCAGGTCGTCAGGACCATGGCGATGGCGGTGGAGACGACCGTGTAGAAGACGGTGTTGCCGTAGTTGCGCCAGAAGGTGCCGTCCTGGAAGACGATCTTGTACGTGGTGAGGTTGAAGCCCTTGGGCCACAGCGTCACCTCGCCGGCCCGGATCTGGCGCTCCCCGCTGAAGGAGCGGGCGACGATGTTGAGGAAGGGGTAGAGCGTCACCACCACGACGCCGGTGAGGACCAGCCCGTTGACGCCCTGGAAGACGCGGTAGCCGCGGGTGGGCCGGTCGGCGCTCACCACAGGCTGGTTCCCACCGTGCGGCGCGAGAGCAGGTTGGCCGAGGTGATGAGCACCAGGCCGATGACCGCCTCGAACAGGCCGATGGCGGCGGCGTAGCTGAAGCTGTTGGACTCGACGCCGGTGCGGTAGAGGTAGGTGGAGATCACGTCACCCGTCTCGTAGGTCAGCGGGTTGTAGAGGAGCAGGATCTTCTCGAAGCCGACCGCCAGGAACGTGCCGATGTTGAGGATCAGCAGCGTGATCATGGTGGGCCGGATGCCGGGCAGGGTGACGTGCCAGATCTGCCGCCAGCGGTTCGCGCCGTCGATGCGGGCCGCCTCGTAGAGGTCGTCGTCGATCGTGGTGAGCGCGGTCAGGTAGAGGATGGTGCCCCAGCCGGCGGTCTGCCAGATCTCCGAGCCCACGTAGATGGTGCGGAACCACTCGGGTTCCTGGATGAACCGGACCGGGTCCTGGCCGAACCGGGCGAGCACGTGGTTGACGGGGCCGTCGGTGGCGAGCATCTGCAGGGTGATTCCGGCGACGATCACGACCGACAGGAAGTGCGGCAGATACGACACCGACTGCACGAACCGTTTCAGCGCCCGTGTGCGCACCTCGTTGAGGAGCAGCGCCAGCACGATGGGCACGGGGAAGCAGAAGACGAGCGTGAGGCCGCCGATCCAGAGCGTGTTGCGGAACACCTGCCAGAAGGTGGGGTCGCTGAGGAACATCTCCACGTAGCGCAGCCCGACCCACTGCTCTCCCAGGATCGACCCGCCGGGTTCGAAGCGGCGGAAGGCGATCACGTTGCCGATCATCGGCAGATAGCGGAAGACCAGGAAGAACAGCAACGGCAGTACGGCCAGTGAGTACAGCTGCCAGTCGCGGCGCAGCGCACGCCGCCAACCGGGCGGCGTGGTGGAGGTGCTCATGAATCAGCCTCCCCGTGAGAAACAGGAGATCGAAACTTTCGACCTCCTGCCGGTAACTTCGCGGCAACCTAGAGCTACGGGGAAAGCGGTGTCAATGACCTGTGCACAGCTGATTTCCGGCCGAGCCGAGCACCATGAATCATGCACGGATCGGTGATCGACGCCTGTGAAGAGCCGCGCGGAGCTGTTACGGTCGATCGCACCTTTCTGGGCCATTACCGCAACGATCGGCCGTCCAGCCGTTCAGCCGGTCCCCATCGAACCCACTGCGAGGTGCCGCCGTGCCCGCGTTCGACCTGCCGCCGACGGAGTTGGCACACCACCGTCCGGCCCCCGACGAACCCGGAGACTTCGACGCCTTCTGGAGGGAGACCCTCGCCGGACCACCGGCCGGCGAACTCCTCGTGTCGGCACACCCGGTGGAGACCGGACTCCGGCTGACCCGGACCTGGGACGTGACCTTCCGGGGTTTCGGGGGCGACCCGGTGCGCGCCTGGTTCAGCAGACCCGCCGGGGTGGACGCGCCCCTGCCCGCGGTCGTCGAGTACGCCGGGTACGGGCGCGGCCGGGGTCTCCCCCACGAGCGGCTGACCTGGGTGGCCGCCGGTTACGCGCATCTGCTGATGGACAACCGGGGCCAGGGCGACCAGTACGGCTGCGGCGGCGACACCCCCGACCCGCACGCGACCGCACCCGGCGGACCCGGCCCCGCGGCACGCGGACTGCTCGACCCGCACGACCACCACTACCGCCGTCTGATCACGGACGCGGTCCGCGCGGTCGCCACGGTGCGGACACTGCCCGGGGTGGACCCGGCGCGCGTCGCGGCCGTCGGCAACAGCCAGGGCGGCGGACTCGCACTGGCCGTCGCGGGCCTGGTGCCGGACCTGGCGGCGGCCCTGGTCTCCGCGCCGCTGCTGTGCGGCATCCGCCGCGCCCTGGACCTCACGGACGCGGGGCCCTACGGCGAGATCGCCGCGTACCTGTCGGTGCACCGGGGCGCCGAGAGTGCCGCGTACCGCACCCTCGCCTACCTGGAGGGCGTCTCCTTCGCCCGCCGGGCGCAGGCACCGGCCCACTTCGGCGTGGGCCTGCGCGACACGGTATGCCCGCCGAGCGGGGCGTACGCCGCCTTCAACCGGTACGGGGAGCTGTCCGGCGCGGAGCCCCGCAAGGAGATCCACGCCTATCCCTTCAACGGGCACGAGGGCGGGGACGCGGTGCATGTGCGGCGTCAACTGGCTTGGCTGGCGGCGGTCTGGGGGACCGACTGAGGCAACTTCATTGCCTTTTAAGCCCGTTTGAGGCGTATTCCCGTATCAATTTCATGTAATCCGATTGACATGTAAAGGCTATGTGTAAGGATCACGGAGTTATCGGGATCTTGCTGTGCCCTATCCCGGCGCCCGATCCCTTCCGCATGACCAAATGGAGGACCCACGTGGCCAAAAGCTCCGGCCTGAACACGCGTCGCGCCCTGGCGCGTGCCACGGCTGCGGCGCTCACCGCCGCACTGGTGGCGACCGGTGCGGGCAGCGCCGTCGCCGCGGACGCGCCCGTACCTTCCGCGTCCCGGCCGCAGATCGATGCGAAGCAGTCGGACGCCTCAAAGTTCAGCTCGACCGCACTGGTCGGGGACGCGCAGGTCAACCCGCTGTACGGGGTGGACAGCGGGGGCACCCTGTACGGCTACCTGCCCGACTTCGAGGGCGGCCTGGACTCCCGCTTCTGGGCTGGCGACTACTGGGACACCGCTCGCGCGGCCACCCAGGTCGACAACGACTCCGACGGATTCTCGGACGGCCTCTGGCAGGTGACGGCCGGGGGTCAGCTCTACTACGGGAACTTCGGTCTCGACGAGGAGCACATCCTCATCGGCAACGGCTGGAAGATCTACAACCAGCTCTTCTCGCCCGCGAACGTCGGTGGAGCAGCCGCCGACGACCTGCTCGGCCGGGACAGCTCGGGCGTCCTGTGGCTGTACCTCGGCTACGGCAACGGCAAGCTGACCCAGCGCTACAAGGTCGGCGGTGGCTGGAACGCCTACACCCACATCACCGGCAAGGGCGACCTGACCGGTGACGGCAAGGCCGACATCGTCGCCAAGGACAAGTCCGGCGTGCTGTGGCTCTACAAGGGCACCGGCAACTACAAGGCGCCGTTCTCCTCCCGCACCCGCATCGGCGGTGGCTGGAACACGTACAACAACATCGTCTCCGTCGGCGACATCGACATCGACGGCATCACCGACCTGGTGGCGCGCAACAAGAGTGGCGCGCTGTACCTGTACAAGGGCACCGGCAATGCCGCCGCCCCGTTCAAGGCACCGGTCAAGATCGGCAGCGGCGGCTGGAACACGTACCGCCTGATGTTCTGAGGCCGCAGGTGACGCCTCGCTGAGGCGGGCAAGCGCGAGGGCCGCACCCCCGTCACCGGGGGTGCGGCCCTCAACCGTTGCGCGCCGCCTACTTGCGGATCAGGCTGCGCAGCACGTACTGCAGGATGCCGCCGTTGCGGTAGTAGTCCGCCTCACCGGGGGTGTCGATGCGGACGACCGCGTCGAACTCGACGCCGGTGTCGGTGGTGACCTTGACCGTGCGCGGGGTGGTGCCGTCGTTCAGCTCGGTCACGCCGGAGACGGAGAAGGACTCCTCACCGGTCAGGCCGAGGGACTCGGCGGTCTGGCCCTCCGGGAACTGCAGCGGCAGGACGCCCATGCCGATGAGGTTCGAGCGGTGGATGCGCTCGTAGGACTCGGCGACGACGGCCTTGACGCCGAGCAGCGCGGTGCCCTTGGCGGCCCAGTCGCGGGACGAGCCCGAGCCGTACTCCTTGCCGGCCAGGACGACGAGCGGGATGCCCTGCTCGATGTAGTTGCGGGAGGCGTCGTAGATGAACGACACCGGACCGCCGTCCTTGGTGAAGTCGCGGGTGTAGCCGCCCTCGGTGCCCGGCGCGATCTGGTTGCGCAGGCGGATGTTGGCGAAGGTGCCGCGGATCATGATCTCGTGGTTGCCGCGGCGCGAGCCGTAGCTGTTGAAGTCGCGGCGCTCGACGCCGTGCTCCGTCAGGTACTTGCCGGCCGGGGTGTCGGCCTTGATGGCACCGGCGGGCGAGATGTGGTCCGTCGTCACCGAGTCGCCCAGCTTGGCGAGCACGCGGGCGCCGGAGATGTCCTCGACCGGGGCCGGCTCCATGCCCATGCCCTCGAAGTACGGGGGCTTGCGCACGTAGGTGGACTCGGCGTCCCACTCGAAGGTGTCGCCGGTCGGGATCGACAGCGCCTGCCACTGGGCGTCGCCCGCGAAGACGTCGCTGTAGGACTTGGAGAACATGTCCTCGCCGATGGCGTTGGCGACGACGTCGTTGACCTCGGCCTCGGAGGGCCAGATGTCCTTGAGGAAGACCGGGTTGCCGTCCTGGTCGGTGCCCAGGGCCTCCTTGGTGACGTCCACCTTCATGGAGCCGGCGAGCGCGTAGGCGACGACCAGCGGCGGGGACGCCAGGTAGTTCATCTTGACGTCGGGGTTGATCCGGCCCTCGAAGTTGCGGTTGCCGGAGAGCACCGAGGTGACGGCGAGGTCGTGCTCGGTGACGGCCTTGGAGACCTCCTCCGGCAGCGGGCCGGAGTTGCCGATGCAGGTGGTGCAGCCGTAACCGACGAGGTTGAAGCCGACCTTGTCGAGGTAGGGGGTCAGGCCCGCCTTCTCGAAGTAGTCGGTGACGACCTTGGAGCCCGGGGCGAGGGTGGTCTTGACCCACGGCTTGCGGGTCAGGCCCTTCTCGACCGCCTTCTTGGCGACCAGGGCGGCGGCGACCATGACGTACGGGTTGGAGGTGTTGGTGCAGGAGGTGATGGCCGCGACCGTCACCGCACCGTGGTCCAGCTCGTACGAGGTGCCGTCGGGGGCGGTCACGCGGACCGGGTTGGACGGGGCACCGTTCGGGGTGACGGCCGGGGAGTCGGAGGCCGGGAAGGACTCCTTACCCGCCTCGTCCACGACGTCCACGTAGTTGAGGACGTCCGACTTGAACTGCTGGGCGGCGTTCGCGAGGACGATGCGGTCCTGCGGGCGCTTCGGGCCGGCGATGGAGGGCACGACCGTGGAGAGGTCGAGCTCCAGCTTCTCGGAGAAGTCCGGCTCGGCCTTCGGGTCCAGCCAGAGGCCCTGCTCCTTGGCGTACGCCTCGACCAGGGCGACCTGCTGCTCGCTGCGGCCGGTCAGGCGCATGTAGTTCAGCGTCTCGTCGTCGACCGGGAAGATCGCGGCGGTGGAGCCGAACTCCGGCGACATGTTGCCGATGGTGGCGCGGTTGGCGAGGCTCGTGGCGGCCACGCCCTCGCCGTAGAACTCGACGAACTTGCCGACCACGCCGTGCTTGCGCAGCATCTCGGTGATCGTGAGCACCAGGTCGGTGGCGGTGGTACCGGGGGTCAGCTCGCCGGTCAGCTTGAAGCCGACGACGCGCGGGATCAGCATGGAGACCGGCTGGCCGAGCATCGCGGCCTCGGCCTCGATGCCGCCGACGCCCCAGCCGAGGACGCCGAGGCCGTTGACCATGGTGGTGTGCGAGTCGGTACCGACCAGGGTGTCGGGGTAGGCCTTGCCGTCGCGGGTCATGACGACGCGGGCCAGGTGCTCGATGTTCACCTGGTGGACGATGCCGGTGCCCGGCGGGACGACCTTGAAGTCGTCGAAGGCGGTCTGGCCCCAGCGCAGGAACTGGTAGCGCTCGCGGTTGCGGCCGTACTCCAGGTCCACGTTCTGCTTGAAGGCGTCGTTGGTGCCGAACTTGTCGGCGATGACGGAGTGGTCGATGACCATCTCGGCCGGGGAGAGCGGGTTGATCTTGTTCGCGTCGCCGCCGAGCTCCTTGACGGCCTCACGCATGGTGGCGAGGTCGACGACACAGGGCACGCCGGTGAAGTCCTGCATGATCACGCGGGCCGGCGTGAACTGGATCTCCTGCGACGGCTGGGCCTGCGAGTCCCAGCCGCCGAGGGCGCGGATGTGGTCGGCGGTGATGTTCGCGCCGTCCTCGGTGCGGAGCAGGTTCTCCAGCAGCACCTTCAGGCTGTAGGGAAGGCGCGCGGAGCCCTCGACCTTGTCCAGCCGGAAGATCTCGTACGACTCGTCGCCCACCTGCAGTGTGCTGCGGGCGTCGAAGCTGTTCGCCGACACGACAGTCTCCTTCATTTATGTGCGCGTACCACCGCATCCTGCCGCCACGCCCCCTGGCCAATCCGCTAAGGTAAGGCTAAGTTAGGTAACCCTTACCGCCAGACTCGACAGCGGCGCGCGGCTGCGGTACGCCTCGGCAGATATCTCGATGTCGAGATAACTCTAGTACATAGGGGCGGCCCGGTCATGTCCGGGCACCCTGTGGCGTGCACCCCGTCCCGAGTGACCCCTGCGGCCATCACTACGCCGAACGGGGGTATCCGATCCATGCCGGACCGACCGGCGGGCCCGGCACGACCCGGAAGGGGGCACGATGCCGCTCACGTTCCGCAAGAGTTTCCGAATCCTCCCCGGAGTGCAGCTGAACATCAACAAACGCTCGTGGTCCATCACGACCGGCGGCAGGAACGGTCCGCGCCACACCCGCAGCAGCACCGGACGTCGTACGACATCGATGGATTTGCCGGGACCTTTGGGCTGGCGCCGCACCACGACGACCAAGCGCCGCTGAGCCGCCACCTGGGGTTCCTTGACGTCACGTCACCCGAACGGCCCTCCGACGGACCCCCCGAGAGGCGCGATCTCATATCTGAGATAGCCTCAACCTCATGGCAGACGACTACCTCGTACGCATCGGCCGACTCATCCGTGACGCCCGGCAGCACCGCGGCTGGACGCAGTCACAGCTCGCGGAGGCGCTCAACACCAGTCAGAGCGCGGTCAACCGCATCGAGCGCGGCAACCAGAACATCAGCCTTGAGATGATCGCCCGGATCGGTGAAGCGCTGGACAGCGAAATCGTCTCCCTGGGCTACGCGGGTCCGATGCACCTGCGTGTGGTCGGCGGCCGTCGCCTGTCCGGCGCCATCGACGTCAAGACCAGCAAGAACGCCTGCGTGGCCCTGCTGTGCGCCTCGCTGCTCAACAAGGGGCGCACGGTGCTGCGCCGGGTCGCCCGCATCGAGGAGGTCTACCGCCTCCTGGAGGTGCTCAACTCCATCGGCGTGCGCACCCGCTGGGTCAACGACGGCACCGACCTGGAGATCGTGCCGCCGGCCGAGCTGGACATGGAGGCCATCGACGCCGAGGCCGCCGTCCGCACCCGCTCCATCATCATGTTCCTCGGCCCGCTGCTGCACCGCATGGACCGCTTCCGGCTGCCCTACGCCGGCGGCTGCGACCTCGGCACCCGCACCATCGAGCCGCACATGATCGCGCTGCGCCGCTTCGGCCTGGACGTCGCCGCGACCGAGGGCCACTACCACGCGGTGGTCGACCGCACGGTCCGCCCGGACCGCCCCATCGTCCTGACCGAGCGCGGCGACACGGTGACGGAGAACGCCCTCCTGGCCGCCGCCCGCCACGACGGCGTCACGGTCATCCGCAACGCCTCCTCCAACTACATGGTCCAGGACCTCTGCTTCTTCCTCGAAGCCCTGGGCGTCCGCGTCGAGGGCATCGGCACCACCACCCTCACCGTGCACGGCATGCCGGTCATCGACGCCGACGTGGACTACTCCCCCTCCGAGGACCCGGTCGAGGCGATGAGCCTGCTGGCCGCCGCCGTGGTCACGGAGTCGGAGCTGACGGTCCGCCGTGTCCCGATCGAGTTCCTGGAGATCGAGCTGGCGGTCCTGGAGGAGATGGGCCTCGACCACGACCGCACCCCGGAGTACTTCGCCGACAACGGCCGCACGCGCCTGGTGGACCTGACCGTCCGCCCCTCCAAGCTCGAAGCACCGATCGACAAGATCCACCCCATGCCCTTCCCGGGCCTGAACATCGACAACGTCCCCTTCTTCGCGGCCATCGCCGCCTCCGCCCAGGGCCAGACCCTCATCCACGACTGGGTCTACGACAACCGCGCCATCTACCTCACGGACCTGAACCGCCTCGGCGGCCGCCTCCAGCTCCTGGACCCCCACCGCGTCCTGGTCGAGGGCCCCACCCGCTGGCGCGCCGCCGAGATGATGTGCCCGCCCGCCCTGCGCCCCGCCGTGGTCGTCCTCCTCGCGATGATGGCCGCCGAGGGCACCTCGGTACTGCGCAACGTGTACGTCATCAACCGCGGTTACGAGGACCTGGCGGAGCGGCTGAACTCGATCGGGGCGCAGATCGAGATCTTCCGGGACATCTGAGAGCCTTCAGGATCAACGCCGTTGTACCCCTCCCCTGACCTGTGTACATGCGAGCAGGGAAGGGGTTTCGGCTTCGTCTGTGGACTTCTCAGGGGCTTCACACCCGGGCCCGGTCCCGTGCGGCGCGCGGAGGCCCGTCGTGCCCTGCCGCGCCGCGGGCCACAACCGAACAGCCGGAAGCACCCCCCTTCGAACCCGTAGAGCGATCTGGAACACCACAGTCCTGGCACCGGAAGGCACCCCGGCGGACACCGCGTCAGTAACGTGCCGAACATGACCTCACTGCTTGTCACCGGAGCCGCGGGTTTCATCGGTTCGCACTTCACCAGGTACTGGGCCGACCACCACCCCGAGGACTCCGTGGTGGCCTTCGACGCACTCACCTACGCCGGAGTGGAGGAGAACCTGGCCGACGTGGCCGACCGGGTCACTCTGGTCCGCGGAGACATCGGAAACCCGGAACACACCGCGAAGGTCCTCGCCGAGCATCAGGTGCAGGTGGTGGTGAACTTCGCCGCCGAGTCGCACAACAGCCTCGCCGTGCTGGATCCGGGACGGTTCTTCCGCACCAACGTGCTGGGCACCCAGGTGCTGCTCGACGCCTGCAGGCGGGCCGGCGTGCAGCGTTTCCACCACATCTCCACCTGCGAGGTGTACGGGGACCTGGCCCTGGACGCCGAGGAGGCGTTCACCGAGGAGACGCCGTACCGCCCCCGCACCCCCTACAACGCCTCCAAGGCGGGTGCGGACCACGCCGTACGCGCCTACCACGAGACCTTCGGGCTGCCGGTGACCCTCACCAACTGCGCCAACAACTACGGGTCCCACCAGTTCCCGGAGAAAGTGCTGCCGCTGTTCGCCACCCGGGGGATCGACGGCAAGCCCCTGCCCGTGTACGCCTCCAGCGGCAACCGGCGCGAGTGGATTCACGCCCTGGACCACTGCCGGGCGATCGACACGGTGCTCGAACGCGGGCGGATCGGCGAGACGTACCACGTCGGCACCGGCGTGGAGGCCAGCGTCGAGGAGCTGGCGGACCTGGTCCTCGACGAGCTGGGACTGCCGTCGTCACAGCGCACGACGGTGCCCGACCGGCCCGGTCACGACCGCCGCTACCTGCTGGACTCCTCGAAGCTCCGGGACGAGCTGGGATGGCGGCCGCAGATCGAGTTCGAGGCGGGAGTGCGCGAGACCATCCGCTGGTACGCGGCCAACCGCTCGTGGTGGGAGCCCCTGATCGGACGCAGCCCGGTGGTCGAGGGCGACTGGACAGCCGCGAACCACTAGCGCCCTGACCGGCCCACCCCGCCGCGGACGCGGGGTCCGGTCCCCGCCCGGGCGAAGTCGCCGAGGCGGGCGTCGGCCGGATCGCCGCGGCCCGCCGGACGAGCAGCGCCGTCAGCCGCGCATCGGTTGCGGCGCCCACGCCCGCAGGCACTCCGCCACCGTGTCCGCCACCGCAGCGGCCTGCTCGGTGAGGAAGAAGTGGCCGCCTTCGAACACCTCCAGGCGGAACGTTCCCGAGGTATGGGCGGACCAGGCACGGGCGTCCGCCACCGTGGTCACGGGGTCCCGATCACCCGTCAGGGCTACGAGAGGACAGTCGACATCCCGTCCCGTCGGTGCCGGCACATACCGATATGTCTCCGCCGCGTGATAATCCGCGCGCAACGCGGGCAGTACCATGGCGAGAATCTCCGGCTCGTCGAACAATCCGGAATCCGTGCCGCCCAGCTTGTCCAGTTCACGTACTGCCGTTTCGGTGTCGTGCACACCGAAAGGCGCCTCGGGCGGAAGCGCGGGAGCACGTCGCCCGGAGGCAAAAAGACCGACGGCTTCCAGATTCGCTTCCGACGCCCTTCTGGCCACCTCGAAGGCAATCGTGGCGCCGAGACTGTGCCCGAAAAAGGCGAGCGGCCGGTCCGTCCAGGCGGAAAGTTCACCAAGTGATCGTTCGGTAAACTCGTGAAGGCTTCTCATGAATTGCTCACGACGTCTGTCCTGCCGCCCCGGATACTGCATGGCGAGCACCTCGACCCATGGCGGGAGCGCCTTGACGAGAGGAAGGAAGGCAGTCGCCGAACCCCCGGCGTGGGGAAAGCACACCAGCCGGACGGCGGGGTCACCGACCGGCCTGAAACGTCGCACCCAGGAACCGGGAGTCCCCTCGTCCGGGCCGCTGATCTCGCCTGATGCCACGCAGTCCCCCCTGAAGCCCTTTCCTGGCACGCCCGCTCAACATGACAGCGGGCCAGCCTCGACTCAACCCCTATCACCCCGTACCCGACGCCGTAAGCGATCACGGAACGCTGCGGAATACCTGTCACGAACACGGACAGTAGCGATCTCGGATCGGGTGGCGAGAGCCCTTCCCAGCATTGACGACCATGCTAGGATGCCGGGTAAAAATATAGAAAAAAGCGTGCCGTTTTAGTAAAGTCCGCACGGTCTCTCTTCGAGATGCGTATAGCACATACACAAAGCGGGGCGTTCCGAAAGGGAGTTCATTTCCTTCCGCCGCACAGCTCCACGCGGCGGAAGGAAGCACTGGGGATTGGACTACCGAAAGATGCAAATCGAACGACGTTCCGTGCTTTCTTCCGTGGAGGAGTCCCTCGAAGAGAGTCTCCGCGGGAGAGGCCGGCTCGTACTGGCCAGCGGAGTCATCGCCGGGGGAAAAACTCGTTTACTCGCCGAGATATCGCGGCAGGCGGACGAGTCCGGAGCACTACTGCTGACCGCCACGGGAGTGCGGGAAGAACACGACCTCGACCTGGCCGCCATCTGCCACATGGCCGCCAACGCACCGGCGGCGGCATCGGCGCTCAGGGAAATTGCTGAACTGGCCGGCGGAAACACGCCGTCCGGCCCGGGGCACGTCCGCCCGGCCCTCGACCACCTGGTGCCTTCCGTCAGCGCCCTCCTCCTGGAGGTGACCCGGGAGACCCCGCTGGTCGTCGCGGTGGACGACCTGCACTTCCTGGACCAGGCTTCCCTGCGGGTACTGCTGTACCTGCGCCGACGGCTGGCCACGACTCCCATGCTCCTGGTCCTCAGCGAGTGGGACCGTCCGGGCCTGCCCAAGCGCCCTCTGCACGCCGACCTCACCCGGCAGCCCGACCGCAAGATCGTGCTCGGGCCGCTGTCCCGGGCCGAGGTGACCCACATCGTCGCCGGCCCCGGCGGGCCACCGACGCCCGCCGCCGACGCCTACGCGCTGACCGGTGGCAATCCACTGCTGGCCCACGCGCTGGCCGCCGACCTCCGGGCCGAGCAGGGCAGCGGCGCGGCCTCCGGCAGCCACACCGCTGCCGGTCCCCACTACCGGCAGGCCGTGCTGGACTGCGTGAGCCGCTGGGACCCGCAGCTGATGCCGGTCGCCCGCGCGATCGCGGTGCTGGACGAACACGCCGGTCCCCAGCTCGCCGCCCAGCTGCTCGACCTCCAGACCGAACCCGTCACCGAGGCGCTGTGGAACCTGACGGCGGCCGGGCTCCTGTGCCACCACCGGTTCCGGCACCGTGAGATGGCCACGGCCGTCCTGGAGAGCCTGCCCCCCGATGACGCGGCCCGACTGCACACGCACGCCGCCGAGCTGCTCTACGAGCAGGGCGCCGAGACACTCGACGTGGCACGGCACGTCATCGCCAGCGGCCGGGTACCGGGCCGGTGGGCTCTGCGCACCCTGCGGCACGCCGCCGACCACGCGCTCGCCGCCGGCGACTCCGAACTCGCCGTGCGCTGCCTGGAACTCGCCATGCGCAACTGCGAGGACGAGCGGGAGCGCAGGTGCTACCGCATGGCCCTGATCCAGGTGGCATGGCGTGTCAACCCCTCTGCGGCGGCGAGGCACCTGACGCCTCTTCAAGGTGCCCTGCGGGCGGGGGAACTCGCGCCCCGCGACGCGGTTCCGCTGATACGGCATCTCCTGTGGCAGGGCGACCGGCACACGGCGCTCCAGCCCATGCAGGCGATCAGCCGCGCCACGAGCCCCGCCGACGCCCGAGCCGTCGCCGAACTCAAACTCTCCTTCGACCTGATCTACGGCAGCCGTCCCACCGACCCCGTCCACCCGCCGGGCGACGCGCTGAGTCCGTCGTCCTCCGGCGACCAGTGGACCCGGGCACTGACTGCGATCGAACCCCTGTGGCCCCAAGGCGCCACCGAGGAGACGATCCGCAGCGCGGAGTACATCCTCCAGGGCCCCTTGGAGGACACCCTGCCGGAGGCCGGTGCGGTGGCACTGCTCACCCTGTGCAACACCGACCAGCACAAGCGGGCCGCCTTCTGGAGCACTTCGCTGTACGAGGAGGCGGTGCGCCGGGGAGCCACCACCTGGCAGGCGATCATCGGATGTGTGCGAGCTTCGCTGGCGTTGCAGCGCGGCGACCTGGTGGCCGCCGAGGCACAGGCGTCCGCCGCGCTCGACATGCTCTCGCCGCAGAGCTGGGGCGTCCTCATCGGCTTCCCGCTGACCCATCTCCTGCTGGCCAACACCGGTATGGGGCGCCACGACGTCGCGGCCGAGTTCCTGGAGCGCGTGGTGCCGGAGGAGATGCACGACACCGTGTTCGGGCTCGTCTACCTGCACGCGCGCGGCCACTACCACCTCGCCGTGGGTCTCCCGCTGGCCGCCGCCAACGACTTCGAGCAGTGCGGCGTACTGGCGAAGGCGCGCAACATCGACAACCCCTCGCTCGCTCCCTGGCGCAACGACCTGGCAGAGGCCCTGTTGCGGCAGGGGCAGCGCAAGAAGGCGCGCAAACTGATCGAGGAACAACTGCGCCACCCCGGGGGCCGGCTGCAGCCCCGCACGCGCGGCGTCTCGCTGCGCCTGCTGGCGGCCGTGGGCAGCCCGACCGAGCGGGTGCCGCATCTGACGGAGTCGATCACGCTCCTGGAAGCAGCCGACGCCCGCCTCGAACTGGCCCGCGCGCTCGCCGATCTCAGCCAGGCCCATCGCGAGATGGGGGACCTCAGCCAGGCACGTCTGCTGGCCCGGCGAGCGGACCAGGAGGCCAAGGCGTGCCATGCCGAGGTGCTGCCCACGCTGCACACGTCGGTGCCGGAGCGGTCCCACACCAAGCCCGCGGACCAGCAGGACGGGAACTCGATGACGGCGCTCAGCGACGCGGAGCGCAAGGTCGCCATGCTCGCCGCGCTCGGTCACACCAACCGGGAGATCGGGCACCGGCTCTTCATCACCATCAGCACGGTGGAACAGCACCTCACCCGGATCTACCGCAAGCTCAAGGTGCGCAAGCGCACCGATCTGCTGGCGAAAATCCCCCAGCCCTATCTCTCCGAAAACAGCGATGTCCTTGACTCGCCGCCCGCCCTCAGCGAGCGCGGGCGGTTGCACGCGAGTTCGAGCCACTGACGAGAATACTGCCGAAAAAGAATAGTGAAGCGTTTTACCAGGCCTCTGCAGCGGCCTGGTAAAACGCTTCACGTCTGCCCGTCAGCCGAAGGAGATGGGCGTGGTCGGGCCGGCCGCGCCGTCGGCCGTGGTGTTGAAGAAGCACCCGCCGTCGACCGTGGCACAGTCGACGGCGTGGGTCTCGCCGGTGGCCAGGTCGGTGCCCTGGAAGGTGGCGCGCGCGAAGGAGTCGCCCGAGGCGGCACCGTTCGCGTCGGTCGTGAGCACCAGGGCGTCCGGGACGTTGCAGGCCACGACGCCGTCGGCGACGACGGCGCACTCCGCGGCGTAGACGGTGGTCGACGGCGCGAACCCGGTGATCTGGACCGCCACCGTGTCGCCGTCCGAGAGCCCGGTCGCCGGTGACACGCTCACCGCGGGCGCGGCGCTCGGCGCGGCGACCGCGGCCGACGATCCGCCGATCACCAGGGCGGCACCCGCAGCCGCGGCGGCGAGGGCGTGGACCGTACGGCGCCGCTTCATGGAGGAAAGCACGTCTACCTCATTCCGTGGGGAAAATGGGAGATTGGAATGGCGCGATTCACCATTCCGATATGCAGACTAAATACACGTCGCCGCGACTGTCAACGCACCCTCTACCGCAAAGTAAATGTACGGGGCATTTACTTTTACCCCACCCCTGTTCTGCTTTTTGGCGCATTCTCGACTGCCACTACTCTTCGAACTCCTTGTCGAGAATGTCGAAAATCTCCTCTGCCGTCGCCTCGTCCAGGTGCCGCTCCGGTTCGGCGGCGGAAGCCGCCTCCCGCAGCGGCCGGGCCCAGACCGCGGCGATCACGGCCAGTCGTTCCGCGATCTTCTCGCGCCTCACGTCGTCCGGGGCATCAACTGCCGTGAGCACGGACTCCAGCCGGTCGAGCACGCCCTCGATCCCGTCCAAGCCCTCGCCCGCGGCGGGCTCCTGCCGGCCGGATCCGGTCAGGTCGCCCAACGCGTCGTGGAGGTGCTTCGCCACCGCCATCGGGGTGGGAAGGTCGAAGACCAGTGTCGCGGGCAGTCTCAAGCCGGCGTGCGCACCCAGGCGGTTGCGGAGTTCGACCGCCATCAGCGAGTCGAGCCCCTGGTCGAGGAAGCCCCGCTCGGCCCCCACCTGTCCCGGCCCGTCCAGGCCGAGCACCATGGCCGTCTCCGTACGCACGAGACGCAGCAGGGTCCGCTGGCGTTCCTCCTCCGCGAGGCCGCTGAGCGCCTTCCGCCACCGGCCGCCGGACTCCCCGGTGTCAGGGGAGTCCGGGGAGCCGGTACCGGACGCGTCCGCGGCAGGCGCCGGCGGCACCAGGCCACGCAGCAGGGGCTGCACGAAGGACCCCGGGGCGGACAGTGCGGCCAGGTCCAGCGCTGCGGGCACCAGGTGCGGCTCCCCGGTGGCGAGGGCCGTGTCGAAGAGAGCCAGGCCCTCCTCCTGGGACAGCCCGCCCACGCCGGAGCGGTTCATCCGCTCGACGTCGGCACCGGCCAGCCGTCCGCCCATGCCGGAGCCCTCCCACAGGCCCCAGGACAGCGACACCGCGGGCAGCCCGAGGGCCGAGCGGCTCCGGGCCAGCGCGTCCAGGAAGGCGTTGGCCGCCGCGTAGTTCGCCTGCCCGGCCGCGCCCGTGACGCCCGCGACGGAGGAGAACAGGACGAACGAGGTGAGGTCCGCGTCCCGTGTCAGCTCGTGCAGGTTCCAGGCGGCGTCCACCTTGGGCCGCGCCACGGTGTCCATGCGGTCCGCGTCCAGCGCCGTGAGAACGCCGTCGTCGAGGACGCCCGCGGTGTGCACGACGGCCGTCAGGGGATGGGCGTCCGGTATCGCGGCCAGCAGGCGGCGCAGCGCCTCCCGGTCGGCCGCGTCGCACCGCTCCACCGTCACCTGGGCGCCTGCCCGGCGCAGTTCCGCCACCAGTTCGGCGACACCGGGGGCGTCGGCGCCCCGCCGGCCCACCAGCAGCAGACGGCGCGCACCGTGCTCCCGTACGAGATGACCGGCGACCAGACCGCCCAGGACGCCCGTGCTGCCCGTGATCAGTACGGTGCCGTCGGGATCCGGTGCCCGGAACACGCTCCGCCCGCCCGGGGCCGCGGCGAGCCTCGGCACGAGCACCTTGCCACGGCGTACCGCGAGTTCGCTCTCCGCGGCGGCGAGTGCGTCGAGCACCGCCGTACCGTGCGGTGCCCCGTCCGTCAGGTCCAGCAGGGCGAACCGTCCGGGCTCCTCCAGCAGCGCGCTGCGTATCAGGCCCCAGGCCGGTGCCTGGGCCGGCTCGTGCACTGGTTCCCCCGGCGACGCGGCGACCGCGCCCGCCGTGACCACGGTCAGCCGCGAATCGGCGAATCTCTCGTCGGCCGACCAGGCCTGCGCCAGCGCCAGCGTCTCCCGGGAGACCCGGCGGGCGGCCTCGGGGACCGGCTCACCGGTCACCGCGGAGCACGCGGCGAACACCTCGCCCGGGACCGGGGCTCCGGCGTCCACTGCGTCGCCCAGCGCACCGAGGTCCGGGTACCTCGCCACCTCGGCCCCGCCGGATCGCAGGGCCGCCGCGAGATCCGGCCGGCCCTCGCCCTCGGTACCGAGCACAGCTACACGGCGCGCCCGCGCGCCCACCGGGCCTGCGGGCCGCGCCGGGATCCAGTCGACCCGGAACAGTGCCCCGTTCCCCGCACCGGCGCCCGTGTGCGGCCGCAGGACCAGGCCCCCGACCGAGCCGACCGGGACGCCCGCCGGGTCGGCGAGGTCCAGCGCCACCGCGCCGCCCTCCCCCGGCGTGATCCGGACGCGCAGGCTCGTGGCCCCCGGTGCGGTCACCGCGACGCGGGACCAGGCGAACGGCACGACCGGCCGCTCGTCCTCTCCCCCGGCCAGCCCGATCGCGTGCAGCGCGGCGTCGGCCAGTGCCGGATGCACGTGGTAGCGGCCCGCGTCCTGGGCCGTCCCGGGCGGCGGGCTCACCTCGCCGAAGACCTCGTCACCGCGTGTCCACACGGCCCGTAGGCCCTGGAACGCGGGCCCGTGGCCGTAGCCGCGCGCGGCCAGATCCGCGTACCGCCCGGCCACGTCGACCCGCGTCGCGCCGCGAGGCGGCCACACCGTCATGTCGTAGGGCTCGCCCCCGGTCGTGGGGGCGAGGAGCCCGGCGGCGTGCCGGGTCCAGGGAAGTCCCGCCCCGCCGTGTTCCGGACGGGAGTGGACGCCGAGGGAGCGCCGGCCCGACGCATCGGCCGGACCGGTGCGCACCTGGACGACCACGGCGCCGTCGGGCGGCACGATCAGCGGGGACTCCAGGGTCAGTTCCTCGACCAGTTCGCACCCCGCCTCCCGCCCCGCCCGCAGGGCCAGCTCCACGAACGCGGTACCGGGCAACAGGCACCGGCCCCCGATCGCATGGTCGGCGAGCCACGGCTGCGCGCGTAGCGAGAGCCGGCCGGTGAGCAGGATCTCGTCGCGGTCCGCGGTCCGCAGCACGGCGCCCAGCAGCGGGTGGTCAGCCGCCTGGACGCCCAGGCCCGCGGGGTCCCGCACGGCGTCCGGCGCCCGGTCCAGCCAGTAACGCCTGCGGCGGAACGGGTAGGTGGGCAGGTCGACGCGGCGTGCCGGGCGTCCGGCGGCGGCGAGGAAGCGGTCCCAGCGCATGGCGCCGCCGTCGGTGTGCAGGCGTGCCAGCGCGGTGAGGAGGGAGCGTTCCTCGTCCTCGGCTCCGGGCAGGGCGGACACCGCGAGTGCGGTGGGGCCGTCCAGGCTGTCCCGGACCATCGCGGACAGAGCCGCGCCGGGTCCGAGTTCGAGGAACCTCGTCACACCGCGCTCGCCCAGCGCCAGGGCTCCGGAGTGGAACCGCACCGGCTGCCGCAGGTGCCGTACCCAGTACTCGGGCGAGGTCAGTTCGTCCGCCGAGGCGATCGCGCCGGTCAGGTCGGACATCACCGAGAGCTTCGGCGCGTTCAGGCGGACGGCCTCGACGGCCCGGCGGAAGCCGGGGAGAGCGGGCTCCATCAGCGACGAGTGGAAGGCGTGCGAGACACGCAGCCTGGTCACGCGCCTGCCCAGCGTCCGGAAGCGGTCGGCCACCCGCAGCACCGGGTCCTCGGCCCCCGAGACGACCACGGACGCCGGACCGTTGACCGCCGCGACGCCCGCCCCTTCGGTGAGGTGAGCCGCGACCTCCTCCTCGGTGGCCGCCACCGACACCATGGCACCGCCGGCGGGCAGTGCCTGCATCAGCCGCCCGCGCGCCGCCACCAGGGCGCTCGCGTCCGGCAGCGACAGCACGCCGGCCACATGCGCGGCGGTGAGCGCGCCGACCGAGTGGCCGCCGACGAAGTGCGGTGTCACACCCCATGACGTCACCAGCCGGTGGAGGGCCACCCCCAGGGCGAACAGCGACGGCTGCGCCCAGGCCGTGGTGTCCAGCAGATCCGCGGCCTCCGTCCCCGGCGCGGCGAACACGACGTCGGGCAGCGGCCGGTCCAGGTGGGGCCGCAGGTGCTCGCACACCTCGTCGAAGGCCGCCGCGAACTCCGGGTGGGCGTACAGTTCGCGGCCCATGCCGACGCGCTGCGATCCTTGTCCGGGGAAGAGGAACGCCGTCCTGCCGCGCTCCCGCGCGGTGCCCGTCACCAGCCCGGGGCCGACGGCTCCCTCCGGGCCGGCGGTGGCCAACCGCGTGAGGCCGGCGACGAGTCCGGCACGGTCCGTGCCGATGACGACCGCGCGGTGCTCGAACATGGACCGGGTCGTCGCGAGCGCGTGAGCGATGTCGGACGTCGACTCGTCCGGACGGGCTTCGAGCAGGCCGAGGAGGTTCGCCGCCTGGTCCCGCAGCGCCGACGGATCACGTGCCGACAGCAGCCAGGGCAGGGTGTCCGGGCCCGGGCGGGCGGGCGCGGACGGTTCCGCGTCCGCCGGCTGCTCGGCCGGCGCCTGCTCCAGGATCACGTGCGCGTTGGTGCCGCTGATGCCGAACGACGAGACCCCGGCCCTGCGCGGTCTTCCGGTCCGGGGCCACTTCACCGGCCCGGTCAGCAGCCGCACCCTGCCGTCCGACCAGTCCACGTGCGGCGACGGCTGCTCGGAGTGCAAGGACCGCGGCAGCCGGCCGTGACGCAGCGCCTGCACGGTCTTGATCACACCGGCGACACCCGCCGCGGCCTGGGTGTGCCCGATGTTGGACTTGACCGAGCCGAGCAGCAGGGGACGCTCGGCGGTGTGCCCCTTGCCGTACGTGGCGAGCAGCGCCTGTGCCTCGATGGGGTCGCCGAGCCGGGTGCCGGTGCCGTGTGCCTCGACCGCGTCCACGTCGGCCGCGGTGAGTCCCGCGTGCTCCAGGGCCTGCGCGATCACCCGCTCCTGGGACGGTCCGTTGGGGGTGGCGAAGCCGCTGCTCGCCCCGTCCTGGTTGACGGCCGCTCCGCGTACGACGGCGAGCACGGGGTGGCCCGCGCGGCGGGCGTCGGAGAGCCGCTCCACCAGGAGCACTCCCGCGCCCTCCGCGCAGCCCACCCCGTCCGCCGCCGCGGAAAACGCCTTGCAGCGGCCGTCGGAGGCCAGTCCGCGCTGTTCGCTGAAGTAGACGAACATGTCGGGCTCCGCCATGACCGTGACCCCGCCGGCCAGTGCCAGGGAGCACTCCCCGCGGCGCAGCGCCTCGACGGCCAGGTGGAGGGTGACCAGCGACGACGAGCAGGCCGTGTCGACGGTGACCGCGGGGCCCTCCAGCCCCAGCGTGTAGGCGACCCGGCCGCTGACCAGGCTGCCGTCGCTGCTGCCCGCGCCGTAGTCGTGATACATGACACCGCTGTACACGCCGGTGTGGCTGCCGCGGAGGACGGCGGGGTCCACACCGGCCCGTTCCAGCGCTTCCCAGGAGACCTCCAGGAAGAGCCGCTGCTGCGGGTCCATGGTGAGTGCCTCGCGCGGGGATATGCCGAAGAAGCCGGGGTCGAAGTCGGCCGCGTCGTACAGGAACCCGCCCTCGCGCGAGTGGGTGCGGCCGGGTGTGCCGGGTTCGGGGTGGTAGATGCCGGTCAGGTCCCAGCCGCGGTCCTCGGGGAAGCCGGAGATGGCGTCCCGTCCCTCGTCGACGAGGGACCACAGCTCCTCGGGCGAGGTCACGCCGCCCGGGAAGCGGCAGGCCATGCCGATGATCGCGACCGGTTCGGTGGCCGCCCGCTCCGCCTCGGCCTGCCGTGCGCGCAGTTCCTCGTTCTCCAGCAGGGACCGGCGCAGGGCCTCGGCGAGCCGCTCGGTGGTCGGGGTGGTGTCCATGGTTCTCCTCGTTCACCTGTCCGAACCGGTTTCACGCCGCCGCAACGCGGTGCGCACCAGGTCCTCGACGCTCATGGCCTTGATCTCATCGGCGGACGCGGACGGCGGTGCGTCCTCGGCCGCGGGCCCGTGGCCGGTCGGTACGGGCTCCTGCGGTGGTGCGTCCGGCAGCATCTCCCCCAGTAGGTACGCGGCCAGTTCGAGCGGGGTCGGCCGGTCGAACATGAGCGTCGCCGACAGCCGCAGGCCGGTGGCCTCCGCAAGCCTGTTGCGCAGTTCGATGGCGGCGAGCGAGTCCAGCCCGAGATCGGTGAAGCCCTTCTCCGCGGGGACCGCTCGTGGGTCGGGGTGTCCGAGCACGGCCGCCGCGTGCTCCTGCACCAGGTCGAGGACGACGGTCTCGCGTTCCGCGCCGGGCAGGGCCTCGAGACGGGCCTTGAGCTCCTGCGGCGAGGAGCCGGCCGACGTGCCCTGCCCGGCAGGTGACGCGGTGCCGCCCACCAGGTCGCCGAGGAGCGCCGGCACACCGCCGGGCGCGGTGGCGGCCGCCCGGCGGTCGAGGCCGATCGGCACCAGCACCGCGTCGTCCGGCACAGTCAGCGCCGTGTCGAACAGGGCGAGACCGTCGGACGCCGTCAGCTCACGGGTGCCGCCCCGTCCCAGCCGGTCCACGTCCAGCTGCTCTCCGGCGCCTTCCCACAGCCCCCAGGCCAGGGAGGTCGCCGGCCTGCCCTCGGCGCGCCGGTGCTCGGCGAGTGCGTCGAGGAAGACGTTGGCGGCGGCGTAGTTGCCCTGTCCGGCCGCGAGCAGGGAGCCGCCCGCCGAGGAGAACAGGACGAAGGCCGACAGGTCCAGATGCCGGGTCAGCTCGTGCAGGTTCCAGGCCCCGTCCACCTTGGGCCGGGTGACCCGGTTCAGCTGCCGCGGCGTCAGGTCCTGGATCAGAGCGTTGTCCATGACCCCGGCGGCGTGCACGACCGCCGTCAGCGGCCGGTCACCGGGAATTCCGGCCAGCACCCGCTCCAGGGCGGCGCGGTCCGCCACGTCGCAGGCCACGACCCGGGCCGTGGCTCCCAGTCCGGCGAGTTCCGCCACGAGTTCGGCGGCGCCGGGCGCCTCGGTGCCGCGGCGGCCGGCGAGCAGCAGATCCCTGACGCTGTACCGGGTGACCAGGTGCCGGGCGAGCAGGCCGCCCAGCAGGCCGGTGCCGCCGGTGATCAGTACGGTGCCCGGGGTGCGGAACACGGCGGCGGTGTCGGCGCCGGGGTCGCCCGCCGCTGACGTCAGCCGCGGCACGAGGACCGCGTCCCCGCGCACGGCGACCTCGGGTTCGTCCGAACCGAGTGCGGCGGACAGCGCCCGGGCGTCGGCACCGTCGGCGGCGTCGAGGAGCACGAACCGGCCCGGGTGTTCGGCCTGGGCGGCGCGTACCAGTCCCCACACGGGAGCGTGCACGAGATCGCATACGCCCTCCCCCGGTACCGCGGCCACCGCGCCCCGGGTGACCACGACCAGCCTGGTCCCCGCCCGCCGCTCGTCGGCGAGCCAGGCGCGGAGCGTCTCCAACACCCGGCCGGTGGCCTCACGCACCCGGTCGGGCAGGGACGCGTCGCCGGATCCGGACACGCAGGACAGCACAACGGTGTCCGGTGCGGGGTCCGGGAGTGCGGCGAGGTCGCTGTGGACCGGGCCGCCGAGTCCGAGTGCGTCGGTCTCCAGATGCGCGAGACCGGTGGCCCGGTCCGTCCCGGTGGTCTTCAGCGGCCTCCAGCCGAAGCGGAAGAGCGCGTCGGCCGGACCGCGCAGTTGGTCCTCGGCGACGGGGCGGGTCACCAGGGAGTCCACCGTCATGACGGGCCTGCCCGACGGGTCGTGGACGGTCAGCGAGGCACCCGCCCCGTCCTCGCGAAGACGGGCCCGTACGCGCAGCGCCGTGGCGCCCGCAGTCTGCCGGGACACCCCGCTCCACGCGAAGGGCACCGTGGCCTCGGTGAGCGCCGCGGGACCTCCCAGCAGGAAGTCGGTGACGCCGAGGGCGGAGTCGAGCAGCGCCGGGTGCAGCCCGTAGGTGGCGGCCACCGACCTGGCGCTCTCGGGCAGGGCGACGTCTGCGAACACCTCGTCGCCGCGGCGCCACACCGATCGGATGCCCCGGAACGAGGGACCGTAGCCGAAGCCGAGCCCGGCAAGGCTCTCCTCGTAGAGGCCGCTCAGGTCCAGCTGTTCGGCGCCCTCCGGCGGCCAGACGTCGGGGCCCGGCCCGGTCTCGGCGCCTGCGGGCGCGAACCGGCCCCGGGCATGCCGGGTCCAGGGGGTGCCCGCGGCGGCGTCCTGGGGCCGCGCGTACACCGTCAGCGGGCGGCCGCCCGCCTCCTCGGCGCCGACAACCACCTGGATCGCCACCGCGCCGGCGGCGGGCAGGACCAGCGGCTCCTCCTGGGTCAGTTCCTCGATCACCGGCAGGCCGGTCTCCTCGCCCGCACGCAGTGCCAGCTCCACGAAGGCCGTGCCGGGCAGCACCGGGCGGCCCATGACGGTGTGCTCGGCCAGCCACGGCTGGGTGTCGGCCGACAGCCGTCCGGTCAGCACCGCGCCGCCGGTCTCCGGGGCGGGCACCACCGCACCGAGCAGGGGGTGGCCCGCGGCTCCCAGGCCGACCGCGGTGACGTCGCCGGGCGCCGGTGTCGCGTCCAGCCAGTACCGCTCGCGCTGGAAGGCGGCGGTGGGCAGCGCCACCCGGCGGGTGCCCCGGCCGGCGAACAGCGCGGACCAGTCGACGTCCACGCCCGCCACGTGCAGCGCGGCGAGTGCCTCGGTCAGCACGCCGGTCTCCGGCCGGCCGGTCCGCGCGGTGGGTACGAGCACCGCGGGCGGGCCGGTCAGGCATCCCTGGGCGAGCGCGGTCAGGACCGCGTCCGGCCCGAGCTCCACGTAGCGGGTGACACCCAGTTCCGCCAGCCGGGCCACCCCGTCGGCGAACCGCACGGTGCCGCGGGCGTGCCGCACCCAGTAGTCGGCCGAGCCGAGTTCACCGGGCGTCGCCTGCCGGCCGGTGACGTTGGAGATCACCGGAATGCGCGGCGCCCCGTAGGAGACGGAGTCGGCGACCTCGCGGAAGTCGTCGAGCATGGCGTCCAGGCGTGCCGAGTGGAACGCGTGGGACACCCGGAGCCGGCGTGTCCTGCGTCCCAGGGCGGTGAACCGGTCGGCGAGGGCGCAGGCCGCGTCCTCGTCGCCGGAGACGACCACGGCGCTCGGGCCGTTGACCGCCGCCAGGTCCACGCCGTCGCCCAGCAACGGAGCGATCTCGTCCTCGCTCGCCTGCAGGGCGACCATGGCGCCGCCCGGGGGCAGCGCCTGCATCAGCCGTCCGCGCGCCGACACCAGGGCGCAGGCATCGGCCAGGGAGAGGACGCCGGACACGTGGGCCGCGGCGAGTTCGCCGATGGAGTGACCGAGCAGGAAGTCCGGTGCGAGCCCCCACGACTCCAGGAGCCGGAAGAGGGCGACCTCGTGGGCGAACAGGGCGCTCTGGGTGTAGGCGGTGCGGTCGAGCAGTTCGGCGTCCGGGGAGAGCGCCTCGGCGAACATCACGTCCCGCAGGGGCCGTTCGAGCGCCGGATCCAGGCGGGCGCAGGCGTCGTCCAGGGCCTTGGCGAAGACCGGGGACAGCGCGTACAACTCCCGGCCCATGCCGGGCCGCTGTGCGCCCTGGCCGGAGAAGAGATACGCGGTCGCGCCCGTCGCCGACCGGGCGGTGACGCCCTGCCGTACCTGGGGCGTGGCGGTGCCGGAGGCGATCGCCGACAGCGCCTCGCGCACGGTTCCGTACCCGGTGCCGGTCAGGGCCACCGCCCGGTGGTCGAGCGTGGCACGGGTCGTGACCAGGGAGTGGGCGACGTCGGCCGCGAGACCCGGTCCGCCGGTGTCCGCGGCCGCGGGCTCCTCGGCGTCGAGCCGGGCGAGCAACCGGGCCGCCTGGTCGCGCAGCGCGGGTGCGGTGTGTCCGGACAGCACCAGCGGCAGGACCGGCAGCCCCGGCAGCGGGGTCTGCGCCGCGGGCCGCCTCTCCGGCGGCTCGGGGGATGCCTCCTCCACTACGACGTGCGCGTTGGTGCCACTGATGCCGAAGGAGGAGATTCCGGCCCTGCGGGGCCGTCCGGCGGGTTCCCAGGGCTGTGACTCGGTCAGCAGGCGCAGGCTCCCCGCCGACCAGTCCACGTGCGGTGAGGGGGCGTCCGTGTGCAGGCTCTTGGGCAGCAGACCGTGCCGCAGGGCGAGCACCGTCTTGATGACGCCGGCGATGCCACCCGCGGCCTGCGCGTGTCCGATGTTGGACTTGACGGAGCCGACGAACACCGGGCGGTCCTCCGGCCGGTTCTGGCCGTACGTGGCGAGCAGCGCCTGTGCCTCGATGGGGTCGCCGAGCCGGGTGCCGGAACCGTGCGCCTCCACCGCGTCCACGTCGGCCGGGGTGAGACCGGCGGTGGCCAGGGCCCGGTGGATCACCCGCTCCTGGGAGGGGCCGTTGGGCGCCGTCATGCCGTTGGACGCGCCGTCCTGGTTGACGGCGCTGCCGCGGATGACGGCCAGGACCTCGTGGCCGTTGCGGCGGGCGTCGGAGAGACGTTCCACGAGGACCAGGCCCACGCCCTCGGCCCAGCCGACGCCGTCGGCCGCGGCGGCGAAGGACTTGGAGCGGCCGTCGGGCGCGAGCACTCCCTGACGGCTGGAGTCGACGAAGAGGTCCGTGGTCGACAGTACGGTCACGCCGCCCGCCAGGGCCATGGCGCACTCGCCGTCCCGCACCGCCTGCACCGCCAGGTGCAGGGCCACCAGTGAGGAGGAGCACGCCGTGTCCACGGTCAGCGAGGGTCCTTCGAGGCCCAGCAGGTAGGAGATGCGGCCGGACACGACGCTGCCCGAGCTTCCGTTGGCGAGATAGCCCTCGACCTCGGCGGACACCTCGCCGAGCCGGGCGGCGTAGTCGTCCCACATGCATCCGGCGAACACTCCGGTGGGGGTGCCGCGCATGCTGCTCGGGTCGATCCCGGCCCGCTCGAAGGTCTCCCAGGCCACTTCGAGCAGCAGCCGCTGCTGCGGGTCCATGGCCAGCGCCTCGCGGGGGCTGATGCCGAAGAAGCCCGGGTCGAAGTCGGCGGCGTCGTGCAGGAATCCGCCCTCGCGGGCGTAGGTCCTGCCCCGGATGCCGCGCCGTGGATCGTAGACGCCGTCGATGTCCCAGCCCCGGTCGGTGGGGAAGCCGGTGACGGCGTCGGTTCCGTCGAGCAGCAGCCGCCACAGGTCCTCCGGCGAGTGCACGCCGCCGGGGTACCGGCAGCTCATGCCGACGATGGCGATGGGTTCGTCGCGTGCGGCGGTCACCGTCCGGCCGGGGTGCACGGCCGCCGGCGCGGCGCCGACGAGCCGGGACTTCAGCAGATCGGTCACGGCCCGGGAGTTGGGGTGGTCGAAGACGAGCGTCGCGGGCAGCGGCACACCGGTGGCGGAACCGAGGAGGTTGCGCAGCTCCAAGGCGGCCAGGGAGTCGAAGCCGAGTTCCTTGAACGCCCGTCCGGGGTCGATCGCCCCCGCCCCTTCGTGGCCGAGCACGGACGCCACCTGTGTGTGGACGATCTCCAGCAGCACCCGGTCGGCCTCGGCCTCGGAGAGCCCGGCCAGACGCCCGGCCAGTGCCGAGTCGGCCGAGGCGGGCCGCGGCACGGCTGCCGGACGCGGCGCCGGGGCCGGTGCGAGCCCCCGCAGCAGAGCGGGCAGCGGGCCTCTGCGCCGCCCCAGCGCCGGCGGGTCGAGACGGGCCGGTACGGTCACCGGGGCGTCCGCGCGGGCGGCCCGGTCGTACAGGGCGAGGCCCTCCTCGCGCGTGAGCGCCGGGGTGCCGAGGCGGGCCATGCGGCGCAGGTCGCCGTCCTTGAGGTCGCCGCCCAGTCCGGTGTTCTCGGTCCACAGGCCGAACGCCATGGACGTGGCGGGCAGTCCGAGGGCGGCGCGGTGCCCGGCCAGTGCGTCCAGGAACGTGTTGGCCGCCGCGTAGTTCGCCTGCCCCGCCGCGAGGAACATGCCTCCGGCGGAGGAGAACAGCACAAAGTCCGCGAGGTCGAGGTCCGCGGTCAGTTCGTGCAGGTGCCAGGCCGCGTCCGCCTTGGGCCGCAGCACCGACGCGAGACGCTCGGGAGTCATCGACCCGATCAGTCCGCTGTCGGCGCCCGCGGCGGCGTGCACGACCGCGGTCAGCGGATGCTCGGCGGGGATGTCGGCGAGGAGCGCGGCCAGGGCGTCGCGGTCGGTGACGTCGCAGGCGGCGACCCGGACCGAGGCGCCGAGCCCGGTGAGTTCGGTGACCAGCCCGGCGGCGCCGGGCGCCGCGGAGCCGCGCCGGCTGACCAGCAGCAGGTGCCGCACCCCCCGGGTGCGGACCAGGTGTCCGGCGAGGATCGCGCCGAGGCCGCCGGTGCCGCCGGTGATCAGGACGGTCCCCTCGGGGTCGGTGTGCGGCCCCGTGCCCGGACCGGGGTCCGCGAGTTCCGTGAGTCTCGGGAGGAAGGCGGTTCCGGTACGCAGAGCGATCTCCGGCTCGCCCGAGGCCAGGGCCGCGGGCAGGGCGTGCGTGCTCGGGGCGGTGTCGTCGAGGTCCACGAGGCCCAAGCGGCCCGGGTGTTCCTCGGCCGCCGCTCGTACGAGGCCCCACACGGGGGCCGCCGCCAGCCCGGCGGGACCCGCGTCCGGCTCGGTGCCGACGCGGACGGCGCCCCGGGTGGCCAGCACCAGTCGGGCGGCGGCGAACCGGCCGTCGGCCAGCCACGCCTGCAGAAGCTGGAGTGCCTCCTCGGTGATCGAGCGCAGCAGGTCCGGCAGGTCGCCGTCCGTGGTCCGCCCGCCGGGTCCCTGGGCCGGGGCGCAGTACGCCAGGACGGTCTCCGGCACGGGCCGTCCGGCCTCGACGGCGGTCCGCAGTGTCGCGAGATCGGGGTAGGCGGAATCCGCGTCCGGCGGCTGCGGGCCGTCGCCGACGACGGCCCAGCGGTGGTCAGCGCCCGGCGCCCCGCCGGTCGGCGCCGGCTGCCAGGTGACGCCGTACAGCGGGAGCCCGGCGCCGGCGTCGTCGAAGGTGTCGGGTGCGACCGGCCGGGAGACCAGTGAGCCGACCGTGGCCACGGGCCGGCCGGTGGGGTCGGCGACGTCCATGGCCGACAGTTCACCGCCGTCGAGGCGCTGGATGCGTACCCGCAGCGCGGAAGCGCCCCGGGTGTGCAGCGTGACGTCGTTCCAGACGAACGGCATGAGGGTGGCGTCCTCGCCGTCCCCCTGGCCGAGCAGGTCGCCGAGCAGGTCGGCGTGCATGGCGGCGTCGAGCAGCGCCGGGTGCAGTCCGAAGGACGTCGCGTCGCGGGCCGCCTCCGCGGCGAGCGCCACCTCGGCGAAGACCTCGTCGCCGCGCCGCCAGGCGGTGCGCAGTGCCTGGAAGGCGGGGCCGTAGCCGTAGCCGCGGCGCAGGAGGCGGTCGTAGGCGTCGGTGACCGGTACGGGTTCGGCCCCGGCGGGCGGCCAGTGCGCCAGGTCGCCGTCCGGTTCCGCCTCCGGTGCGGGCGTCAGTGTGCCCAGCGCGTGCCGGGTCCACTGGTCCCGCTCTCCGGCCGCCTCGTCCCGGGAGTGCACGGACACCGGGCGGTGGCCGTTCGTCTCGGGACCGACCACGACCTGTACCGCCACACTGCCCTGATCGGGCACGACCAACGGCGACTGCAGGGTCAGTTCCTCGATGCGCGGGCAGCCGACCTGGTCACCGGCGCGCAGGACCAGCTCCACGAAGGCCGTGCCGGGCAGCGTCGTCCGGCCCAGGACCCGGTGGTCGCCGAGCCAGGGCTGGGCCTGCGCCGACAGCCTGCCGGTGAGGGTCACCCCGCCGGTGTCGGGGGCGCTGATCACCGCGCCGAGCAAGGGGTGCGCCGCCGCCATCTGTCCGGCGCCCGCGCCGTCCGCCGAGGCGGCGGGGGCCGCGTCGAGCCAGAAGCGCCTGCGCTGGAAGGCGTGCGTGGGCAGCTCCACCCGCTCCGTGGCCGTGGTGCCGGACAGGGCGGCGAAGAACGCGGTCCAGTCCACGGCGCGACCGCGCGCGTGCAGCCGCGCCACGGCGGCCACCAGTCCGGTGACGCCCGTGCCGCCCCTGCGGGTCAGGGGCGTGAACACCGCGGTCCCGTCGTCGGGCAGGCATCCCGTGCCGAGTGCCGACAGCGCGCTGTCGGGCCCGAGTTCCACGAAGTGGGTGACGCCTTCCCCGGCGAGTGTCCGCACCCCGTCGTGGAAGCGCACCGTCTCCCGGACGTGCCGGACCCAGTAGTCGGGCGAGTCGAGCTCACCGGCCGCGGCCAGGGCCCCGGACACGTTCGACACGACCGGGATCCGCGGCGGCCTGAAGTCCAGGGTGGCGGCGACGCGGGCGAACTCGTCGAGCATCGGCTCCATGCGGGCCGAGTGGAAGGCGTGGCTCACCCGCAGGTGCCTGGCCGTGCCGCCGCGGGCGGTGACGGTGGCGCACACGGCGAGCACGGCGTCGTCGTCACCGGAGACGACCACGGACTCGGGGCCGTTGACCGCCGCGACAGCGACGTTCCCGCCGTGCTCCGCGAGCAGCGCCGCGGCCGCCTCCTCGCTCACCCCGAGGGCGGCCATGGTCCCGCCCGCCGGCAGGGCCCCCATCAGCCGGGCTCGGGCGGCGACCAGCTCGCAGGCGTGGTCGAGCGACAGGACACCGGCCACGTGGGCGGCGGCGAGTTCGCCGACGGAGTGCCCTGCGACGAAGTCGGGGGTGAGACCCCACGACCGCAGCAGCCGGAACTGTGCGACGCCGAGGGCGAAGAGGGCGGGCTGCGCGTGACCGGTGCCGTTCAGCAGCGCCTCGTCGGTGCCGAACACCACCTCGCGCAGCGGGTTGCCGAGGGCGCTCTCCAGACGGGCGCAGACGGCGTCGAACGCCTCCGCGAACACGGGGAAGGTGTCGTACAGGTCCTTCCCCATGCCGCACGCCTGCGAGCCCTGGCCGGAGAAGAGGAAGGCGACGGCCCCGTCGTTCTTCACGTCCTGCGTTCCCGCTCCCGGCACCGGCCGTCCGGCGGCCAGGACGTCAAGACCGTCCAGCAGCCCTTCCAGGTCGTCGGCGAGCACCACGGCGCGCCGCTCCAGGGCGGCCCGGGTGGTAGCCGCGGAGTGCGCCACGTCGAGCAGGCCCAGGCCGGGGTGCTCCCGCAGGTGCGCCCCCAGCCGGGCGGCCTGTGCGCGGAGTACGGGTCCGGTACGCGCGGACACCACGACGGGGACGGGGCCGGGCAGCACCCGCCGCGGCTCGCGCGGGGCGCGGTCACCGGGCCCGGCAGTCCCCAGGGCCGCCTCGGGCGACTCCTCCACGATCACATGGGCGTTGGTCCCGCTGATGCCGAAGGCGGAGACGGCGGCGCGCCGTGGGCGCCCCGGGTGCTCCCAGTCCCGTGCCTGTGCCAGCAGGGCGACGGTCCCCGCCGACCAGTCGACCTGCGGCGAGGGCCGGTCGACGTGCAGGGTGCGGGGCAGCCTGGCGTGCCGCAGCGCCATCACCGTCTTGATGAGTCCGGCCACGCCGGCCGCCGCCTGGGTGTGTCCGAGGTTGGACTTGACGGAGCCGAGCCAGAGCGGGCGGTCCGCGCTCCGGTGCCTGCCGTACGCGGCGATCAGCGCCTGTGCCTCGATGGGGTCGCCCAGGGTGGTGCCCGTGCCGTGTCCCTCCACGGCGTCGACGTCGGCCGGAGTGAGTCCGGCGCCGGCCAGTGCCTGACCGATCAACCGCTGCTGGGCGAGCCCGTTGGGCGCGGTGAGGCCGTTGCTCGCCCCGTCGTGGTTGACGGCGGAGCCGCGGAGCACGGCGAGGACGCGGTGCCCGAGCCTGCGCGCGTCGGAGAGCCGCTCCACGAGCACCATGCCGACACCCTCGCCCCAGCCGGTGCCGTCGGCGGCGGCGGCGAAGGACTTGCAGCGGCCGTCGGCGGCCAGACCGCGCTGCCGGCTGAAGTCGACGAAGGTGTCGGGCGTGGACATCACGGTGACACCGCCCGCGAGGGCGAGTTCGCACTCGCCGCGGCGCAGCGCCTGGATCGCGGAGTGCAGGGCGACGAGCGACGACGAGCACGCGGTGTCGACGGTCATCACGGGGCCTTCCAGGCCCAGCGCGTAGGCGACCCGGCCCGAGACGACGCTGGCCAGGCTGCCGTTGCCGAGATAGCCGGCGCTGTCCTCGGGGACGCGGTTCCCCAGCCGGGCGGCCCAGTCGTGGTACATCACGCCCGCGAACACACCGGTGCGGCTGCCGCGCAGCGAGAGCGGATCGATCCCGGCGCGCTCCAACGCTTCCCAGGAGGTCTCCAGCAGCAGCCGCTGCTGGGGGTCCATGGCCGCTGCCTCGCGGGGGCTGATCTCGAAGAAGTCGGCGTCGAACTCCGCGGCGTCGTAGAGGAATCCGCCCTCGCGCGTGTAGCTCTTGCCGGGGGTGCCGGGTTCGGGGTCGTAGAGGCCCCCGGTGTCCCAGCCGCGGTCGTCCGGGAATGCGGAGACGGCGTCGGTGCCCGTGTCCACGAGCCGCCACAGGTCCTCCGGGGAGGTGACGCCGCCGGGGAACCGACAGCTCATGCCGACGATCACGATCGGCTCGTCCACGGCGCTCGGGGCGTCGGCCCGGGCGGGCCCGGGAGAGGACTCGGGGGCGGGCTCGGGCACGCTCATGGCGGCCAGGACGTGGGCGGCGAGCGCCCGGGGAGTCGGGTGGTCGAAGACGAGGGTCGAGGGCAGCCTCAGCCCGGTCGCCCGGTTGAGCAGATTGCGCAGTTCCACAGCGGCCAGCGAGTCGAAGCCGAGTTGGTCGAAGGCGCGGTCGGGCCCGATGTCCGTGGCGCCGTCGTGGCCGAGGACGGTGGCGGCGTGGCCGCGCACCAACGCGAGCGCCGCGCGTCCGCGGTCGGCCTCCGGGAGTGCGTCGAACCGCACCCGTTCCGCGTCCGCCGCGACCGCGGCGGCGGGGCTGCGTCGTACGGGTACGAGGCCGCTCAGCAGGGCAGGAACGCCGTCGGGGCGGGCCCGCAGAGCGGCGTTGTCCACCCGCAGCGGCGCCAGATGGGCCTCCCCGGTACTCAGCGCGAGGTCGAACAGGGCGAGGTTCTGCGCGGGCGACAGCGGTGCGAGGCCCTGCCGGCCGACGCGGCGTGCCGCGGCCCCGTCCAGGGTCGCGCCCATGCCCGTGGTGCCGCTCCACAGTCCCCAGGCCAGGGAGAGAGCGGGCAGCCCGGAGGCGCGGCGCTGCCGGGCGAGTGCGTCGAGCGCGGCGTTCGCCGCGGCGTAGTTGCCCTGCCCGGCGCCGTCGACGAGCGCGGCCGCGGAGGAGAAGAGGACGAAGGAGGCCAGCTCCAGGTCGCGGGTGAGTTCGTGCAGGTACCGGGCCGCGTCCGCCTTGGGCGCCCGTACGGCGGCCATGCGTTCCAGTGTCAGGTCGCCGGTCAGGGCGTCGTCGAGGACCCCGGCCGTGTGCACGACGGAGGTGAGCGGGTGCTCCTCGGAAATGTCGGCCAGGAGACGGGCGAGCGCCGCGCGGTCGGTGACGTCGCAGGCGGCGATCCGCACCTCCGCGCCGAGCGCCGCGAGCTGTGACGCGAGCTCTCCCGCCCCGGGGGCGTCGGGGCCGCGGCGCCCCACCAGCAGCAGATGCCGTACGTCGTGGTGCTCGACGAGATGGCGGGCCAGGAGTCCGCCGAGGCCGCCGGTGCCGCCGGTGACGAGGACCGTGCCGGACGGTGCGAAGGGCGCCGGGGCGGGCATCCGCCGGGGGACGAACCGGGCGAGGCGGGGCGCGCACGGTACGCCGTCGCGTACCGTCACCTCCGGCTCGCCGGAGGCGAGGACGGCGCCGAGCACCGCGTCGAGGGCCGGCGCGTCGGCGGCACCCTCCAGGTCGAGCAGCAGGTAGCGGCCGGGCTGTTCGGCCTGCGCGGCACGCACCAGGCCGCTGACCGATGCCTGTTCGGTGTCGGTGTCGGCGTGCTCGGTGACGACGACGAGCCGGGAGTCCGCGGTGCGCTCGTCGGCCGCCCAGGCCCTCAGAGCGCCGAGTAGGTCACCGCCGGGGCGCAGGACCACGGTCGCGGGGACCGGTCCGGTGCCGGTGAGTTCGGCGTGGGCGGTCCACGGGACATGCTTCGCCGGATGCCCGTCGAGCGGCGTCCGGTCGATCCGGTACAGGGCGCCGCCGGGCGAGGGGGCGAGAGCGTCCGCGGTCACCGGCCGGGTGCGGTAGCCCTCGGCGGATGCCACCGGGCGGCCGTCCGAGGTGGTCAGGCGGAGCGCCACGCCGTCGGGTCCGGCCGGGGAGATCCGGACCCGCAGTTCGGCGGCACCCGTCGCGTGCAGGGTGTATCCCGTCCATGCGAAGGGCAGGCGCGGCCCGCCCCCGGTCGCGTCGCCGCCCGCCGCGCCACCGGCGAGGTCGGTCAGGTGCAGGGCCGCGTCGAGGAGGGCGGGGTGCAGGCCGAAGGACGCGGCGGACGGCGCCAGGTCGGCGGGCAGGGCGATGTCGGCGAGCACCTCCTCGCCGTGCCGCCACGCGGCGCGCACCCCCAGGAAGGCGGGGCCGTACTCGTAACCCTGGGCGGCGAGTTCGCCGTAGAGGTTCTCGACGGGCAGCGGCCGGGAGCCCGCGGGCGGCCAGGCGTCGGCGGTGGGCGCCGCGGGGTCCTCGGCCGCGGGCGCCAGCGTTCCGCTGGCGTGCCGGTGCCAGGGGTCCTCGGGTGCCGCGTCCCCGGCGCGGGCGTACACCTCGACCGCCCAGCGCCGCGGTGCGCCCGTCTCGCGCAGGACGACCTGGACGGCGGTACCACCGTGTTCCGGCAGGGCCAGCGGGCTTTCGAGGGTGAACTCCTCCAGATGCCGGCAGCCCACCCGGTCGCCCGCGCCGACGGCCAGCTCCAGCAGTGCGGTCCCGGGCAGGAGCACCGTGCCGGAGATCGCGTGGTCGGCCAGCCAGGGGTGGGAGTCGAGCGAGAGCCGGCCGGTCAGCACGGTGCCGGTGGCGTCGGCGAGCGTGAGCGCCGCGCCCAGCAGCGGGTGTCCGGGGACCTCCTGGCCCAGCCGGGCGGCGTCGTCGGCGGCGGGCGGGGTGAGCCAGTGGTGGCGGGTCTGGAAGGGGTAGCCGGGCAGCTCCACGGGGGCCGCGGCGCTCCCGCGGCTCTCGAGCAGGGCGGACCAGTCGACGGACGCGCCCCGTACGTGGGCGGTGGCGAGGGCCGTCAGCAGCTGCCGCTCGTCGTCGGCGTCGCGCCGCAGCACGGAGGCGAAGGCGGCACCGTCGCCGGGTACGCAGTCGGACGCGAGCGCCGAGAGGACCGCGTCGGGGCCGAGTTCCAGGTAGGTGACCGCCCCCTGCTCCGCGAGCTCCTGGACACCGTCGTGGAAGCGCACCGTCTCGCGGACGTGCCGCACCCAGTACTCCGGTGAGCAGAGTTCCTCGGCGGTGGCCGTCCGGCCGGTCACGTCCGACACCACGGGGATACGGGGCGGCGCGTAGTCGACCACCTCGGCGGCCCTGCGGAACTCGTCCAGCATCGGCTCCATCAGCGCCGAGTGGAAGGCGTGGGAGACGCGCAGCGGCGTGGACCTCGCGAACTGCCCGGCGACCGCGCGCACGGCGTCCGCGGTCCCGGAGACGACGACGGACGAGGCGCCGTTGACGGCGGCCAGGGACACACCGTCGGTGAGCAGCGGACGGATCTCGTCCTCCGTGGCGGCGACCGCGGCCATCGCCCCGCCCTCGGGCAGGGCCTCCATCAGCCGTCCGCGCGCGGCCACCAGGAAGGCCGCGTCCTCCAGGCTCATGACACCGGCGGCGTGGGCCGCCGCGAACTCGCCCACGGAGTGGCCGAGCAGCAGGTCGGGAGTCACGCCGAAGGACTCCACCAGCCGGTACAGCGCCACTTCGACCGCGAACAGGGCGGGCTGGGCGTACGCGGTGCGGTCGAGCGCCCGCGCGTCGTCGCCGAGGACCACCTCGCGCAGCGGACGGTCGAGCTGGAGGTCGGTGAAGGCGCACACCTCGTCGAAGGCGCGGGCGTAGACCGGGAACGCCCGGTACAGGGCGCGGCCCATGCCCAGGCGCTGCGCGCCCTGCCCCGGGAAGAGGAAGGCGAGACGGCCGGTGCCGGCCGTGCCGCGCAGCACACCCGGCGCGGTCCGCCCGGCGGCAAGCTCGGCGAGTCCGCGCGCCGCCTCCGTGTGGTCGGCAGCGATCACCAGGGCCCGTTCCTCGTGGACGGCGCGGGTCGTCGCCAGGGCCCGTCCGATGTCGGCGAGTCCCCCGGCGCGGTCCTCGTCCCGTTCGGCGGGCGGGCTCAGGGGCCCGTGCAGCAGGGCCGCCGCCCGGTCCCGCAGCGCCTGCCGGGTCCTGCCCGACAGCGGCAGCGGCAGCGGGGCACCCGGGCGGGCGTCCGGCGTCGGCTCGGTGGCCTGCTCGGCCGGGGCCTCCTCGACGATCACGTGGGCGTTGGTGCCGCTGACGCCGAAGGAGGAGACACCCGCCCGGCGCGGCTCGTCGCCGCTCTGCCAGGGACGTGCCTCGGTGAGGAGTTCGACCCCGCCCGGCGACCAGTCCACATGGGGGGTGCGCTCGTCGACGTGCAGCGTCTTCGGCAGCGTTCCGTGCCGCATGGCCATGATCATCTTGATGACACCGGCAGCCCCGGCCGCGGCCTGGGCGTGCCCGATGTTCGACTTCACCGACCCGAGCCACAGAGGGCGTTCCGCCGGGCGGTGCTGCCCGTAGGCGGCGAGCAGGGCGCGTGCCTCGATCGGGTCGCCGAGCCGGGTGCCGGTGCCGTGCGCCTCCACGGCGTCGATCTGGCGGGGGCCGAGTCCGGCGTCCGTGAGGGCGGCACGGATCACGCGTTCCTGCGCCGGTCCGCTGGGGGCCGTGAGACCGTTGCTGGCCCCGTCGGAGTTGACCGCCGACCCGCGCAGCAGGGCCAGCACGCGGTGGCCGTTGCGCCGGGCGTCGGAGAGCCGCTCCAGGACGAGGACGCCGACGCCCTCGGCGAACCCGGTGCCGTCGGCAGCCGCCGCGAACGCCTTGCAGCGCCCGTCGGGCGCGAGGCCGCGCTGCCTGCTGAACGCGGTGAACACCCCGGGGCCGCCCATCACGGCGACACCGCCGGCCAGGGCGAGCGAGCACTCCCCGGCGCGGAGCGCGCGCCCGGCGAGGTGCAGGGCGACGAGGGAGCCGGAACAGGCCGTGTCGACGGTGAGGGTGGGGCCCTGGAGTCCCAGCGCGTAGGCGACGCGACCCGATATGACACTGGGTGCGTTGCCGGTCAGCAGATACCCGTCGAGGCCGGCCGGTGCCTCGTGCAGCCGGGGCCCGTACTCCTGTGCCTCCGCCCCGATGAAAACACCGGCGCGCGCGCCGCGCAGCCCGGCCGGGTCGATACCGGCGTGCTCCAGGGCGTGCCAGGAGGTCTGCAGGATCAGCCGCTGCTGCGGGTCCGTCGCCGATGCCTCGCGCGGTCCGATACCGAAGAACCCCGCGTCGAACTCGGCCGCGTCCGGCAGGAATCCGCCCTTGCGCACATAGGTGGTGCCGGGGTTCGCGGGGTCGGGGTCGTAGAGCCCTTCGAGGTCCCAGCCCCGGTCGTCGGGGAAGTCCGTCAGCACGTGTCCGGCGTCGGCCACCAGCCGCCACAGGTCGTCGGCCGAGGCCACGCCGCCCGGGTAGCGGCAGCCGATGCCGACGACGGCGACCGGGTCGTCGCCGGGTGTGCCGACGCGTTCGTCGCCGTCGTGCCCGGCCTCCGACGCCGTCTGTCCCGGCAGCAGCAGCCCGGTGAGATGACGGGCGAGTGCGGCCGGCGTCGGGTGGTCGAAGACGAGGGTGGCGGGCAGCGCCAGACCCGTCGCGTCGCTGAGCCGGGCCTGCAGGTCGACCGCGGCCAGCGAGTCGAAGCCCAGCTCCGTGAAGGGCAGCCGCGCGTCCAGGGACCGCGGGGCCGCGGGCAGGACGGCGAGGCTGTGCTCGTGCACGAGGGAGGCGATGTACCGTTCGCGTTCGGTACCCGGCAGTGCCTCCAGGACGCGAACCAGTTCCACGGTCCGTGGCCGTGCCGTCCCGCCCGGTTCGCCGACCGCGTCAAAACCGAAATTCCCGGGCTCGCTCATTCGGGCTTCACTACTCCTGTCGCTTCTTCTCTTCCCGCTGTTCCCGCCCGGCGCGGGCAGGCCGCTCACCATCCGACGCGCAGCTCCGACGGACCCCGGACGATCACGCCGAACTTCCACTCGACGCTCTCCGGGCCGTCCACCAGGTGCAGTTCCGGGAAGGATTCGAGCAGCGTGGTCAGGGCCACCTGGAGTTCCAGGCGCGCGAGTTGTGCACCGATGCAGTGATGCGGTCCGTGTCCGAACGTGAGATGGGGGTTGCGGGCACGGGTCAGGTCCAGCGCTTCCGGGTTCTCGAACACCTCCGGGTCCCGGTTGGCGGCGTGCAGGGCGGCGAGCACCGGTTCGCCGGCCCTGACCAGCGTGTCGCCGAGCCGCACGTCCTGGAGCGGGTACCGGGCGAACATCGCCGCCGTGTTGATGGGCACGTGGCGCAGCAGTTCCTCCACGGCGGTGGGCATCAGCTCCGGGGTGCGCCGCAGCAACGCCAGTTGGTCGGGGTGGGTGAGCAGGGCGTAGACGAAGCTCGGGATGCCGCAGGTCACGGTCTCCGCGCCGCCTGCGAGCAGTCCGGGGCCCGCGATGGAGATCAGTTCGGCCTCGGTGAGCCGGTCTCCCTCGTCGCGGGCGCGCACCAGCGCGCCGAGCAGGTCGTCGGTCGGCCTGCGGCGGCGCTGGGCGATCAGACCGCCCAGATACTCGTCGAGTTCGGGACCGATCTCGGCGAGCACGTCGGCGGTACGGGACTCCTCGTTGGTCATCGCTTCGGTCCAGCGCCGGAACCGGGAGTGGTCCTCGTACGGAACGCCGAGTAGGTCGCAGATGACGGAGACGGGCAGGGGCCGGGCGAACTCCTCGACCAGGTCGGCCCCGCTCCCGCCGCGTTTCATGGCGTCCACCAGGTCGCGGGCGCGCTGTGCCACGCCCGCGCGCATCTGCTCGACGCGGCGCGCGGTGAACGCCTTGCCGACCAGCTTGCGCAGCCGGGTGTGGTCCGGCGGGTCCATGCCCATGATGCCGTCGCCGGTGTTCTCCGCCCGCAGGCGTGGCTGGTCGAGGCCCTGGGCGATGGAGCGGCTGAACCGGGGATCGGTCAGCACGGTCTTCACGTCGTCGTGGCGGGTGGCCAGCCAGGCGGGTTCGCCATAGGGCAGGCGCACCAGACTGAGCGGCTCTTGGGCGCGCAGCTTCGCGTACAGCGGGGAAACCTGGATGTCGCGCATCTCGAAGGGGTACGCGCGGATCTCTCGGCCGGCCGTGTTCACGTCAGTCTCCTTGTCGGAGACGCCTCCAGCGCCTCCCGGTCGTATCTGTGGCGTACGAACGCCAAGGCGCCGAGCAGTTCGGCGGAGGTCACGGGCCGTGCCTCGCGGGTCCCGACGAGGTGCCGCAGCGGCAGCGAGCCGAGCTCGGCCCACCTCAGGCGTCCGTCCGCGTCGAGGTAGCTGCGGCTGCGTCCGGCGTTGTCGGGGTGCAGGCAGAAAGGGATGTCCAGCAGGCCCCGCCCGAACGCCGTCAGCAGGGCATCGCCCAGGTCGGGCCCGAGGCCGAGCACCGCGTCGATCAGCGCGCGGGCCTCGGCGTACGTCTGTGAGTCGGCCGTCGGGTCCTGGGGGCCGGCCGCCGACCTCGCCGCGGCGGCGGCGTGCTCCAGCGCGGCCACGTTCTCCTGGACCGTCGGGATCCGGCGAGACTCGGCGACCGTCTTGACGATGAGCCGCGGCGCGCCGGTCGTCACCGCGAGTTCGGCGGCCCGGGCCAGCAGGCCGAGGGCGCCCTCGTCGGTCGTCGGGTAGACGCCCATGTAGGCGTAGACGACGACGTGCCACTCGATCCCCAGCGGGGTGAGCAACTCGGTGCACAGGCGGCGCAGCGCCAGGACCGCTTCCCTGTCCTGGTCCGCGTTGGCCTGTTGCGCGTAGCTGACCGAGACGTCGTCGAGGCCGTGCTGGCGGAAGAAGAGCGCCTCCAGCACGCTGATCGCGACAAGCTGGCCGGGCGGGCAGAGCTGACCGAGCATGCAGCCGCCGAAGGTCTCCAGGTGCGGCCGCGCGCCCAGGTCCCGGGTGCGTGCCAGCAGCCGGCAGGCCGCGGCCCAGTTGCGTACGGACACCTCCAGCGGCACCCGGCCGTAGGGCAGGCAGTAGGACACCGGCCCGCCTTCGGTGGCGTCGAGGCCGGCTCCGAGCGACGCGGCGAAGATGTGCTGCGGTGCCGCCGATCCGTGCCGCACCTGCACGGGGAAGGTGTCGTCGTGTACGCCCTCGAGCATCCGCCGGGTGGTGGCCGCGTCGTGGGTGGCCAGGGGATAGCCGTTGAGACCGGCCCCCCGGCGCAGGGCGGCGCGGGCGGCCGCCAGGTCGCCGACCCGGGTGTAGCTGTCGACGGTGACGGTGCCGACCGTGGTCGCCGTCGCCGACTTGGTGGCGATCAGTCCGGCACGCATCTCCTCGGGGGTGGCGAAGCCCATCCTCGGTTGCACGACGAGCCGCCCGGCGGCGGCCTGCTGCGCCACGAAGTCGGCGAAGCCGCTCACGACGCCGCGTGCCGGTCGCCGGTGAGCGCACCGACGTAGTCCTTGAAGAGCGCCACCGCGTCCGTGCCGTCCTCGAAGACGGCGTCGAACCCGGCCGCCAGCAGTTGGCGTACCCGCTCCTCGCTCCCCTCCTCGGTGATGCCGAGCTTGCCGCCGATGACCACCGGTGTGGTGGCGAGCCGCCTGTGCCGGCGCAGCGTGCGGATGAGCCGCCGCCCGTCCTGGGTGCCGTGGCCGTTGACGCTGCTGAGGACGACGAGCCCGGGAGCACTCCGCAGGCACTCGCCGACGAGAAGCTCGTCGGGCACGCACGGGCCCAGGTTGATGACCGGGTGGCCGAGTTCCTCGATCACCAGTTGGAGGTACATCAGATTCCAGGTGTGGGCGTCGGACGCCAGTCCGCTGACGAGGACGCTGCGGCCCGTCGGCGCCAGGGCGTGCGGGCCGGTCACGGGGCCGTCTCCCGCCGCTCCGGCCGGTCCGCTTCGTGGACGCGCTCGTACCGCAGCCTGGAAACCGACACCACCTCGTCGCCGCGGACGACGGCCTCCGCCGGCGCGGGGCGCCCGAGGAACGTCAGCAGGCTGGCGGTGGCGCCGTAGGCACCGGTGTTGGGGACGGCCACGGTGTCGCCGGGAGCGAGCGACGGCAGCTTGATCTCCCGTCCGAGGACGTCGCCCGGTGTGCACAGCGGTCCGACGAGGCTCGCGGTGACGGCCGCCGGGCTGTCTTCCTCCGGTTCCACTGCCACCGGCAGCAGCCGGCCGAGGCCCGACATGCCTCCGAGCGTGTTGATGCCCGCGTCGAGGACGACGAAGGAACGGCCCCTGCTTTCCTTGATGTTGACGACCGAGCTCAGCAGGGTGCCGCTGTCGCCGACGAGGTACCGGCCGGACTCGCAGGCGATCCTGGGTGCGCCGGCCCGCCACTCCGGCAGGTGCCGGTCGAGCGCGGCCTCGAGACCGCTGCGCAGTCCGTGGTAGACCGCGCGGTCGCCCGGCACCGCGTAGGGCACCGAGAAGCCGCCGCCGATGTCGAGGAAGTCGAGCGGCAGACCGTGCTCGTCCCGCATCCGCGCCGCCAGGGCGATGGTGTGCTCGAACTCGGCGACGAGGCCGGCCTCGTCCTTGGCGTTGCTGAGGGGGAAGAAGTGCGCGCCCGCGAGTCGGGTGCCCGGGGTGTTTCGCAGGGCGGGCAGCACCTCGGGCAGGGTCTCGCTGTCGAAGCCGAACTGCGAGGGGGTGCCGGTCATGCGGATGCTGGTCCGGGCGCTCGCGGAGGCGCTGTTGACCCGCAGCAGGCACTCGGCGACCACACCGTGCCGGAGGGCGACCGAGCCGATGCGGGCGAGGTCCGTGGTGGACTCGGCGGAGAAGGTCCGCACGCCGCTGCCGATGGCCTCGTCGAGCTCGCCCTCGGTCTTGCCGGGACCGGTGTACAGGCAGTCCGCCGCCGCGTACCCGGCGGCGAGGGCCGCCGCCAGTTCCCCGGTGGAGCTGATCTCCGCCCGGCACGCTCTGCCCGGTGCCTCGCGCAGCGCTCCCGCCACCTCGGGGTGCGGGTTCGCCTTCAGCGCGTAGAACACGTCGAACGACTCGGGAAGCGCGGCGAACAGGTCGTCCCGGGCGGCGGTCACCCGGTCCAGGTCGTACACGTAGAGCGGTGTGCCGAAGCGCCGGGCGAGTGCGTCGTAGCGGGTCACCGGCGGGCTCCGGCGAGTGTCCGGGCGAGCTCGCGCCGTTCCTGCTTGCCGTGCACGGTGAGCGGGAGTTCGTCGACCACGTGGCACACCGCCGGAACCTTCTGCGGTTCGAGGCGCCGGCTCAGCTCCCTGAGCACCTGCTGCGGCGTGAGGTCGCTCTCCACACACACGGAGAGGTCGGTGTCGTCGCTCGGCGGCAGAGCGGTGGCCGCGCGTACCCCGGGTATGTCCATCGCTGCGGCTTCGATCTCCACGGTGCTCATACGGACGCCCTTGCGTTTGAAGATGTCGTCGCGGCGGCCCTCGAAGTACAGGTGACCGTCGGCATCGAGACGGCCGTAGTCGCCGGTGTGCAGCCGCAGCACGCCCGTTTCCGGATCTCGCCGGAACGTTCGGGCGGTCAGCTCGGGGGCACGCCAGTAGCCGGGCATCACATGCGGTCCCACGGCCACGATCTCCCCGGTCTCGCCCGCGGGGAGACGGTTGCCCTCGGCGTCGAGGATCAGCACCTCGGTGCCGGGAAGGGGCAGACCGACGGAGCCGGGCTTGTCCTGGTCCTCCTCGGGCAGCACGATCGACACGCGCTTGCACTCCGTCTGCCCGAACTGACGCACCACCCGGACACCGGGAAAGGCCGCGCGCAGCGCTTCGATCGTCGCGCGGGGCAGCGCGGCACCCGTGTTCGTGACCATGCGCACCGGCGGCACCGAGCCCGGATCCCGTCGCACCAACGTAGTGATCATGGAGGCGAGGGACGGCACCACGGGCACCACCGTCGTCCCGGTCTCACACATGCGCCGCAGCAGCATCAGGTCCGACTCCTCCCCGGCCAGGACCAGTTCCGAGCGGCCCAGACCGGACAGCAGCACCTTGTACAGGCCGTAATCCCAGGACATGGGGAAGCGGCAGAACACGACGTCGTCGTGCCGGTAGCCCAGGACCGCCTGGATCGCGCTCGCCGCGAAGGTGACCTGGGCGTGCGGGCCCATCACGGCCTTGGGCGCGGAGGTGCTCCCCGAGGTGTAGATCAGCACCGCGAGCGCGTCCTCGGCCACCCTTGCGCCGGGCTGCTGCGGTCCGCCCTCGTCACGGAGCGCCTCGACCTCGGCCCACACCGTCGCGATGTCGTGGACGGGCAGGGAGGTGACCTCGCTCAACGCGACGGCACCGGCCGCGTCGGAGATCACGAGAGCGGGGTCGGCGCTCTCGACGACCGAACCGAGCTGGAACGTCTTCATCTCCGGGTTGAGCGGCACGAACACGGCGCCGTGTCGGGAGGTTCCGTAGAACAGCGCCACCAGTTCGCGTGCGGTCGGCAGGCGGACCACGACACGGTCACCGGCCTCGACACCCTGCCGGTGCAGCCACCGCGTGAATGCGTGGCTGTACTCGCCGAGCCGTGCATAGCTCCAGGCACCTGACCTGTCCTGAACCGCTCGGGCGTCCGGGCACTCTGCCACCGCCCCGTCCAGGATGTCGTGCACGAGCATGCAATACCCCCCGATTCACCGCATCGCCGTATGCGCTGGAACGCTAATGCGGACCCCCACCAGGTCCCACCCCTAGGACCCCCTGGGCTGGGGCCCTCGTGGGGGACCACGTCGAGGCGGCGGCACGGCCCGCCGACGCCTCACAACGCCGCGGTTCCCGGTGGTCCCCGGGCTCATGTGGTGGGCGAACCGGCCACCGAAGACGGCGCACCGGCGTCCTTGGCGGAGATCGCGGCACGGTTGGAAGGGTCGACTGGAAGCGGCCACGGAATCGCCAGTTCCGCAGAGAGCGGATGCACCGACGTCCCTGCCATCCCGGGCCGCCATTCCTGGTCGAAGGAGTACAGGTACTGGGTCACTCCGGGACTCACCGACTGGAACCCGTTGCACACCCCGCGCGGGACCAGGACCTGCGTGCCCTTGGTCAGTCGGACCGTGGCGGTCCTGCCGAACGTGGGGGAATCGGTGCGGGCGTCGACGTAGGCACCGAACGCCTCGCCCTCGGCCACGGCCACGAGCTTGTGCGTGTCCTCGCCGTGCAGTCCTCGCAGGGCGCCCCGCCGCGTCTCCATCACGTTGATCTGGGTGAAGGGCCCCAGGCTGGGGAGGCCTGCGCCGAGGAAGGCCGACTCGCGGTAGAACTCTCGGACCGTACCGCGCTCATCGCTCATCTGTTTCATCCGGATCACCATCAGGCCCTTAATGGTGGTCGGTTGCACGGACAGGGGAACGTTCTCAGCCTGCTGCATGGGGGCAGTATGGACTTCAACCGGACTGCGGCTCCAGGGATTTCGACTCATTGACGCAAGCTGCACCACCGGACCGCTCGCAAATTCGGGCGAAGAACTGTAGATTCCCCGGCGTGACGCGATGCCCGGGGTTGCGGGCATCCGTCGTTTCTTCTGGTGTGCGTTGGAGGTATGGCTGTGTTGACGGTAGGCAAGGTTCTGAGGTTCGACGAGGTCAAGGGTTACGGATTCATCGCTCCCGAGGACGGAGGTGAAGACGTCTTCATGCACGCCAACGACCTGGTCGACGAGAAGTACCTTTACCAGGCGGGCAGCTCCGTCGAGTTCTTCATGGAATCGGGAGAGAAGGGGCCGAAGGCGTCGGAGATCCGACTCTCCTACCAGCCGTCCCCCAATCGCATCACCCCGCAGGCAGCGAAGGCCCCGGCGGCGGGGGTGGACCGCGCGCCGGCCGACCGTTTCCAGGCCGAGCTCACGGAAGCCCTACTCGACGGCGTCGACACGCTCACGGCCGCCCAGGTGAAGGCCGTCCGCGGAGTCGTCTCCGCGGTGGTGCGCGGCCACGGCTGGATCAGCGGCTGAAAGAGCATCGATTCTGCGCCGGTAAGGGGTAGATAGGGGTATTGGAAGATCTGCCCCCAACTTACGGTTAATCGGTATCCAGACCGGACAGCGAGCCGCCTGCCGGACGCGAAACGGCTTGGAAGTGCAATGCGTGGACGGGGCGGTTCGTTCCGGAAAAGCGGTGGACATTCCCCCGTGTCAATCCCACTGCCCGGAACGGGCCCCCGTTCATGTGTCGCCGCGGAAGACCCACGCACGCCTGCGGGGGAAATGCTCGGTAACGTAAGGACCGGACGCTTTCATGACGCCCCCGACAGCCGCTCAAGAATTGTGGTTCAGAAGATTCCTGGGCGCACCCGGCGCCACGCATGCGGCCGCACGCTCGCAGGAAGTCCTTCTTGTCTGCCTGCCTCACGCGGGGGGCTCGGCATCTTTCTTCTTCCCCCTTTCGCGGGCCCTTTCGCCCGTGCTGGACGTCGCGGCCGTGCAGTACCCCGGCCGCCAGGACCGCCGGCACGAGGCCCTCGTGGACGACGTCCCGGAACTGGCTCGCCGGATCACCGACGCGCTCGGTCCGGTGGGCGGGCGGCGGGTGGCCTTCTTCGGCCACAGTCTCGGCGCCACGCTCGGTTTCGAGATCGCCCGGCTGCTCCAGGCAGGCGGCACCGACGTGTGTCATCTCTTCGCCTCCGGCCGACGCGCCCCGTCCCGTTTCCGGGACGAGCGTGTGCACCTGCGCGACGACGAGGGTCTGCTCGCCGATGTGCGGGAACTGAGCGGCACCGATCCCCGCGTCCTGGGTGATCCCGAGGTGGTGCGCATGGCGCTGCCGGCGCTGCGTGCGGACTACCGGGCGGCGGAAACCTACCGCTACCGCCCCGGGCCGCCGCTCACCTGCCCCATCACGGTCTTCACCGGCGACAGCGACCCGCGGGTCAGTGCCGACGAGGCCGACGCCTGGTCCGTACACACGTCCGCGGGGTTCGATCTCCGGACGTATCCCGGCGGGCACTTCTTCCTCACCGACCATCAGGCGGATCTGATCCGGGTCGTCCGGGAGCGTCTGGCGCCGGACGCACCGCGGCACTCCGGGCGGCGTCCTTGACGACGACATTGCGGGAGCCGTCGTCCGGTCGGAGCAGCCTGTGGGCCATCAGCGACCTCCACGTGTCGCACAGCGAGAACCGCGTCATCGTGGAGAGCCTGCACCCTCCCGACCCGGACGACTGGCTGATCGTGGCCGGAGACGTGGCCGAACGGGTCGCCGACATCCAATGGGCGCTCGGCCTGTTCGCCGACCGGTTCGCCCGCGTGGTCTGGGCACCCGGCAACCACGAGCTGTGGACACACAGCAGCGACGAGGTGGGCCTGCGCGGGGAGGCCCGCTACCTGCACCTGGTCCGGATGTGCCGCCGGCTCGGCGTGGTCACCCCCGAGGACCCCTACCCGGTGTGGACCGGGCAGGGCGGTCCGGTGACCGTGGCGCCCCTGTTCGTGGGGTACGACTACACGTTCCGCCCGGCCGGCGCCCGCACCAAGGAACAAGGGCTCGCCTACGCCCAGAGCACCGGCGTCATGTGCAGTGACGAGTTCCTGCTGCACTCCGACCCGTACCCGGGCGTCGACGAGTGGTGCCGGCATCGCGCCGCGCTGACGGAGCGGCGGCTCGCGGACTGCTCCCCGGACCTGCCGCTCGTCCTGGTCAATCACTACCCGCTGGTGCGCGCCCCCACGAGGGCGCTGCGGCACCCGGAGCTGGCCCAGTGGTGCGGAACGGAGGCCACCGCGGAGTGGCACCGGCGGTTCAACGTGGTGACCGTGGTCTACGGCCACCTGCACATCCCGCGGACCACGTGGCACGACGGCGTGCGGTTCGAAGAGGTCTCACTCGGCCACCCCGTGGAGTGGCAGGCCTGCCCGGCACCCCCGGGAGTACTGCGCCGGGTGCTCATGACGGGTTCCGCGGAAACCCCGGAAACTCCGGAGTCCCCGGATTCACCGGTCCCTTCCTCGTGACCCGGACCCGGCCATTGCCGTTCCGGGCATCAACCCGGAATTCCCAGCGCCCGCAGTTCCTTCTCCGCTTCGGCCAGAAGTGCCCGCCGGTCCGTCTTGCGATTACCGTTGAGCGGTAGCTCCGCCACATGCCGGTAATGCCGGGGAACCAGTGCCGCCGGAACCGATTCCCCCACATTCTTCGCCAGCTTTCCGGGCGGCACCCGATCACCGGTGTAGAAGACGAACAACTCCGTCCCCGCCCCGGAGGGCACCCCCACGGTGACGGCGTCCTCGACCCCGGGGCAGGCCCGCAGCGCGTGCTCGATCTCGGCGGGTTCCACTCTGCGCCCCTGGATCTGGAGCTGGTTGTCGCGGCGCCCGAGATAGCGGAGCTGTCCGTCCGGCGCCCGGCTCACCTGGTCGCCGGTGCGGTAGTAGGTGACGCCGTCGCGCCGCACGTAGCGCCCCTCGTCGTCGGTGGGATCGAGATATCCGGCGGCCATCTGCGGCCCGGACACCCACAGCTCGCCGTCGACCGCGAGGTGCTCGTGCCCGTCGTGCACGAAGCCGATGGGCACCACTCCGTTGACCGCCAGCTCCGGTGAGGTCGCCGGATCCCACCGGTGCCGTGCGATGGTGATGGTCAGTTCCGTCGGCCCGTACAGGTTCTCCAGCGCGGAGCCGGCGGCCGCCCGCTGCCAGTACGCCGCGTCCTCGCACCGCAGCGCCTCCCCCGCGAAGAAGCTCCAGCGCAGCGTCGGCAGGCAGCCCTCGGCGAGACCTGTGGTGCGCCGGGCGAGACCGATCGCGCTGGGTGTGGAGAACCACACCGTCACCTGCTCGTCGGCGAGGTGCCGCGGCAGGTCGCGGTAGGCGTAGGGAGGTGTACGGACCAGGCTCCCGCCTGCTCCCCAGGCGGAGAACAGGTCGAACACGGAGCAGTCGAAGTTGAGGTCGAAGGTTCCCGAGAAGACGTCGTCCGGTGTGAAGTCGTAGCGCTCGTCCACCAGGCGGAAGTAGTGGCCGAGGCCGGCATGGGTGAGGGGCACGCCCTTGGGCCGGCCGGTCGAGCCGGACGTGAACAGGATGTACGCGTGGTCGGACGGGTCGACGGGCAGAGGCGTCGGCAACGGGGCGCCGGCGGGCCCGCCGCCCAGGTCGAACACGGGCACCGGGCCGGTCTCGGGCCCGGCTCCGCCGTCCGTCAGCAGCAGCCTGACGCCCGCGGCCTCGGCCATGTGCGCCGTCCTGGCGGCGGGGAAGTCCGGGTGCAGCGGCACCACGGTGGCGCCCGCGTACAGCGCGGCGAGCACGCCCACGCAGGTGTGGACCCCACCGGTACCGAGGACGCCCACCACCCTCGACTCCCGCGGCACCGCGCGGTCGATCGCGCCCGCCCAGGCGAGCGCACGCCGATGGGCCCCGGCGTAGGTGACGGACTCCCGCCCGGACCTCACCGCCAGACCGTGCGGGGACAGTTCGAGCCCCCGCAGAAAGCGCGCGTGCAAGGCGTGCCGCATCCCCGTCATTCCTGCCCCTTCGAGACGAATTTATTTTTCAGGACACCGGCCAACTGCGCGCTGCTATGCTGCTTTTACGGTCGCACGGAATACAGAAATGAGGAACTGGGTATGTGGGACGAGCAGTTCGAGGAAGCGCTTCGCCGTCATCTTCCTTTTCTCGCTCCGGACGAGCCACTTGAGCCGGATACGAGTATGAGAGAGCTGGGTCTCGATTCCCTCGGAACCGTGGAACTGCTCGCGCACCTCGAGTCCTCCTACAACACCAGGTTCCAGGACGACGCGCTGTCCCTGGAGTCGTTCGCGACCCCCGCCGTGCTGTGGGAGACCCTCCGGGTCATGACCGAGCCGACGGCCTGAACCGCGGCATCAGCGAGGCCTTCGGCAGGGCCTGGACGACGTCGAAGGTACGGGTGGTCGTGCCGACCCTGCCGAAGAGGCTGTCGGGCCCCACCACGTACGCGGTACGCACCCCTCGCTCCTCCAGCGCCGCCACCGCGGCGGGCCAGCGCAGCGGACGCACGAAGCTGTCGAGCAGCAGGGTCCGCACACCGTCGGCCGTGGTGACCGCACCGCCGTCCTGGGCGGAGACCACGGGCAGTGCCGGGTCGGCGAAGTCCAGCTCGGCGAAGACCTCCGCCTCCACCCTGTCACGCAGCGCACCGAACGCCGCGCAGTGCATCGGCGGCCGCATCGCGTAGAGCGGCAGACCGCCACCGGCCCGCAGGCGGCCGAGCAGCCATTCCAGGCGTGACTCCCGCAGCGACAGCATGTGGAAGTCGTCGTCGAGGTGACAGGAGATCTCGTACCACTCGCCCGCCTCGTCCAACTCGCCGAGGATCTCCCGCAGCCGGGCCTCGGGGGTGCGCACGAACGACTGCGTGACGACGTCCTGGTGCTCGTCGCGGAAGTACTCCTCCATGCAACGGGCGATGCGCGCCGTCATCCACACCGCCCGCTCCGCCGTCAGCGACCCGGCGTACGCCGCCATGGGTTTCTCCCCGAAGCTGGGCCCCGTGCAGACGTCAGCCACCATGCCGAGTTCCGTCTCCGCCCACTGCGCCATCGCGAGGCAGTTCACGAGGAAGGCGACCTGTGCGTACTCGCTGTAGTCGCCCTCCGCCGCGCGGAAGCGCTCCACGAGGGGATAGCCCAGCGTCTCGTCGGCAAGCTCGACCAGCCGCCGGGCCAAGGGGTTGATCACCATGAACTTGCCCACGTCGGCGAAGCGGGACGGGCCCATCCCGGGGAACACGATCGCGGTGCCGTGTCGGCCGTCGTTCTCCATGCCGTCCACCTTGTGATCGGCGGTCCGCTCCGGGTACCCCTACCCTCCCCTGTTCCCGGCCGCCGGGCCGGTCACCCCAGCTCCAGCAGGAACTCGGCGAGCAGGGTCAGGAAGCGCTCCGGCTCCTCCAGGTGCGGCACGTGGCTGGACTCCTCCAGGATCTCCCAGCGGGCCCGGGGCACCAGTTCGCGGTACGGCCGGACCGTGGCCTCGGTGGCCTCGTCGTGCCGGCCCGACACCACGAGCGTGGGCACGTCGATCGACGGCAGGTCCTCGACGACCGACCAGTCGCGCAAGCTGCCCACGACGTGGAACTCGCTCGGCCCGTTCATGGCGTAGTACACCGTCGGGTCGTTGTGCATCTCCATGAACGAGGCGAGGTACTCGCGGGGCCACGGACTGATCCGGCACACATGCCGGTCGTAGTAGGCCCGCATCACCGAGAAGTACTCCTCGGTGTCGGTGGTGCCCGCCTCCTCGTGGGCCCGTAGCGCCGCGTCCACGCCTTCGGGCAGGGCGGCCCGCAGCCGGGCCGCCTCCCGCAGCCACATCGGGTAGGAGGCGGGGGCGTCGGCCACGACCAGTCCGCGCAACCCCGGCGGGCGCGCGGCGGCGTGCCGGGCACCGAGCATGCCTCCCCAGGAATGACCGAGAAGCACGTAGTTCCCCGCGACCCCCAGCCGCCGCAGCAGGTTGTCCAGCTCCGCGAGGAACAGGTCCACGTTCCAGAAGCCGGCGTCCTGGTCGGGCAGGTGCGTGGAAGCGCCGTTGCCGAGCTGGTCGTAGTGGACGACGGGCCAGCCGAGGTCGGCGAGCACCGCAAGGTTCAGCAGGTAGTCGTGGGTGCTGCCCGGACCGCCGTGGATCACGACGACCGGTGGCCGGCCGCCCTGCTCCAGTCGGCCGGTCACGCGGTACCACGTCTCGTACGCGCCGAAGGCGACGGTGGGCATCCGGTCAGTCACCCGTCGCGCGCACGCCGACGAACAGACCCCGGCGGCCCGGTCCCGCTCCCAGGTACCGAGGCGCCAGCCCCGCCCGGACGAAGGCGGTTTCGTACTCCTCCCTGGTGAAGAGGGTGATGTGCGTGGTCTCCGTGAAGTGCCGCACACCGGAGTCGGCATCGGCCACCAGGTAGTGCACGCTCATCCGGGTCGCGTTGCCCTCGACCACCGAGTGCGAGACCCGGGCGACGGTGCGGCCGTCGTCCCGGACCACGTCACCGGCGACGTACCCGGGCAGAAAGGTGTCCGGGAACCACCAGGGATCCACCACGACGACCCCGCCCGGGACGGTGTGGCGCGCCAGACGGGCCAGCGCCCGGTCCAGGTCGGCCGTGGTGCGCATGTGGCCGACCGAGCTGAACAGGCACGTCACCGCGTCGAAGGAGCGTCCCAGGTCGAAGTCGCGCATGTCGCCGAGGTGCAGGGGCACTCCGGGCAGCCGCGAGGCCGCCGTGGTCAGCATGTCCTGCGAGAGGTCGACACCCTCCACGTGGGCGAACGTCTTGTGGAAGTACCGGAGGTGGTTACCGGTGCCGCAGGCGACGTCGAGCAGGGAGGCGGCACCCGGCAGGGCGTCCAGGATGCGGCCGATGATCTCGTCCGCCTCGACCGCGTAGTCCTTGCCGCGGCCCTGGTGGATCAGGTCGTAGATCTCCGCGTCGTCCGACTCGTACATTCAGTGCTTCTCCTCACCGTCGCGGTCCGCGACCGACGTCAGCCACTTCTCCACGGCTTCCGCCGTGGCGGCGGCGTGCTGTTCGACGATGCCGAAGTGGTCGCCGGGTACCTGCACGCTGTCCCCCGCGGTCCAGGGGCCGGACGTCCCGGCCGCCTCCTCGGGCCGCACGAACAGCACCGGTGCCGTGATCCCGGGCAGACGCAGCCCGGACAGCAGTCCGATGTAGTGGGCCATGGCCGACAGCCGGATGCTGTCGAACGGACCGTACTCTGCCTCGCGGTCGAGCATCCCCGCCGCCATGGCGTGCATGGCCGTGTCGAACCCGGTGCCCTGGCCGCCCTGTTCCTGCTCCGCCCGCTCGGCCGGGTCGCCGGACTCGATGGCGTAGGTGTCCAGCAGGACGACCGCGGCGGGCGGCTGTCCCGCGTCCTCCAGCAGGGCCGCGGTCGCGTAGGCGAGAGCGCCGCCCGAGGAGTGGCCGAGGAGGACGAACGGCTCGCCGTCGGCGGCCGACCGGGCCGTCCCGGCCAGCGTCTCCACCAGCACGTCGGCGGAGCGGGGCAGCGGCTCACCGGGGGCGAATCCGGGCACCGGCAGCGCGGTCACCTCGCGGACGCCCTTGAAGTGCGCGGCAAGACGGGTGTACTGGTAGATCCCGGACATCGCCGTGGGGGTGCCGACGCAGAGCACCCGGGGCCGTGCCGGGCCGTCGGCGAGCCGCACCGGCCGCAGCGGCTCCGCGAGCTCCGTGACGGTGCCGAAGGCGGGCCGCATCGCCGCCACGGCGCTCAGCATGTCCAGGCCCTCGTAGAGCCGGCCGTCGCCGACGGCCTCCCGGAACAGAGTGCGCAGCATGTCGCCCCGCCCGTCGCCGCCGGATTCCGCCGGAGCTTCGCCGGCCGCCACGGCGGACACCGCTTCGCCAGCGGCCAGTTCGGTGCGCAGGTGCCGGGCGAGCCGGGCCGGGCTGTGGTGGTCGAAGACCGCGGTCACCGGAAGGTTCAGTCCGGTCTCCGCGTTCATCCGGTCACGCAGGCGCGCGGCGGCGAGCGAGTCGAAGCCCGACTCGGGGAACGACAGGTCCGCGTCGACCGCGTCCGCCGTCTCGTGGCCCAGCAGATCCGCGGCCAGTTGCCGCACGAGCCGGCCCAGTTCACGCTCCTGCCGGTCCGCCGACAGTCCGGCGAGACGTCGGCGCAGCCCGGCCGGGTCCGGCCCGGCAGCGGGTTCTCGGCCCGTCCTGGTGGCGTCGTCGGCGGCTTCCGTGCCCGGCTCGCCGCCACGGGCGAGGGTGTCCATCTCGGCCCAGTACCGGCGGCGGTGGAAGGCGTACGGGGGCAGCTCCACTCTGCGGGCGCCCCGGCCCGCGAACAGGCGCTTCAGGTCCACCTCCACGCCGGACGCGTGCAGCGTCCCGGCCGCGTGGAGAGCGGCCGCGGCTTCCGGCCTGCCCTGTTCGAGCGCCGGGGCGAGGGTCACCTCGCCCGTCTCCTCGGTCAGGCAGGACGAGACCGCGGCGAGCAGCGCGCCGTCGGCGCCGAGTTCCACGAACCGGGTGACGCCCTCGGCCTCCAGGGTGCGGATCGCGTCCTGGAGCCGGACCGTCTCCCGCAACTGCCCGCTCCAGTGCTCCGGTTCATCCAGGTCGTCCTCGGTGGCGAGGCGACCGGTCACCGTGGATACGAGGGGGATGCGGGGCGCGTCGAACGACAGCTCGTCCGCCACGTCGGCCAGGTCCTCCACGATGTCGTCCATCAGCGGCGAGTTGAGCGCGCGCCTGGCGGGGAGCCGGCGCGTGGTGCGGCCCCGGTCCTCCCAGTGGGCCGCTATGCGGAGCACGTCCTCCTCGTCGCCGGACAGGACCACGGAGGCCGGGCCGTCGACCGAGGCGAGCTCGGTGTCGTCGGTCAGCATCGGACGTACCTCGTCCTCACTCGCCCCGATCGCCACCATGGCTCCGCCTGCGGGCAGTTCCTGCACCAGGGTGCCGCGTGCCGCGACCAGTTTGACGGCGTCCTTCAACGACAGCACTCCCGCGAGGTGCGCCGCGGCGATCTCGCCCGCGGAGTGCCCTGCCAGGAAGTCGGCCCGCACGCCCCATGACTCCAGCAGCCGGAAGAGTGCGACCTCCAGCGCGAACAGCGCGGCATGCGCGAACGTGGTCTGCTCCAGGAGCCTGCCCGGCACGGAACTCTCGTCGGCGAACATGACCTCGCGCAGCGGCCGGTCCAGCAGCCGGTCGAACCTCGCGCACACCGTGTCGAGGGCGTCGGCGAAAACGGGGAAGGCGGCGTACAGGTCCCGGCCGGTGCCCGGCCGCACGGCGCCCTGGCCCGGGAGGAGGAAGGCGACTCTTCCGCCGGAGCGGACGGCACCCACGGTGAGTCCGGGGTCCTCGCCGCCCTGGGCGAGGGCGGCGAGGCCGCGCAGCAGGTCGTCCCGCCCGGTGCCGGTGACCACGGCCCGGTGCGGCAGCGGAGGACGGAAGGTGGCCAGCGAGTACGCCACGTCCAGGGGGTCGAGTTCGGGCCGCGCGGTGACGTGGGCGAGGAGCCGTTCCGCCTGAGCGGGCAGTGCGTCGCGGCCGCGGGCGCTCAGCGTCCAGGGCAGCAGCGGGCCTTCCTGCTCGGGCCGCGGCTCCTCCCCGGTGCTCGGCCGCTCGGGCTCGGGCGCCTGCTCGATGATGGTGTGTGCGTTGGTACCGCTGAACCCGAACGACGAGACACCGGCCCGGCGCGGCCTGCCGCCGGTTGCGGACCACGGCACCGTCTCGCGCAGCAGCCGCACGTGCCCCGACGCCCAGTCGACGTCGGTCGCGGCTTCCTGGCTGTGCAGGGTCATCGGCAGCTGTTCGTGCCGCAGCGCCATGACCATCTTGATGATGCCGGCGACACCGGACGCGGACTGGGTGTGGCCGATGTTGGACTTCACCGAGCCGAGCCACAGCGGCCGGTCGTCGGTCCGGTCCTGACCGTACGTCGACAGCAGCGAGCGCACCTCGATGGAGTCACCGAGCGGAGTGCCGGTGCCGTGTCCCTCGACCGCGTCCACTTCGGCGGGCTGCAGTCCTGCCGTGGCCAAGGCCCGTCGGATGAGGCGTTCCTGCGAGGGACCGTTGGGCGACGTCAGGCCGTTGGACGCACCGTGGTGGTTGATGGCGCTGCCGCGGACCACTGCCAGGACCTCGTGGTTGTTGCGGCGGGCGTCCGAGAGCCGTTCCACGACGAGGACACCGGCACCCTCCGCCCAGCCGATGCCGTCGGCATCGGCGGAGAAGGACTTGCACCGGCCGTCGGAGGCGAGTTCGCTGCGGTCGCCGGAGTTCACGAAGGCACTGGGGGTGACGATCGTCGTCACCCCGCCCGCGAGGGCGAGCGAGCAGTCGCCCTGGCGCAGCGCCTGGATCGCCCAGTGCAGCGCCACGAGAGACGAGGAGCAGGCCGTGTCGACGGTCACCGCGGGGCCTTCGAAGCCGAGAGCGTAGGAGACCCGTCCGGAGACGACGCTCTGGGAGAGCCCGGTGGCCCGGTAGCCGGCGGTGTGGTCGAGAGTGCCGAACATGCCGGGGTCGTACTCGGTGTGCATGGCCCCGGCGAAGACGCCGGTGGCGCTTCCGCGCAGGGTCGCCGGGGCGATACCCGCCCGCTCCAGCGCTTCCCAGGACGTCTCCAGAAGCATGCGCTGCTGCGGGTCCATCACCAGCGCCTCGTTGGGGCTGATGCCGAAGAACGCGGCGTCGAAGCAGGGGGCGTCTTCGACGAATCCGCCCTGTACCTCGGGGCCGTCGGCCGCGCCCGCGCCCAGCCATTCGTCGAGGTCCCAGCCACGGTCGCCGGGCAGCGGCGTGATGCCGTCGCCGCCGGCCGACACCAGCCGCCAGAGGTCCTCGGGCGAGTTGACCCCGCCGGGGTAGCGGCACGCCATTCCGACGATCGCGATCGGTTCGTCGACGGCGACGACGGGTGCCGCGGCCTCTTCGGCCTCACGGTCCTCGTCGGTGAACTCCGCCACGAGGTAGTCGGCGAGGACCTCGGGGGTCGGATGGTCGAAGACGAGCGTGGCGGACAGCTGGGTGCCGGTGACCGAGCTGAGCCTGTTGCGCAGTTCGACGGCTGTGAGCGAGTCGAATCCGAGGTCCTGGAAGGCGCGGTCCAGCTCGACCACCTCGGCCGTGGAATGGCCGAGCACAGCGGCCACGTGCTCCCGGACCAGCTCCCGCACGACGTCCAGGCGGTCCGCGGCCGGAAGCCGGGAGAGGCGGTCGGCCAGGTCTTCGTGACCGCTGCCGACCGCACTGCGCCGGGCCGGCGGCACGAGGCCGAGCAGCAGCTCGGGGACCCCTTGGCCGGCGGACCTCAGTGCCGCCAGGTCGAGCCGTACGGGGACCAGTGCGGCCTGCCCGGTGCGGCCTGCCGCGTCGAGGAGCGCGAGGCCCTCGTCGGTGGCGAGTGCCGTGATGCCGCCGCTGTGCGTCCGGAAGCGGGCTCGGGCCTCGGCGCTTCCCGACATGCCGGTCTCCTGCGCCCAGGGCCCCCAGGCCAGCGACTGCGCCGGCAACCCCAACCCCCGCCGATACACAGCAAACGCATCCATAAACGCATTCGCCGCCGCATAACTCGCCTGC